>JAJQBO010000176.1 GCA_021203245.1 Planctomycetaceae bacterium
GCCATTGATAACTACAACTTCAACCGTATGACTTGATAACGGGATAGACTCTTAGGATAGAAGAAAACCACCAGCGATTTGCCCGGCGCGAGCGCCGAAAGCCGCACCATGACGCCGTCCTGATTCGGTAGTTCGTAGTCCGGGGCCTGGTCGCCGATTTTCATGCCTTCTCCTTTATGGCGCATGGACCATAGGATTTTGCCCGCACCCGCAGGAAAAGGATACCACCAGCCGCGCCTGCGTTCAAGCGATTCGCCCTACCGCACCGTCCCGCCGGTGTATTCGAGCGAGTACTGCCTGGCTATCCGTTCCAGCGTGCCGTCGTCGTGGAGGGTGATCAATTCCAGGGTAATGTCCTCTGCCAAATCGGCCTGGTCGGGGGCGATGGCGAAGCCGAATTTTTCGGGATGGAACGTATCGCCGGTCAGCTTGAGATTCCTGTCGGGATTGAGGCTTATCCAGTATTTCAGGACCGGCGCGTCGCCGACAAAGGCTTCAATCGACCCGGCCTGCAGGAGTGCGCCGGCTTCGTCGAGGTTCTTGACCGGGACGGTCTGAATCTGGAGCGCGGTGAGGTAGCGCCTGGCCGCGCCGCCGTCCAGCGCGCCGACCGTGATGTCGACCAGGTCGCGGACGCTGGTGATGCCGCCATCGTCCCGGGACACCGCCATCATGGCCGCCGTGAGGGTGGAGGTGACATAGGCCACCGCCGCCACGCCGAACAGGGTCCACATCACCGACAGGAGGTTGCTTTTCCAGGTCCGGTACTTGATGGTGAGGCTTCCCTCGCGCAGCAACACCATCAGGTTGAACAGACTGAGAAAAAAGCCGTCCAGCCAGTTGTTCGGGAATTCGTCGTCCCGCTCGCGGCGGACCAGGGTCATGAGAAAGGAGAGAACGCACAGCACGATGACGAACAGCGCATAGGAACGGATATAGCGGTTTTGCCGAAGTTCGTACCAAATGCTGCGCTCGTCGTCCCTGGTCATGATGGTCATGCCCGATTCGTACCAGGGAAAGGAAAACCGGCACCATCGCGCCCGCTCGGTGGTGATGGTCAAGGCCGTGACCGCGACGTCCTCGCGCCCCTCCACAACCGCGGTAAACATTTCGCCCACCGTTTCGTAGGGGGTGTACTCCACTTCGAGGCCGAGCCGTTCGGCGACTTCGCGCCATATTTCTATGGCAAACCCCCGGTACCCGCCGGCACCGTTCGGCATCACGAACGGCGGCAGGGTGAAATGCCCGACCCGGACCACCCGGCCCGGCGTAGCAGGAGCGGCGACGTCGCCCGCGTGGGCGGGAGCGTGGCACAGGGCGGCAAGCAGGACAGCCGACAGCGCGGTCCGTTTTATCCAGTCAGCCACGGCTATCTCCCCGATATATAGCGGGAACGAAGCTCTTCAATCTTCCCCGTTTCGTAGAGCCAAATGAGTTCCACCGAGACCTTGTCCATAAAGGCGACGTTTTCGCGCGAGGTGGCGAAGCCGCAGGGCATGGGATTGAACGAATCGCCCACCACCCGTATCGGCAGTTCGGGATGGGCGCGGTCGTACCACTCCAAAGACGATCCGGTGTTGACCACCGCATCGACTTCGCCGGCCAGAAGGGCCTGGACGCATGTGTCGAGGGTGTCGTAATGGACGGTCCGCATGCCGAGATCGTCCAGCAACTGCTGGTTGGCGTCGCCCGTCACGACGGCGATAGTTTTGCCGGTGAGTTGCGCCAGGCCGGTGAGGTCGCGGCGCTGGATGGTGGAGGAACTCATGGCGCTGGCTATGCTGGAGGTGAAGTAGGCCGAGGCGGTGACGCCGAAAATCATCCACAACACAGACAGCAGGCAGCCGAACCAGCCGAGTTGTGTCTGGTTGAGTTTGCCCGAGCGCAGCGCCTTGACGACGTCGCGCATGCACAGGGTTATGCCGGTTTTCCAGTCGGGAGGAAAATCCTTTTCCAGCTTGCGGCGAAGGAGGGTCATGGCCACGACCATGACCGTGAAAATAATGCCGAAGATGGTATAGGCGCGGAAATGGTGGAAGCGCTGGAATTCGTCCCAAAAGCTGCTGGTCTTGGATTCGAGCGTCATGATCCGCGCCGACGTCATGTGCCACGGGAACGAGTACCAAAGGTAGGAGGCGCGCTTCGAACTCACCCCGACGATATGGATGACGATGTCGATGTCGCCGTTGCCGCAGGCCTGCAACATGTCGTTGAAGGTGTCGAAAACGACGTACTCGGTATTGAGCCGCATCCGCTTCGCGACAATTTCCCACAGTTCCACCCCAAGGCCCGAATAGCCGCCGTAGCTTTCGCTGATCGTGACGGGCGGGTCGACATAGATGCCGGCCCTGACGGTGTCGCCAAGCAGGAAGTCGGTTGCCGGGGCGGACCGGGGCACCCAGACGCCGGCGAGGAGAACCAGGGCGAAGAAGAGCGGCCCACTGCGGGCGGTGGGGCGTCGCGGCGGTGTCGTCATGTGCACCATGGAAAAACCCCGTGAAAATGAGGTAAAGGCTGTTCCCTATGATTATGGAACCATGCAGGTGACTTGTCCAGGCACGGCAATCTTTATGACGCCGGCCCAGGCGCACATGAGGATGGACTTGTCGTTCAGGGCCGGCATGGTGCCGATAAGGACGGTCGGCGAGCCGGGCGTCCACGGCGCGGGCAGGACCGGCACGCAGGGCATGGGGGTAAGGACCCCCAGGGCGGCGGCGGTGGCTGCGGCGACGGTCGGGTTGGCAAGGCTCTGGCACATGCCGAACGAGGCCAGGTTGACGAACGGGACGTTGTCCATGATAGTGGCCGCCGGCGTGCCGCAGGTGACCCGGTTTTTCGGCAACACCGTCAGCGGACACGGTGCGACCCCGAAGCTGCAGCGGCAGAGTGCGCCGTTGGTGACGAGGAGAGACATGGGAGGTCCTTTGGTTTTATTGCAATATTTAATTAAACCGCAATTACCGGATCGCTGTGTGATAGGACATAATCGAGTTCTGCTTTAGTATATATGCGGTATAAGCCATCTATCTGACTCTCAAGTAGTGAGTCAAGTGCGTCATTGGATGTACAATGCCAGACCCCCGTATTTGGATCCATGAAAAGAAAATTACAATTGGGAAATTTATATATAGCGACAATATGTCCACCACCACCGAAGAATTTCAATGTGTAGTGTCCATCTGAGGAGATTTTTGTTGATATCGTTTTTTTGATGTCTTCGATTTTGTAAGTTACCGACCTATAGTTGTGGGTCAGCCCATAAATCATGGTCATTCGCGAAGCCAGCGCATCAGAACTGCGTTTCTCAAAAAGGTCGATATTTTTATTAAAGGCCTGAAATCTCTGGTCAGCTATTTGCTCCTCTCTCTGCAACTCTACAACAAGTTGGGAATTCAGCCTTTTTGCTTTGGATGCGTTAAGTTTTGCAATTTCCGAAAGTGTCGAACTTTGGATCTGGACCTGACGTATATTATCGCTTGAATCGTGCAGTTCTTTCCAGAAGTTCTCGAGAGCCAACGGCGTGGTTTCTGATAAAAAAACATTTGAACCAAAGCCATGTCACTGCAAAGCAAACACCAGACTCAACGCCTTCTTTAACAATAAACCATGGACTAGTTTGATCGACTGGAAGGATGAAATTACAGTGGAAGAATGGCGCTGCATCCATTGCATCGGTCAGTAGCTGGCTTTTCTGGAATTGGATTCTTTTTCGGCCGCACTGGCACGTGGACCCTAAAGTATTGTAATGAAGGCAAAAACAGGTCCAAGGCATATCAAACCTTCCGTAAACAGATTTTATTTTCCATCAGCAGGATTAAACTAGTTCATCTTTATTACCCCACCCTTCACTTCAAGCATACCGCCGCCATTCACCTCGCCCTTGGCTGAGCCTTTAATAGTAAACATAGGCGCTTCGGCTTTGAAATCGGTTTCGCCCTTGAGGGCCATGCTGGTTCCGGCTTCGGCGGCGAGCTTGGCGCCGCCCTTTAGGGTCAAGTCGGTGCCGGATTTGGCGGTGAGGGTTTGACGGGCTTCTATTTCGATTTTTTGGCCAGACTTGATAGTGATAGCGCCGTCAGCCTCTATGGTGAGGTTGCCGCCGACTTTGAGGGTGTAATTGCCTTCAATCTTCTCGTCCTGCTTGCCTTTGACGACAATGAGGGAGTCGCCGTGGATGGCGGCGTCTCGTTTGCCTTCGACTTTCAGCATGTCGTCGCCTTCCTTGATTTTCCACCGTGCGGGTACCCTTGTCGAGGGTGAGGGAATAATCGCCCTCCTTCAGAAGAGTCGTGCGAGGGCCTTTTTCCAGGGTCAGACTGTCGCCTGTCTCGCCCATGACCGAGACGCGGCGTTCCTCCTCGATGACAGCGTCCAGGAGCATCTGGGCGTGGATGGTGATGGATTCCTCGTCCTTCTTGTCGCGGAGCGAAATCTCGTTGCCCGCGTCGCCGTCGGGGGTGGAGCGGGTGAGGATGCCGCAGACGTGGCTGTTGTCCGGCAGCTCCCACGGCGGCGTGTTGGCCGCGTTGTAGAGGCTGCCGGTGACAAGGGGCCGGTCGGGGTTGCCGGCGAGAAAACTGATCACCACCTCGTCCCCGACCCGGGGCAGGAAAAACGCGCCAAAGCCAGCCCCCGCCCACGGCTGAACCACCCGCATCCAGCACGACGCCGTCTCGTCCGCCTCGGTGACGCGGTCCCAATGCGGACGCACCTTGATGCGGCCGTGCTCGTCCGTCCATATCTCCTTTCCCTCCTTGCCGCAGACGACGCCGGTCAACGGGCCGGGAATAATTCGCGGCTCCGGCAGGGGCGGGGCGCAGCACGTACCCAACGGCACTGCCGCGAAAGACGCGGTGATGGTATTGTCTTCCTCGAGATGCACATCCAGTTCAACGACGATCCAGGCGCCGTTGATGTCCTTGTCCGGGCATCCTCCGAGACGGAACGCTTCGCCCGCCGCCAGCGACTGGCCGCCCGCGCCGTCCAGGTGGCCGGTTCCGAAACGGTGGTGGCTGGGCGAACCGTCGCCGGCTGTGGAGGACAGGCTCGTCTTCGGGATGAGAAAATTGTAGTCGTCGAACACCACCGCCTTGGGCACGGTCATGGTGGCGAGGTTACAGTCCCATACCGAGTCCTCGGGCGTCTGGGGAAAATTGTCGCCCAGCCATGTCAGACCCGGGGCGTCGGCCGTGTCGTCGTGCGCGTCCCGCAGGACCAGGTAGTGGCGCTGGCCGTCATGGCTGAAATGGTAAAAAATGCCCGCTTCCGCCAGCAACCGCAGGATAAAACTGTAGGACGATTCGTTGTACTGGACCCGGTAATCGACCTCGGGATATTCCCTCGACAACTCCCGCCTGATATTGGCGAAGCCCGCCTCCTGGCAGACGGCGGCGACGATGTCGGGGATGGATTTTTTCTGAAAGACCCGGCAGCCGCGGTCCCGGGTGAGGTACCACAGCCACGGCCGGAGTTCCAGTAGAAAGCGGGTGGAGCGAATGGTCGAGCGCTCGCGCCTGACCCGGGTAAGCATGCCCCGGCGCATCAGGCCTGACGCGAACAGGCCGAAATCGGCCAGGCCGATGTCGCTGTCCAGCGGCGGCTCGCCGGCATAGGTCTCGCCGTCGTCGTGGTAGACGATTTCGAGAAGGTAGGGTGCGGAGATGCCTTCGCGCAGGCGGGCGGACGATTTTTCCATACAGGCCCCTTGATCCATTTCGTGACTCAGTGGAGAACCGACAGTGGAAGACGCGCTTCGTAACACTCCGTCCGCCCGTTCTCGCGCGTTTTGGCGTGTGGCGCGATCAGTTCCATGCGCAGGTCGGTGCCTGCGTAGCCCCGAAACAGGGCCGAGAGCATGTCCCTGACCTGCGGGTCGTGGAAGGCGTCGATCTGATCGGCATGGGCGGGACGGATTCGCACGCCGGCTGCGTCGTGAAACGCCCGCGACCCGATCAGCGCCGATTGGCCCAAACAGCGGCGCTCGGCCGCGCCCCCCAACCGGCAGCGGCGGCGCGGCGGAATCTCCACCCAGGTGCCGGCGAACTGCTCCAGCTCCACGTCAAGGCCGAGGCAGGAACGGACCAGCCGCTTGTACCCTTCGCCGGTGTGGGGGAGACCCGCCACAGGCTGGCGTGGAGAAAAAAGGCGGCGTCGGGGATTGTCACCGTCGGGCGCGGATGCAGCGCCCGCGACGGCACGCCGATGGGATTTTTCCTGAGCCCCGCCGTCAGCATGCCCGCCACCGACAACAGCCAGACCGAACCGATGTCGTCCTGGCGCTCGCGCCGCGCCGGACCGAGTTCGGGACACAGGGCAATCGCCTGGTCGCGCCAGAGGCGGAGAAAGTGGTTGTGGAAGATGTCGATGAAATCCTGGAGCGCGCTGTTGCCGAGGCGCGTCTGCCGGATAGCCGCTTCGGCCAGCTGCACCGGGCCGGGGCCGACAGGCCCAAGCAATCCGGGCAGATTGACGCGCAGTCGGTGCATGACGCCAGGGCCGGCGTCCGGGTCGGGGACGATGTCCACGCCGTCCACTTCCGTGGGGGGGGAAGTCGAGGGAGGCGGGGATGCCGCAGCGATAGTCGCCTTCCTCTTCATCCAGCAGGATGAACGCCTGCCACAGGTCATAGCGCCACGGCTGGTTGTGGAACTCCTGGCGTATCGCGCTCATCATCGCCTCCTAGACCGCCCGCAGGCCGTTGCGGGCCGGCCAGGCATAAACGGCCTTGCGGTGTTCGGTGGTGTGCAGCTTCAGCCGGGTAAAGCTGTTGATGTCGGCGTTGAGGCCCAGGAAAATGTCGAGGACCGATCCGAAGACATAAATCGAACTGCCGCGGAAGGCGTCGCGGCGGACCTGGACGCGGAACTCCATCCCCTGCGCAACCCCGCCCAGCGGCAACTGCCGGGTAGGGCGGAGGAACTCGACATCGCCGTAGGCTTCGAGATTGACCAGGCCGTTAATCTGCCTGTCCGCCACCGCGTCGCCGGGAGGGGAATACAGCCTGAGCAGTTGTCTCAACGCTTTCGCGCCGTTGGCGCCCGACAGGGACGCCGGATGCAGGCTGATGCCCGATACCAGTTTGCACAGTTCATCCCCCAGCATGGGCGGCCGGTGCTGCGGCGTGGGCGGGCGAACCAGCCGCGTTTCGGCGATGGGAAGGTCGGTGTTATGGAGGAGCGCGGCGGATGCGCCCAATCCCGACGCCCGGCCCCGATTGGTGCACAACACCCGCGCCAGGGCGGTGAAGGGACGGCTTTCGCCGAGGCGGGTCGAGGGGTCCTTGAAATACATGTCCAGATAGGTGCCGGCGTCGCCGATGTCGCAGCGGCGCCGGCCATACCAGTACAGCCCGTCTTCGCGGATGCCGTCCCCTGTCATGGCGAAATAGGGAGCGATGGGGCGGGGTGCGCCGCCGGGCGTCAGGGCTTCGACAGAAAGAATGCTGTGGACTTCGCAGGCGTCGCGGCGGCGCTGGTCCGGCACCAAACGGTGGCAGTGGCTGCGGTGATCGACATAAATGGGTTCGGCCAGCTTTTCGAACAGGTTGACAACCGGCACCACGTTGGTGGCGAACATCTTCGGCGACAGGTCCAAATCCTTGCCCGGATGCTGGCGAAGCGCGATGACGATTTCCAGCTTGCGCTCGGGATCGTGGCCGCGGAACGGGCCGAGATCCCAGAAGAGGAACCGCTCGGGGCAGATGAAAAACTCCTGCAAGATATGGTAGCCGGGCAGGGCGAATTCACCCTCCGGCAGCACCGATTCCCCTTCCAGCCCGCCGGGGCGCACGGCGTTGCGGCCCAAGGGCGCATAGCCGCCGGCGCGGGAGGCGATAAACACGTCGTCAAGGTTGAAAAACACGCCTTCGTGCAACGGATAGGTGCGGTAGGAGTCGCCGTTCAGAAACAGGCGAATCGAACGCATCGCCAACGGCGGCGTCAGGGCGAGGCGCAGGAAAGCGGTGGCGTCGGGGGTGCGGGGGACGAGCCCGACCGGAGGCCGGGTGAGTATTTCGACCTCTTCCACCGTGACATGGTGCAAGCGCATCGGCCAGCCGGTGCGCCAGTGCAGGGTGGTGCCGTCGATGCGGCTCTGGCAGGTAAACCCGGTATGGGCCGGGACCTCGACGCCGTCCGGGAACGACCCGGCCAGGCCCGGTTCGGGCGTCAACTGCGCCAGGGACACGGACGGAATGGGGTTGACGAAATTCGGATAGAGGTTGCCGAGGATATGTTGGGCCGCGAGCGGGAGAAGCTCCTCCGAGTCGCGGCGGATGCGGGCGGCGAACCAGGCCATGGACTCGATCAACCGCTCCGCCATCGGGTCGGCCGTTTCGCCCACGGCAAGGCCGAGCATCGGCGCGATCTTCGGATAGGTGGCGGCGAAACGGGCAGCGTCTTCCCGTAAGGCGCGCAGTTCGTCCTGGTAATACGAACGCAGGTTGTCGATAGCCATTTCCCCTCCCGAATCACCCGCCGATGGCGAGCGTGTGCCACATGGAAAATTCCCCGCCGTCGCACGCGGCCAGCCGGGCGGTGACGGCGAGGTCGACCGCAACCGCGCCCCGGGGCGAAGCCTGGACGTCGACGTCCCTGAGCCGCGTTTCGAACGACGCGATGACCACCCTGACAGCCCGAGCCAGCAGGCGGAGATCGTCGTCGGACTGGACGCTCAGGTGGGCGAAGTCCGGGAGGCCGTACTCGCTGACGGAAAGGGGCTCCGCCGCCTCCGCCGCCTCCCGCATGGAAAGGGACGAGCGGCTTTCCAGCAGCGATTCCACATCGCGGCGGATGATTTCCTGGTGATCCTGGAGCGGAATGCGGGCGGACGTTTCCCTCCCCTCCTCGCCCAGCATGAGCCGGTCGAGGAGGGGTCGGGCGAACACCGCGTCCGAAGCGACGATTCTCTGCATCACTCGCCCTTGCTGACTTCGGCGATGAGATCGTGCATTGCCGCGATGGTGCCGCCGGCGGTGCCGTCTTCCTGCTTCTGCTGGAGGTAGGCGATCTTGATCTTGCCGAAGTTGAGGGCGACTTCCTCGTACGGGACGTCGCCGCCGCCGTTGACCGAATAGGAGGCGATGACCACGTTATCCATGGTGATTTGCAGATACTGGATGGTCTTGTCGTTCTCGCCGTGTTTGGCCGCGATAGTGAAAACGCAGTCCTTGTTGATGGTCGTGCCGTTCCACATCGTCTGGCAGATCAGCGGCGATGAAGAATCGAAAAGCTTGGTGAAGTGGAATAGCCCGTGATTGGCGCGGCCCTGGTTGTGCATGCCGGAGCTGCGCACCGGGGACAGCGATTGGGAACAGTTGTACGAAAACGAGTGCACCTCGATCTGTTCGTTGAACTCGGTGACCTTGCACTCGCCTTTGATATCCCCGAGTTTAAGATACATGTTCGTCGCCATGCCTTACTCCTGTTGGCTAAGTAAAAGGTGAATATCCGGCTATGCCGCGGGCGGGGGCAGGCTCGCCACCAGGCGGATGCTGGCGTCCAGTTCTTCCATCTGGAAATGCGGACGCAGATAAATGATCGCCTTGAACGCGCCGGGACTGCCGGGGACCTCGGTCACATCCACCCTGGCCTCGCGCAGGGGATAGGACGCCTTGGTCTCCTGGTTGGCGATGTCGGAGAGGAGGACGTAGTTGCTGATCCAGTTGTTCAGATAACTTGACACGCTGTCGACGCTGGCGAAGGAACCGACCTTGTCGCGCATAATCGCCTTGATGTAATGGGCGAAGCGGGACGCATTGAGAAGATACGGCAGCCGCGCCGAGAGTTTGGCGTTGTCGTTGGCGAAGTCGTCCATATGGACGGGCGGACGGTGCAGGCTCTGGCCGCCGAAGAAGGCCGCGGTGCTGGAATTGAGGCAGTGGGTCAGGGCGAGGAAGCCGAGATCGGAGAGTTCCTTTTCCCGGCGGTCGGTGATGGCGACCTCGGTCGGAATCTTGGCGACGGTGTCGCCGGTGGAACGCCGGTACAGGTGGACCGGCAGGTTCTCGAGCAAACCGCCGCCTTCGACGCCGCGGATGGCCGCGGTCCACTTGTATACCGCAAAGGCGGTGGTGATGCAGCGGGCCATGGCAAACGCGGCGTTGCCCCACAGGTACTTGTTGTGATCCGGCGCGCCGACGTTTTCCCGGTAGGCGAAGGTCTCCACGTCCGATTCCACATAGGGCGTGCGTAACAGCATGTGCGGCAGGCAGATGTTGAGGTAGCGGGAGTCCTCGAGCGCGCGCAGTTCGCGCCACTGCATGCATTCGGCAGAGGCGAAGATCTTGGTCAGGTCGCGCGGATTGGGCAGTTCGAGGAAGGAGTTCATGTCGAACAGGGAAGGGCTGGCGGCGGTGAGGAGCGGGGTGTGCGCGGCGGCGGCGACTTCCGCCAATTTCCGCAGCATCTGTACGTGCTCGTCCGTCCTGCCGTACTCGTTCACATGCAGGAGGGCGCTGAACGGTTCGCCGCCAAGGGTGCCGTAGGCTTCCTCGTAGACTTTTTTGAACAGGGCGCTCTGGTCGAACTCGATAGCCTTGTTGAGATCGTCCTTCAGTTCCTTGAAGGCGGCGTTGAAGATGCGGAGCTTGAGATACTCGCCCGTTTCCGTATTGGAGACGAGATACTGCACGCCGCGCCAGGTGGCTTCCAGCGCCTGGAGCTCGGGATGGTGGAGGATGGCGTCGACGTGGGCGGAGATGGCGCGGTCGATTTCCGCCACTTTCTCGATCAGGGTGTGGACGATGTTGCCGAAGTTTTTTGCCGGGATCGAGTTCGCCCGATTTGATCGTGTCAAGCGCTTCCTTGAACATGCCGAGGACGTACTTCTCCTGCTCGGGCGATTTGACCGACATGGCGAGGAGGGGAGCGAGGGTCTCGCCCGGCGTCGCCGCCTCGTCGCCGCCGTCGCGGGCCGTTTGCAGCGCTTCCACCTCGCCAAGGAGGGCGTCAGTTTTCTCCGGGCTGGCGAAAATTTCCATCAGCTTTTCGGTCAGGTCGTCGTTGGCGTCCAGTTTGGCCGAAAGGTCCTGGAGGTTGTTGCGGGAATCGAGCAGGGTGCGGAGTTCGGGAATCCTGCCCACCAGCGCGTCGGGGGTGAAGCCGTCGAGGTTTTCGAAAAACACCGTCACCTTCTTGCCCTTGGCCGGCGCGGTTTCGCCGCCTTCACCTGCTTCGCCGCCATCCGCCTGTCCGGCCTCGGGCGCGAGTTCGACCGCCACGCCGGGGCGGATGTCCTTGAGGAGATCATTGAAGTTGTCCCGGTCGATGAAGATGAACTCCCGCTCCTTGTACGGCGCGGGCGTCTTCGCGCCCTCCACCGTCCGGTTGCCGGACAGGTCGGCCATGATGCCCATGATGAAGGGGAGCTCCTTCTTGACGATGGAATCGCCTGTTTCCACGTCGTAGGTGATCTTTACCCGAGGTGGGCGTATTCGCTTCAGCGTTCTTTGGATGCTTTCTGCCATGTGACGCTCCTTTTCCTGTGACCGGGCACTCCCCGGCGCGGACCAAAAGTTCATATACACCGAAGAAATGCCCTTGGCGTATCGGTGATGGAACGAGTGCAGCGAGCTACCGGAACGGGGGATGTCCAAAACGGCTGCCATATTCCCTCCGTGTAGGCGTGAATAAACTTAATGACAGTATAGATAGCCGTATATGGTGGATAAATGCGTAAGAAATCCGCTAAAAGCGTCAGAAAAGAGTGGGAAAATGGCTGTGGTTTCTCTTTTATACGTTTAATCGACCACTTCTTACTACAAAATTTACCCGTAAATGCAAAATTTAAATTTTTTAGGAAAGTGAATTTGTCGATAAAGGTAAGTATCGCGTGAGAAACAATGTACCAAACAGACGTAAACTTCCGTTAAAGAGTTTACGGTCGCACTGATGTTATCCACCACACCGTATCGATGTCATGGAGAGGAGACCCGGTGCGTGTCGTCAATGCTGTCCTGATCGCTGTCCTCCTCGGCCTGTCCCTGGCATGTTCGTCCTGTTCCAACGACGAGAAACGCCAGGACATGCCAAACCGCACCCCTGCGCAAATCATGACCCTCAACCTCGCCGTCTCCGACCGGGTCAACTGCATCGACGGCAACCCGGCGAGCCTGGTCCTCTGCGTCTACCAACTCGACATGCGGCGTGATTTCGACGGGCTGGTGGACGATCCCGCCGCCTTCCACCGCCTCCTGGACGGCGAGAAATTCGCCGATTCGGTGCTTGGCCGCGAACGCTATTTCCTGAATCCCGGCGAAAACAAGCGCATACTTATCGAGCGGCGGCCGGGAGCGCGGCTGCTCGGATTGGCGGCCGGCTACTACGATTCGCTGCCGCAGGACGCTTCCCTGGTCATCGTGCTGCCGTCGGCGGAAAGGCGGATGCTTCGACCCGCGCCACGGCCGGTGGTCCTTGATATCGAGGTGGGCCGCGACGCGCTGCGGCAGAAACGGCGCTGAGCCGTCTCATTGACAGGGTGTGAATCAGTCCTGACTGGAGAAAGGACGCCGATGTATCCCAAACCGGTGTACTGGTTTTCGGGACAGTTCCTGGAACCGCAGCATTTCCAGGAAGCTGACCGGTGGCATGCGGCGGAGCGGGCGGCGCTCGCCGCCGCCGTCCAGCCGTTTCCGTGGGGCGTGGGCCGCCTGGAGGTGGATACGGCGCGCCTCGCCCAGGGCGTCGTCTCTGTCGCCAAAGCCGCTCTCGTGTTTCCCGACGGTTCGCGGGCGGTGGTCGATCCCGATTCAGGCTCCGGCAACGCCGTGTGCGCCCAGTACGATTTTTCGGTCATCTGGAAGGATCGGCGAACGCCCCTGACCATTCACGCCGCCCTCGGGCGCTTCCAGCCGCGCTATAACGTGGCTGGTGCGCTTTTGCCTGACGAAGTCATCAACCCGACCGGCCCGGATCAATCGATTGCCGGCGAGGGCAGGGAATGGGAACAACCGCCCCGGGCGGCGCGCTATCTTGCGCGGCTCCACGCCAACCCGGTGCCGGACCGCTACGCCATGCCCCATCCGTCCCTAATGGACAGCGGTGCCCAGGTCGGCACCCTGTTTTTCCGGGTGCTGCTGGCCTCGCCGGCGGAACTGGAGGAACTCGGCGACGTCGCCACCGTGCCGGTGGTCCGGCTGATCTGCCGCGACGACATCGTACAATTGGACGATACCTTCGCGCCGCCGCTGGTCCGCAACGACGCCGACGAAGGATATATGAAAGCGCTGCGCCTGCTTGACGAAAAGCTCTCCGCCTTGGCCGAGCGCCTGCGCAACCAGACCGCGGCCGGAGGCGACCGAGGCCTGTATGCGCACCTGATGCAGCGTAGCATCGCCAGGGTCCAGTCTGACCTGGCGACGCTTTTGGCGTGGGAAATGTCCCACCCATGGGACGTCCACCGCCTCCTGCACGGGGCTCTGGCAGAACTGTCCTGCGACATGGGCCGGGTCGCCACGCCGATTGACTACCGGCACCGGGAACCCAGGCGTTGGCTGGCCGACATGACGGCCGCCTTCGACGACCTGCTGCACGATTTTCTGCCGACCGTGGCGTTTTCCCTGACGCCCCGCTGGGAGGACGGCCAGCTTGTCTTCAGCCTCCCGGACGCGGTGCTTGCCGACGACCTGTCGCCCTGTATCGAGGTGCGGACGGGTGAGAACATCGAACAGGTTCTGCGTGAAGGCCGTATCGTGGCCGGCGAGGTGTCGGATGTCCGCAACGCGGTCAGGCTCGCCCTGCCGGTGCTCGCCCTGGCGCGGCGGGGCACCCCGGGCGGACTGCCGGTCGACGCCGACCTGCACTATCTCGCCATAAAACACGACAGCTCCGCGTACAACCGGGCGCTGGCGGCGCGGCGCTTCGGCATTGCCTATTATCCGGAGCCGGTGCGGGAACCGGAAGCGCTGACGGCGGATGTTCGCCTGCTCTTTCTCAGGGAACGGTGACCGGAAGGAGGGCCGTCATGCACTTGACCGACTGCTTCACCCCCTGTTTCGTCACCGTCCTGGATATCCTCGCGCCCCACCGGCACGCGGCAGGTGCGGCAGGCATCGCGGAAGGGGCGTCCGACCCGACAGAACGGCCTGTCGATGCGGCGCGGCGGGCATGCCAGGAGAGCCTCGACCGCGCGGTGGAGACGGCGGCGTCGTTCTATGAAACGCGCACTCTCATGGTGGCAAGGCGGCTGGTGACGGCGTGGGTCGACGAGCGCCTCGGCTCCGACGCCTGGCCGGGCCGCGACGCCTGGCTGGCCAGGCCGCTGCACAGCGAGTGGCACGAAGGCCGCCGCTCGGGTGAGTGGTTTTTCGCCACAGCCGGGGGACTGACGCCGGGAAAGCGGGATCACGACGAATTGGCGCGGCTGGCGCTCCGCTGCCTGAGCCTTGGGCTCGAAGGGCCGCATTTCGACAAGCCGGACGACCTGGTGAGGATTCGTCGCGACATGGCGCTCCGCTTTGAGTGCGCCGCGCCTGCCTCGCCGTTTCCCCCGCCGGTCCAATCGGCCGACGCCCCGCCGCCACGACGGGACGCGGCCTGTGGGCCGTGCCGCTCGTCCTGGCCGCCCTTGTCGCGCTGGCGGCGCTGGTGAGTGAAAACGCACTGAACCGCCGCCTGGACGCGCTTCTCGCCACGCCGCCTGCCGCGACGGCCGCATCGCAAGGGGACACCTCCCTATGACTCCCTGGACGTTTCTCGCCTGGATGTTCATCACCGTTCTCTACGCCGTCTGCTGGGCGGCATTCTGGTTTGTCTCGCGGTATTACGGTTGGCGGGTGACCGAAGGGCGGCTCATCACCCTGGCCGTCGCCGTTCCCGTCGTCTGCCTTCTCCTGATTGCGCTGGTAAAATCCCTGGCGCGGGTGGCGCACCGGCCCCGGCGCGCGCCGCCTGCGCAGCAGTTCGCCGCCGGGTGGAACGATTTGGCCCACTTGCTCGGTCCTCAACCCAGGCCGGTGTTTCTCGCCGTGGGCGAGGAGGACGAGTACCGCCGGCGCATCTGGCTGGGTCGGAAAAACTGCCGCTATCTCCTGGACGACGCCTCCGGCCTCGCCATGATCGTCTTTCCAGAATGCCTGTGGCTGGACGTGCCGTCCGCCTACCTGGACCTGCCCAAAGGCTTCGACAATCCGGCAGCGATTCCCACCGGGAACGGCGCGTGGGAGGAATTGGCGGCCTTTATCCCCAGGCTTCCCGGACCCTTTGCCGGGGCCGCCGTGTTCGTGGATTCGGAGCAGGAGGATCCGGCCTGGGAGGCGAAGCTTCGCTGGCTCGGGAAAAAGCTGGCGGTGCTGTTCCACCGGCAAAAAACGGCCGCACCATGGCTCTGGCTTGTCGGCACCCGGTTCGAGGACAGCCCGGCGGGAAGGCGATTGATTCCTGTCATCGGTGCCGAATCGGGCGAGCCGGTTCCGGGAAGCGACGCGGCCTGCATGTCAGCCGTGAGTTCGCTGGCGGAAATCCTCGGCGGGACGACGCCCCGGGCGGGAATGGAACCAGGCCACGCCGCCGCCCGGCACTGTCTGGACGCGATGCGGGCCGGAATCGACGAGGCGCTCTCGGCCTGCGACGCCGCCGTGCAGGACTGCGGTCCTGTCAGGGGGCTGGTGCTCCTGCGCCAGGATGTGGACCGGCTTGGCGCGCGCCTCGGCGGCGCGCTGGAAATCCTGAACGAGTCGTTGCGGCAGTGCGGGACGCGCTTGGGCGGGCTTTCCCTCTGCGGTCTCGACCACGCCAGCGGTTGTCTGGCATTTACCGCCAAACTCATCGCCGACCATATTCCGGCGCTGGCGCGGATCGGCGGTCGGCGACGGTTTGCCTGGAAGCTGCCGGCCCTGGCGACAGCGCTTGTCGCCGCCGCCGGATTGGCGGTGGGCTTCGGCTATATCCGTTCCGAAGGCGTTATCGACGCGCTGCCGGTGGCGCTGCTGGAACGGCCGCCGCAAACCGGCGGTTTCGGCGGGCCGCCGCCGGTGGCGCGGTATGCCCGCGCGCGGCGCATCCTCACCGAACTGGAGGAGAGGGTCCTTGACGGCCCGGCACGTCCCTTTTCCGCCCCGAGGCGCGGCGTGGCGGCGGTGGAGGCGATGTTTACCGAAAACCTCCGGAGCTGGCTGCCCGAGCCAGGCAACCCCTATGCGGAAGAACCCTGGCTGGATGGGCTGCTGGCATGGTCGGAACTCGAGGCGTCGGCAAAACCGATACGTTTTCGCACGCCGGCGGGACGGGAGTTGGCCTCCCTTCCCGGCAGGTATACGCGCCCCAGCCGCGCCGCCGCGTTTTCGCTTCTTGGCGAATGGGGACGGTATCTGGAAGACGCGGACCGCGCCGTCCTCGAAGGGTTGAAGTCCAAGTTCGACGCCGCAGTCATCGCCGCCTGGCAGGCTGCGGGGGAAGCGCTGGCGCTCCGCGTCGGGGAACTGGCGTCGGAGGATTTGGCGACGGCTCGGGACGTCATCACCGCCAACGCGGGGGTCAACTTTATCGAGAGGGCGGGGGAGGAACTATGGCGCACGACCCCGCCATCCGCTTCGACGCCCTGGCTGGAAGCGGTCCTGGCGGCACGGCAGATGATGGCCGTGAGCGCCGCACTGAATAACGAGGGGGTTTCCGTTGCCTCGCTTCCCGCCCTGGGCGATGCCGCCTCCACGGTCTGGAAGGACGAGGAGCCGCCCCGACGCTTCGATATGGTGCGCCGCGTGGCTGAACAGTGGCGCCGCTACCGAGACATCCTGTTTATGCTGCATCCGTCGGCGCAATCCGACGACGGCATGGCGGAATTGGCGGCGCAGTGCTATGGCGGGCGCGACGCAGAGCCCGGGCTGACCGGGCTGCATGATGCCTGGACGGTGCTGGCGGCCGGGCTTATCGACGCGGACGCGGTCTTTTCCGCGCCGGGCGGGGAAAGCGTCCTCACGCTGCTGGGGCAGGGCGAATTCCTGTTCATGGAGACGGCGGTGCGCGCGGCGGCGGAGGGCGTGCAGCGCGATTGGGAGGACAAGCTGCTGGCTATGCCGGTTGATAGGCGCGACGGGGTAACGCTCGAGGAAGGCATCCTCGTCGACGCGGCGCTTGAAACGTTTCTGGCAGGGGCGGCCAAGCCGTACCTGGCGGTATGGCGCGGGCTCCGCCTCCCCAAACAGGCGCTGGGAACGCCGTTTCCGTGGACCGACGAGTTTATCGCGTGGCTGCAACGCTGGGAGCGCGTGTCTCTGGCGGCACGGCGGGACTATCCGGTGCGAATCCGCATCCTGCCGGTTACCGTCAACCGGGGCGCGAGCGCGTTCCCGCGCGGTTTGACCTTTTCCGTCGCCTGCGCCGACAAGCCGGTACAGGCCACCATGTACAATTATGGAAATGTTGTCGCCTTCAGATGGAACCCGAAACAGTGCGCCGGGGTGACGGTGACGGTGCATTTCGACGATTACGATCTCGTGCAGGTGTTTCCGGGGCCGATGGGGTTTGCCGACTTCCTCCACACCCTCAAGGGCGGCAGGCTCGAGTTCGCGGCACAGGACTTTCCGGAACGCGCCGACAGGCTGGCGAAATGCGGCATCGAGGGCGTGTATGCCGCGTTCACAATAGACGGCGGCGAGGGCATTTTGGCGCTGGGCGGACGTCCGCCGCCTCCGCCGGCGCGGGTGGTGCCGTAGGGCCCAAACCGGTCTACCTTGGGTACAACTACTCGTTCAGGATGCAGTGGACTTTGCCCCGCCAAGGGGACGTATGGGAGAACACGACTGCGTGTTGGTGGATGGGCTCCGAGGTGAAAATGGTGACGACCATCCACCGGTTACGTCCTTTAACCACGCACCGCCGTCACAATACCACTTCCCACTTCACGAAAAATGACTATCGCATTACAATAGAAACCCTTACCACAGTGGACATCCTGTTGTTTTGTATACAGCGCTGCTGCCTGGAGAGAACCCATGAAGGCCGAAATCGTGGTGATATCTCCTTCCGAGTTTTTTGCGGAGAAAATTCGAGGCATCCTTGACCACAGAGGCGTCGCGTTTCCCGTGTTTGTGGCAACCGGTGAGGATACGGTTGGTCTTGCCGGACGGCTGATTGCCGATGGGGCCAAAATCATTATCTCGCGTGGCCGGAATGTCAAGCTGCTTCGAAACCATACCACGGTGGCAGTGGTCGAAGTCTTATATACCTACGAGGACATTTACCATTCGTACCAGGAAGCCAGGCGACATTCTGCCATGGTCGCATTTTTCGGCATGGATCTGGCCTACGGAATTGGGCGTACTTTCCGGGAACTGTCGGGTATGCCGCTCGAAATTCCGGAAATCAACGACCCTGCCGAAATTGAGCCTGTTCTTACCACCCTCATTCGCGAAAAAAAGATAGGGTGCGTCATCGGGGGCGACACCGTCAAGGAAATGGCGCTCAAGTATGGCATCAAATACGTCAATACCTGGGTCTCCCCATCCTCAATTGACCTTGCGATCACCGAGGCTCTCGGCCTGCTCAAGGTGGATCGTGAGCGGCGGCGGAATGAATGGCTTGTGGGCTCGATTCTGGACTCGTCGAACAACGGCACGATTGCCGTGGATGAAAACAATTCGCTCATCTATATCAACCACCGGGCCAGGCAGCTTCTCAAAAACCGCGAGCAGGAATTTCTGCACTATTTTCTGACCGATACCACGCTGTCCGAAGCGATGCAGGAACATGCCTCAATCGCGAATCACTTGATCGAGTTCGCCACCGCCACCTTCAGCATCGATTGTAGCGCCATCGTGCTGGACGACCTGTTTTCCGGCTATGCCATCACCATCCGCGACAGCCAGGAGATATCGGAAGCCGAGAACGAAATTAGGCGCAAAATGGCGCGCCAGTTCAATGTCGCAAAAAAAACGCTCAACGATATCAGCGGCGAGAGTGCGGCGATACGGACTGTTGTCGCAAAAGCCAGAAAATACGCAGCGTCGGAATCCACCGTCCTTATTACCGGGGAGTCGGGAACCGGAAAGGAAGTGTTTGCCCAAGGCATTCATAACCAGAGCAGGCGCAGGGACGGTCCGTTTGTCGCAATTAACTGCGCCGCCATCGCCGAGAACGTCCTTGAGAGCGAGTTGTTCGGCTATGTTAAGGGGGCGTTTACCGGGGCCCGGGTCGAAGGCAAGGCAGGGGTGTTTGAACATGCCCATACCGGCACCATATTTCTGGACGAGATCGGTGAAATATCCAAGAACATGCAGGTAAAGCTGCTCCGTGTCCTCCAGGAACGGGAAATCGTCAGAATAGGCGATATAAAAAATATCCCGGTCGACGTCCGTGTGATAGCGGCAACCAACCTCGACCTGGCAACGCTCGTGGCCCAAAACAAGTTCCGTATGGATCTTTTCTACCGGCTTTGCGTTCTGGAGTTGCGCATCCCGTCGCTGCGGGAGAGGGAGTCAAGTCCAAAATGTGGTGTAAAATACCTCCAGACAATTTATACAGGGATG
>JAJQBO010000172.1 GCA_021203245.1 Planctomycetaceae bacterium
GAAGTACTGGATGGGATGGTTTTTGATGGAAGATTCGTTCGGCTTTTTTGAAAGACCCCTCACCCCAGCCCTCTCCCCCTCCGGGGGCGAGGGGGCAGGTTTTTCCTTTTATGCTAGCCAATCTTCGCAAAATATCCATATCGGCACCCCCTCACGTCACCCCGGTGGTGAATCGTCGACCAGCGCGCACGCGAGTGGTTGTGCCGGGGCAAGGGGCGAATGACCCTGTGCTACAATGCGATTCAGGATTCCCTGCCGTCCACGTCCAGCCCGCCTTGCCACGGCACAACTTCCCGTTCGTGATGCAGCGGACGTTTTTCCCGCCGGGGTGACGGTTGGGGGGAGGTTGGAATTTCTTGGTGAAAATGGCTGTGAGACGCTCTGTGAACAAGGCCAAACTTGAGAAACCGTGTGGCCTGGGTGGGCCACACGGTTGGATACGTAGTCCAAAATCTTAGGGGATGAGCTTCTCGTTGCCCTTCAGCTTCACCAAAAACTTGGCGAGCAGCTTGGCGGCGTTGTCGGCGTCCTTGATCGAAATCATCTCCGCCGACGAATGCATATACCGGCAGGGGATGGAAATCAGGCCTGCCGCAACGCCGGCGCGGGTCATCTGGATGACGTTCGCGTCGGTGCCGGAGCCGCGCTGAATCGGCTGCTGCTGGACCTTGATGCGGGAGTCCTTGGCTGCGCGCATGAGGCGGTCGTAGACGGCCGGATTAAAGTTGGGGCCGCGGTGGAGAATGGGGCCGCCGCCGAGGGTGGCTTCGCCGACCAGCTTCGGATTGCAGTTCGGGAAGTCGGTGGCAAAGCCGACATCCACCGCAATGCCGATGTGGGGGTCGATGCCGTGGGCCGCCGTCTTCGCGCCCCGGAGACCAACCTCTTCCTGTACCGAACTCACCATGTGCACAGCCACCGATACCTTTTCCTTGGCGGCGAGACGGAGCGCTTCGACCACGACGTAGACGCCGGCGCGGTCGTCGAGACCGCGCGCCACCAGGCGGTCGTTGGGGAGACGGAGCGGGGTGCGGTCGACGACGCCGACATCGCCCAATTCGATCATCTCCTCGGCCTCAGCCTTGTCCTTGGCGCCGATATCGACCCAGAGGTCCTGAATCTTTGACACAGCCGAATCGCGCTCCTTGGCGTCCATTAGGTGGATGGGCTTGACGCCGATGACGCCCGGGACCGGCCCGTTGGCGGTGGAAAAGACGACGCGCTCGCCCTGCAGCAACGGCACATAAACGCCGCCGACGCTGGAAACGTAGAGATAGCCCTTTTCGTCGATATGCATGACCATGAGGCCGATTTCGTCGACGTGGCCGGACAGCATGACGCGGAAGTTGGCCTTCGGGTTGAGGACGGCATGGAGGTTGCCGTGCACGTCGCGGCGAATTTCGTCGGCAAAGGGCTTACAGTACTTTTCGACGATGGCCTGGCCGGGCTGTTCGTAGCCGGACGGCGTCGGGGCGTTTAAAAGATTGAAGAAAAAGTCGGTCGCTGCCTTGTCCATATCGGTATCCTTTTCTGGAGTTTGTCGCCTCATACCCGCACCGCTCCGGCGGTGATCGCCTTGCGGTACCGGCGTTTCAAGGGAATTATCGCGTTTTTGATAAACGCGTCAACCTGCTCGGGCGCACGCCCGACAAAGCGTTCCCCCTTCAGCAGCCCGTCCAACCGATCCCGAACCGGTAAAAACGCCGGATCGTTTTTCAACCGTTCCACCAGGTCGTTGTCCTTTCCTTCACGTTTGACCACGTCGGCGGCGGCGTGGGAATGGACGCGGATGCGTTCATGCAGTTCCTGTCGATCGCCGCCCGCTTTCACTCCTGCCATGAGGATTTCTTCCGTCGCCATGAACGGTAGTTCGGCCGCGAGGTTGCGTTCAATAATTTTCGGATAGACGACCAGCCCCGACGCGACGTTGTGGCAGAGTTCGAGAATCGCGTCCGCGGCCAAGAACGCCTGCGGCAGCGACAAGCGGCGGTTGGCCGAGTCGTCGAGGGTGCGCTCGAGCCATTGCGTCGCCTGGGTAAAACCGCTGTTCAGGGGCAGGGTGAGGAGGAAACGGGCGAGCGAGCAGATCCGCTCCGACCGCATGGGGTTTCGCTTATACGCCATGGCCGACGAACCGATCTGCTTTTTCTCGAACGGCTCCTCTATCTCCTTCCGGTGGGCGAGGAGGCGGATGTCTGTCGCGAACTTGGACGCGCTCTCGCCGATACCGCCCAGAGCGGCGAGGATCTGGCTGTCGACCTTGCGGGTATAGGTCTGGCCGCAGACCGCCATGGTGCCGGGAAAGCCCAGCTTTTTGCAGAGAAGGGCGTTCAGCTTGTCGCACTTCGCGTGGTTGTTGTCGAACAGGGCGAGGAAGCTGGCCTGGGTGCCGGTCGTGCCCATCGCGCCCCGGAGGCGGAGAGCGTCGGCCCGGGCGGCGACGTCCTCGAGGTCGAGGAGGAAGTCCTGCGCCCACAGGGTGGCCCGCTTGCCGACCGTGGTCGGCTGGGCCGGCTGGAAGTGGGTAAAGCCGAGGGTCGGGCGGGCGCGTTCCTTTTTGGCGAAATCGGCCAGGGCGAAGAGGACGGCGGCCAGCTTGTTTTCGAGCAATCGCATGGCTTCGCGGAAAATGATGAGGTCGCCGTTGTCGGTCACATAGCAACTGGTCGCGCCGAGGTGGATGATCGGCGCGGCCTTCGGCGCGACCAGGCCGAAGGCGTGAACGTGGGCCATGACGTCGTGGCGCACCTCGCGCTCCCGTTTCTCGGCAGCCTTCCAGTTGATGTTCGTGATGTTTTTCCGCAGTTCCGCCACCTGGGTTTTGGTGATCGGCAAACCCAGTTCCATCTCGGCCTCGGCCAGGGCGGTCCACAACAGCCGCCACGTTTCGATGCGCTTCCGGGGGGAAAACAGGGCTGCCATTTCGGCCGAGGCGTAGCGCTCGACCAGGGGGTTGTCGTATACGTCGTGCTTGTCCAAATCTCTTCTCCGCTATCCGTGGGTGGTGATGCGTTATGCCGATACGAAAAGAGCGAGTATAGCCGGATTGGTTGGGGATGTCCATTGCGGGTTGGCGTGCGTGCGGTGAGTGGATAGACCGCCTGAGTTCGGTGCCGTCACGCCTCCTGGCGTGGACCCCG
>JAJQBO010000107.1:0-18233 GCA_021203245.1 Planctomycetaceae bacterium
GTCCAGCAAAAAATGCTGGACTCGGTCAATTATCTAGTGAAGGGCCAAACATGAGTAGCCCCTCCCTCAAGGGAGAGGGGGCTTGTTAATACTAAAAGTCGCCGCCTCGTAACGCATACAGGATTACATCGCCAATCCGTTCTGGGTTGCCTAATACCTCGCGGTTCCAGAATCGCAATACCCTGAATCGAGCCTTTCTAGCGCTTCAGTTCGACGGGCATCGTTCGCTCCCGCGTCCGGATCGCCGTGGTAGTTACCATCCAATTCGAGTATCAATCTTTCTTCAAGGCAGACGAAAAACGACCCGACGAAACTTCCACCCGGCAAACCGCCGTCCCCTCAATAACCGCCACATCTTTCGTTCCGCCAGTGTCGACTCGCGCCGATTACTGCGAGCCAAATCCGTAAGCTTATTATATCTCTCCTTCCTCGTCCGGCAGATACGTATGCATTTTCCCTCCAAACAGAACAGGAAGAGGGTAAACAGGCCCCCTCTCCCTTCGAGGGAGAGGGCTGGGGTGAGGGTGAAACGCCTCCCCCCATCCCCTAATACAACCGAAACGCCACCGCCCCATACCGATTCAACTTCAACCGTTCCGCCGTTGCAGGCAATTTCACATTCGCCGCCGTGGTCGGTTTATACGGGCGGGCGTTAACCCGGCGGATCAGGTCGTTCAGGTGCACCTCCCGGCTGTCGCCGGTCCTGTTGAAGACGAGTAGCCCCGCTTCCTTGTTGTCGAGGCTGGTTTTCTTGAGGGCGAGGATGCCGTCGTCGCCGCCGTCGAGGCGTTCGATGCGGTTGTCTTCGGCAAAGACGCGGTGGCCGCGTTTGAGGGAATTGACTTCGCGGATATAGTCGGTCAGGTCGTAGTTCGCGCCCTCGTAGTCGTGGGGGCGGGTGTTGACGACATGCGGCTTTTTGGTGAATCCGTACTCGAAGCCGAGCAGGATGAGGACGCCGGACGAGATCAGTGCCGTCATGAGGTAGTGCTGCTTGATCCGGTCGAGGTCGCGGTTCCACTCGGTGGCCAGGCGTTCGGTGTCGTGGGATTCGGGGAAGCAGATGGACGCCATCTGGCCCTGCCCCATCTTCAGTTGGTCAATGAACCAGTCCGCCCGGTAGTCCCACCATTTGCCCGAATTGAAGACAAAGTCGTGGCCGGACTTGGCGAGGCCGATGGTCTGTTCCATCGGGCAGCCGAGGGATTCGGCGAAGAATTTGGTTTCGGGATGCATCGATTTCGACCGCTCGATAAGCATGCGCCAGAGATCGTTGGGGATCTGGTAGGCCGCGTCGCAGCGGAAGCCGCGCACGCCGCAGGACAGGTACATCTCCACCACCTTCCACCAGTACTCCCACAGGTTGTTGCGGTCGGAGGAGTGTTCGTTGTCGATTTCGTTCAGGTCGCCCCAGACGACGTACCCGCCCGGGGCCTGGTCGTCCTTGGTGCCGGGGTTCTTGATGGAGCCGTCGTCGTTTGTCTTGTACCAGTTGCGGTGGTCGCGGGTGAGCGGGTTGTCGTAGGCGGTATGGTTGATGACGAGGTCGATCATCACCTCCGCGCCCATCTCGTGGCACTCGTTGACGAAGGCGGTGAGGCGGCCTTTTTGCGCGTCAAAGGATTCGTAGGGGAAGAAAGCCGGATTGAACTGGAAGTAGTCCCGGATGGCATAGAGCGAGCCGGACGCGCCGGTGAGGTGGATGGGGTTGATAAATATCCAGTTAAAACCCATCTCCACCGCCCGTTCGACATGGGCGAGCCACTTGTCGCATTCGCCCAGGAGCGAAGGGAATATATTGTAAATGAAAGGGATGGAGGAGGAACGGGCTGAATCGGGCATTGGCGTCTCCAAAATAAGCGAAGCGCGGCCGGGTGGGTTACAGCCGCAGGCGGTAACTGTACACGATTAGCCTGCCGAGGGCAAGTGGCGGGCCGTCGGGGAGGCGCATACGACAGGCGTGGCGGCGGGTGAAGCGGTCCGGAACCAAGGGTTCCGGATCTTTTTTTTGCGGTGCAGCCGCGCGCGGCCCATTCGGGCAGCCGTTCGTTCCGAGTTGATAACCTCCTGCCGTATCAGCCATTGCCGTGCCGGAGCGGTTTTCACGGGACGGGCGTGGGGGGGGGGACGGCTGGCGCAAGGCCGATAAATTTTTCGAAAAAGGGCAAAAACGGCCAAGCCGCGACGCGATTAGGGCCGATAAAGGCTGAAGAGGTTTTGTTATCAGGACGCGGTTTTAGTTGAGACCGGATTATCGGCCGACGCCGCCATTCCACGGATGAGGGGTTCCCGCGGCCAGGAAGGCCGAGCGGGAGGAAGGGAGGAGACGGAATTTATGCCAAAACAGATCGATTTTCGAAATCGCTTTTTACTCTATTTACAACTTGAAGGAGGATCCAAATGTTAGGGAAGATTAGAGGTTTATTGGTTGCGACGTTTTTTGTGGGGTTTAGTGGCCTCGCAATTGCTGGTTCCGTTCCTGCCAATGTTGTCAATCTTAGCAACATGGACCGGGCGGAAGACGGCATCATTATAAATGGCAGGACTGTTGCGACCGTGTCGAGTGATCCTAGCCCCATCACCATTATTGCGGGCACGACACAGTCAGCCTCGGATATTCGGTTCAATGGGACCGGCCCGCTGGGAGACTCGGTCCTTGACACCACGGCCACAGGTGGTTTGAAGATCCTCAACGCAAGTACTCGGGCCAACGACCAGGGAACGATTCTTGTGCAGGGAGCGGGCGTGAATCGCATAATTGGCAATGTCGACGCTTCTTCCAGCCCAAGTACCGCCGACTATCCTAATGGCTTTGATTTGGTGGTGCGTGGCAACCTGAATCTTCTGGATTCAACCGTCACGGTCGACGGTTTTACCCAGGTATCGGGCACCATTGAGGATGATAATAGCACCGTCGGCATGTTTACAGGTATAGTCACGAAATCAACAGATCTATCCAGAATCACCGGGGATACCTCTATCTTCGCCACCAATGGTACATTTGCAGGAGGGTTAGAGGTTTCCAATGGTGCCACATTGAAAGGCGTTGCCAATACTATCGACATCGGAGCAGGAAAATCGCTTACGGTTGGCGGCGCGACCATTGATCTGCGCACCGGCAATCTCGCCGTCACCAACGCCACCTCGATACAGCTGACGGGGAACAATCGAATTCTTTTAGGGGCTAATTCCAGTGGTCAATACGTCCTAAATGCATCTGGTCAGGATATAACGGGGAATATTGCTGGGTCGGTTTATCTGGATAGTAGTTATTCATCCTACTACTACAATTCCAATCCCACCGGCTTCCCGAGCTTGGGTTCCTCGTCAGTCGATTCGTTCATCAAGGGCAACTTTGGTACCAACACCGGAACCTGGACCACCCGTAACGTTTTTGGCGACTATACATTTAAGTATGGCAACAACGGTGCGTGGCTGGACGAGTTCCGTGCTTCTGATGTGAACAACGTGGATGATGTAAATCGCCAGCTTAGCGCTTCGTGGACCGGTAATACCATATCGCATGGCCTTGCTTCGGATGTCTCGGTTGTGGCTGATGCGATTGTGAACGACCAGTTCAATAACCGTTACGACAATGCGACTACCGACGCCAGCCGCTTCAATTACCGCATGCTCGAAGCTTTGGCAACTGGCAATCCGTTCTTCAACGTTACCCAGTCGAGCGCAGATGGCAGTCCTACTATCCTCTCTGGCGTCATGGACACAGGCATGATTTCCGCCATGACGGGTGCCAACCAGGCCGGCGTCATCTACACCGCGCAGGACGTGAGCCGCGACGTCTCGGCCACCATCGCCTCGCGCCTGGAAGCCTACCGCGCCGTGGTGCAGGAAATCGGTTCCGACTCGGCTCTGGGTTCGGCCGCCGATATCCTCAACGACCGCTACCTCAACCGCATCTGGGCTTCGGGTATCGGCAGCTGGTCGGACGCCGACAAACGCAAGGGCTTTGAAGGCTACAAGTACAACGGCAAGGGCGTCATGCTTGGCTACGACAGGGCTTTCTGCGCCACCATCTTCGGCATCTCCGCCGCCTATATTGAAGGCGACTACGAAGACAAGTCGGCGACCAGCCACGACTCGAAGATCAAGAACTACGCCGTCAACGCCTACCTGACCTACAACGGCTCCACCGGCTTCTTCGCGACCCTGTCGGGCGGCTGGCTCTACTCCGACAACGACATCCGCGAGCGCCGCGCCGGGCTGTGGGCGACCGAGGACTACCACACCAACACCTGGCACGCTGAAGCCAAGCTCGGCTATGACATTCAGCCCTGCGACAACTGGAGCATCAGCCCGTCGGTCGGCGTCAACTTCATCCAAGCCAAGGCGAACAGCCACGAACTGAAGGTCGAGGGGATAAACGGCGCGGTCCGCAACTACTCGAGCGCCAAGAACCATCTGGTCGAGATACCGGTCGAGATTCAGGCAGCCTACGAAATGCCGCTCAGTGACGTCACCTCCCTCACTGTCATGGCGAACGGCGGCTATGCCTACAACCTGAACGACCACGCGGTCCGCGGCACCAGTTCCACCATCGGCATCCCCGGCGTGACGCCCAGCCACATCGTCGGGCGCAAGTTGGGCCACCACTCGTGGAAAGCCGGTGTGGGCGCCAAGCTCCGCCACGACAACTGGGACATTGGCGTCAAGTACGATTACTACGGCCGCGACAAGTACCAGAACCACCGCGTCATGGGTACCATCGGCTATAGCTTCTAGATTCCCTAGCAGCAGTAAATAGAGGGCGGCCCTTCATCGTGGAAGGGCCGCTTTTTTTTATTACCCTTCCAATCTCCCCCATACGTCACCCCGGCGCAATAAACGATCGCCGTGGGCAAAACGGGACGTTGTGCCGGGGCAATCGGACCGAACAAGCGCTGCAGAATAAACCGGTTCAACCCACAACGAGTGGTCATTCCGCCTGCCCCGGCACAACCACACGCGCGCCCGCCGGTCACCGCTTCGCCGCCGGGGTGACGTTCGGGGTGGTGCGGCAGGCATTACCCCAAATACACCCGCTCCAGCGCGCTCCGCGACGCGTTCCCTTTCCCGTCCACCGCCTCAATCCAATAGCGCACGTCGCCAATCCCTTCCGGCAACTCGGCCTCGAACAGGTTCGCGACCACGGCCGGGCCGGTCTGGCTCGGGTATGGACCACGGTCGTGGAGCGGAATCTCCCGTTCCGCCCCCTTCCCCGCGTCCTCCCGCAGGAACAGCCGCGCCGATTGAATGCCCGAGACGTCATAAATGAACGTATGGACAACGCCCTGTTTGGCCGCGTCGATGATGCAGTTGTTGCCCCACGCCTTGCCGCCCGGGTTTTCCGGCGTCACCCACGGCGCGAAAATGGTCGGACCGGTCGTGTCCCTGCCGTTCCCCACCACCGCGTCGAGCCCGTTCCGGAGAATGGCCATGGCCGCGTTGGCGGCTTCCGTCACCTGGCTGTCCCAAATCTGCTGGCCGGTCCAGTACCAGTAACAGCTCGTCTCCGCCGTCAACATCAGCCGCTCGGCCGCCTCGACGCCGCCGTCGCCCGGCGTGGCGTCCAGCATGGTGTGGACCGCGTTCTGGAGCGCGGTCAGGACCGCCCAGGAATTGAGATCGGACGAGTAGGGATTGTTATAGCCGGAGAACCATTTTATAAACTGCGGATCGCCGTTGTCGGCCCCGGACCACGACCCCGGCTCGACGTGCACGGCGTTGGCCGGATCGGGAGGGAAGCGGTCCAGGTAGTCCCGGATGGAGGTGAATTCGAAACGGGGGTCGCCTTTGAGCCATTCCACCATCGCGCCGGTGTTGGACCCGTAATAGGAGTCCGTGCCGCCGCCGTAGTTGTCGCCGTCGGAATGGAGCAGGAAAAACGGCGGGTGCGCCGGGTCGAAGCTGCCCGACCGCTCGATCGAATCCAGCACCTGGCCGAGCACATCCGGATACACCAGCGCGCCGTAGCCGCCCCGGGCGTCTTCGTTGCCGATATAGCGCTCGGCCGGGACGCCGATTATTTTGAATTCCTTCCCGTCGATGTCGGTGTATTTGATATACTCCGGCCGCAGCAGGCTGGGCGCGATTTTCGACCCGGCCCAGACGTTGTGCAGTTGCAGCCAGTCGTCCACCGGCGGATTCTCCTGCTCGGCCTGGTTCGGGGGCAGCATGCCTTCCTCCTTGCCGGCGTAGGGATAGCCTTGGCAGGCGCGGTAGCGGTGAATCGAATCGTAGATGACGCCGTCGATGCCGGCTTCCAGCAGCGCCGGAATCATCCGGACGTGGAAGGCTGTTTCAGGCGGAAACAGGATGCGGGAGGCGGAGACGCCGAACTCCTCCTGGATAAGCGCCCGATGGCGGAGAATCTGCGCCGTGATGTTCCGGGGCGGGATCAGGGCCATCAGCGGGTGAAAGTAGCCGAAGGCGGAAAACGCCGCCCTGGCGTGGCCGCCCGATGTTTTCATATGGGCGGCCTGGCGCAGTTCGGCCTTCCAGTCGCCGGCGTACGCGCCGTGGGCAAGCCCTTCCCGCGAGGCGCGGTCGAGCTGTTCGATCAAACTGCCAGACCAGCTCATCGACAGGCCGGCATAGGGCAGTTGTTCGTACTGGCTGACAGCCATGTGGATGAAGTGGCGGTAGGCTCCGGCCCGGGTCGAGAAGATTTCGTCGTTGCCGCCGTCCCAGAAGCCGGTGTCGGCGGCGCGGTAGTAGGGCTGGTGCATATGCTTGTGGATGCCGAAATACAGCTTCGGCCGGCCCGAGCCGTCGCCCAATCCGGCCCCGACGCTGACGCGGACCGGCGTCGGCCGGGTACGGGTTTGTGCCGGCGGCTGGACTTCCATGGAGACAAAAACTTTAATCCAATCCTCCGGCCGCGCCGAGGCGAGATCGGCGGTGCGGCAGCCCTCGACTTGCAGGGTATAATGACCGGCGCGGAACTTGCCGCCGGGGATGGTCGCCTCGTACCGGCCGTCCGGTGTCCTGGCAATCGCATCGCCGTTCAGGAGCAGGAGCTGATTGCCGTGGTTGTCCTGGACGATGACCTGGGGAAAAGGGATGTCGCCGTCGGCGGTTATGGCGAGTGTTGCGTCGGGCAGAAAGCCGTCTTCGGCGGCGCAGAGGTTTTTCGGTGGGTCGACACGGGTGATGGCGGTGAAAACGTTCATGGAATCCCCTTTCATGGCGGATGGCCGTCTTCCCTCTGACGGTAAGTATCGCCAAGAGGCGGCCGGTTGCAATGCGGAGGCGGGTGAAGAAACGCGGCGGGCAAGATGCCGGTTGCAAACGGGGCGGCGACGGGATAAAATATTTGACAGGGTTATGACAGGTCTTTATACTGTTCGTTTCTGCCGTGCGGGCCGCCCGTGCGGTAGCCGTTTTTTATACTGAAGCCATTACGTTAATTCGTTCGATCCGTTTTTGGATTTTACTGCCGTAAGGAACACGACAATGCCCAAGAATACCAAGAAATCCGAGCGCGCCGCCCTGCTCAAGGAACGGCGCAAGGTGCGTCGCAAAAACGCCGCCAAGAAGGCTGCGAAGCGTGCCGTCAAGCGCGTTTCGAAGACCCACCCGCACCGCCGCACCGCCGCCCTCCGCGCCCGCAAGCGCGCCTAGGCCGAGCCGGACCACAACTGAAAACAGCCGCTCTCGGGCGGCTGTTTTTTTGTCGATTCTCACCCTATACGTCACCCCGGCGTCACCCGCGTCCATCAGCGGAAAAAACGGGCGGTTCCGCCAGGGTCCACACCCCCGACCTCCGCTCCAGGCGCTGCCTGCATGAGTTTGGTGCCATCTCCGTTACTCTCATTGGACCCCGGCCGGACCGCCCGTTCGCGCGCTGGTGGAGATCCGCACGCCGGTCTGACGACGGGGGAGGTTGGAGCGCTTACGGAATCGACGCCCCCCCTACGACCCCGCCACCCGGTCCCACTGCTTCCCATACAGCCGTACCAGTTCCCGCCGGAGCGGCAGGTGTTCCCGGTGCACCAATTCCGCATCCGCCTCCAGCACCGCCGCCGCCGTCTGGCGCGCATCGGCCATGCTGTCGATATCCCGCACCAGGTCGGCGACGCGCAGCCCGGACAACCCGTGCTGGCGCGTGCCGGTAAAGTCGCCCGGCCCGCGAATCCGCAGATCCGCCTCGGCAATGGCGAAGCCGTCCGACGAGGCCATCAGGGCAGACATCCGTTCGCCCGCCTCGCCTCCCTTCGCGTCCGAGAGCATGACGAAATAGCCCTGGTCCACGCCCCGCCCCACCCTGCCCCGCAGTTGATGCAACTGGGCCAGGCCGAAGCGTTCGGCATGTTCCACCAGCATCACGGTGGCGTTGGGGACATCGACCCCGACCTCGATGACGATGGTGGAGACGATGGCGTCCACGGCGCCGTCGCGGAAGCGGTCCATGACCGCCTGCTGGTCCGGCCGCTTCATTCGGCCGTGGAGGAGTTCCAGCCGCAGGCCGTGGAGTTCCCCGGCCTGGAGCTCGCGGAACACCTGCTCGGCCGAGTTGAGGTCGCTGTCCTCCGATTCCTCGACAAGCGGGCAGACAATAAAGCCCTGTCGCCCGCGCGACAATTCACGCCGCATAAGTTCCCACGCCTCGGCCGGGCGCTCCTGCGACACCCACAGCGTCTTGACCGGTTTGCGGCCGGGCGGCAGGGTGTCGATAACGCTCAGGTCGAGGTCGCCGTAGACCGACAGCGCCAGGCTGCGGGGGATGGGCGTGGCGGTCATGACGAGGAGGTCGGGCCGCACGCCTTTTCGCGACAGTTCGAACCGCTGGCGCACGCCGAACTTGTGCTGTTCGTCGATAACCACCAGGCCGAGATCGTGGAAGACGACGTTGTCGCCGATGGCCGAGTGGGTCGCGGCGACGATGTCGAGGGTCCCGTTGGCGAGCCGTTCCAGCACGGCGCGCCGTTCCGCCGCCGGCATGCCGCCGACGAGGACGCCGATGCGCACCCGCGCGTTGGCGCTGTTCGACAGGAAGCGGCCGAATGTCTCGTGGTGCTGGCGGGCGAGCAGGCTGGTCGGGGCCATGATGCATGCCTGCGCCTTGTTCGCCACCGCCGCCAGGAGCGCGTACGCCGCCACGGCGGTCTTGCCCGAGCCGACGTCCCCCTGGAGCAGGCGCTGCATGGGGAGCGGGCTTTTCATGTCCCGGACAATGTCCCGAACCGCCTTGTCCTGGGCGGGCGTGAGTTTGAACGGGAACAAGCGCCGAATCCGGTTGTCCAGTTCGGGGCCGATAGTGAACTGCCGCCCGGGCAGGTCGAGGAGCGCGTGGCGGCGGGCGGCCAGGACCGCCAGTTGCAGGAAAAAGCATTCGTCCCACACCAGCCGACGCCGCGCCTCTTTCGCCTGTTCGGGATTTTCCGGAAAATGCATGGCGCGGATTGCTTCCCGCAATTCCATAAAGCCCTTTTCCTCGACAAGGGCCGGGTCGAGCGGGTCTTCGAGGAATTCCAGCCGGGTGTCGAGGGCATGGGCCATGGCCCGCCGCCACACGCCCTGGTTAAGGGAGCCGGTGCTCGGGTAGATGGGCACGATGCGGCCGAAATTCAGCGTATGCAGCGGCGCGTCGTCGGGGAGGATTTCGTAGAGCGGATGATCCATCTGCCAGCGTCCGCGCTCGTGTTTGACCTTGCCGTGGATAAGGACGCGCCGGTTCGGCAGTTTGTCCTTGAGCCAGGGCTGATTGAACCAGACCACCTCGAGGATGCCTCCCGAGTCGTCGGCGAATTCAGCCGTGGTGATGCTCATGCCGGCGCGGCCGCGCCGCCTGCCGGCCGGGCGTTCCGACACCATCAGGGCGGTCGCGACCACGGTGGCGGGGCGATCTTCCGGCAGGTCGACGATGCGGAACAGGTTCGACCGGTCGCTGAGGTCGCGGGGAAACGTCCAAATCAGGTCCCGCACGGTATGGATATCAAGCCGGGCGAAATCCTCGGCGCGCGAGGGCCCGACATGTTTCAGATATTGGACGCTGTCGTCCAGCGGTGTGGTCATGCGCTGCCTTTACAATATGAATGAACGTTCCTATAATACATACTCAGTGAGGCGGAGCAAGAAGTTGCGGCGTAAATGGGGCACGGCGGGCAGGCCGCACCCGGCCACACGAGGCGCGTCGGCATGGACGGCGAGCCTTTTTCGATTGGCGTTGATTCACGCAAGAAGCGAGATTATGGATAAACCCGCGACGCTGGCACGCACAGGCAGGTTGGGCGAGGTATTCGGTATCGCCTTTCCGCTTATCATGTCCAGCGGCACCTTTGCCTTCAAATTGTTCTGCGACCGGATGATGATGGCGTGGTATTCCGAGCGTTCCATCGCCGCCGCCCTGGCGGCGGGCACCACCGCGTTTATGCTGGCCAGCTTTTTCATGGGTGTGGCCAATTACGGCAACGCCTTTGTGGCGCAGTATTCGGGCGCGGAACGCCACGACCGCACCGGCCTCGCCGTGTGGCAATCGATGCTGTTCAGCCTCGGGGCGGGTCTGTTCCTGGTGGTTGTCGGCTATTTCGGTTATCCGTTCTTTTCCTGGATTGGCCACGCGCCCGACCTCGCCGCCGAGGAGGAGGCGTATTTCCTCGTCATCACCTCCGGCAACGTCTTCGCCCTCCTCAATTCCAGCATCATGTGTTTCTGGACCGGCCGCAACAAGACCTGGACCGTCGTCGCGGTGTCGTTCGCCAGCATTTTCCTGAACGTGGCCATGAATTGGGCCCTCATTTTCGGCGCGGGCGGGACGCCGTATCTGCACAACGGCCCCTGGCCGCTGCCCGTTTTCGGCGACATCCTCAACGGGTTTTCGGCCTGGCTGGGCGCGCCCGCCATGGGCGTGGTCGGAGCCGGCATCGCGACGGTCGGCACCGACGCAATCAGTTTCTTGATTTTCTTCTTTCTGTTTCTTCGCAGCACCTACCGGCGCGAGTTCGGCACCTGGCCGGCGCGGGTGTTCAACCCGTCCCTCATGTTCCGCATGCTCCGCTTCGGCTTCGGCAACGGCATGCAGATGCTGATGGACATCGGCGCCTTCGCCATCTTCAACATCCTGATGGGCCTGTACGGCATCGCCGCCAGCGGCGCGAACGTCGGCGCGGCGTCAAGCATCGCCATCAGCGTCAACGGCGTCGCCTTTATTCCCATGCTCGGGCTGGGCGCGGCCGCCTCCATCATGGTCGGCCACGGCATCGGTTCGCGGGACATCCCCTATGCCAAGCAGGCGGTCAAAAGCGCGCGCATCCTCATGGTCGCGTATATGGCGGTCATGGCGTTCCTGTTCTGGGTGCGGCCGGAACTGCTTGTCTCCATCTTTTCGCCCGGCGAGTCGATGAATCCCGCCACCCGGGCGCTGGCGGTGAACTTCCTCCGCTTCGCCGGGGTTTTCTGCATGGCGGACGGATTCTTCATTCTGTACGGCAACGCCATCCGGGGGGCGGGCGACACCAAGTTTTCCATGTATGTCATGGCGTTCAGCGCCTGGGTGGTTTTCGCCATCCCCAACATGATCGCGTTCTGGCTGAATGCGAGTTATTATGCGCTCTGGTGCATCATGGTCCTGAGTGCGTTCACCTCGGCCTCCATCTTCTACTGGCGCTACCAGCAGGGAAAATGGCAGGACATGAAGGTTATCGAAGAAACGGGCAGGAGCCAGCGCCTGGAACGCCGCCAGGGAGCGTCATCGGTGCGCCTGTCTGCCCCGGTCGTCACGGAGGATGCGATACTCACCATTCCGGGCGACGATATGGACAAACCCGAGTAGTTCCCCATCTCTTTGTGAAAGGATGCACCATGCGTCGCCACCGCTTCTGCCTCATGCTCCTGCTCGCCCTTGCCGCTGCTCCGTTGGCGGCCGCCGGTCAGGGCCTCGTCTCGACCAAGAAAAACGTCTCCGCCTACATGGAATTCAACGGCTACCACATCGTCCCGGTGGGGACGATGCCGGTTCCGGGCGACCAGTCGGATGCGCAGATTTTTGAAATCAACCGCCCGGGCATGGGCCCCATCACGGTGGGCAGGCTCTACACCTCCTGCACCTGCATCCAGGCCACGATGCAGAAACGCAAATTCGCACACGGTGAAACGGCGACGATCACGCTTCGCAATGTCCGGCCCACCTCGGGCCAAACCTATCCGTTTTATGTGCAAATCACCAGTCCCTTCCGCGCCACCCTGCGCTACGACACCTGGGTGATTTCCGATCAATTCGTCGTCGCGCCGCCGGTTATCGAGCCGGAGCCCGTGGTTGTTGAAGAAGCGACGCCTGCCGAAGCGGTCGAAGTGGTCGAAGCAACCCCGGCCGAAGCGGTGGCGGCAGCGGAAGAATCGGAGGAGCCGGCCAAAGCGGAGGACGCGGTCGACGCCGCCGACGCCGCGCCCGAAACGGCCGAACCGGCCAAAGACGACGGCGCAGCCGTGGAGCCAATCAAAGAGACACTCGAAGAAACGCCTGAACCCGCCGCGCCGGCAGCAGTCGAAGCCCTGCCCGAACCGGAAGTTGTCGAAGCCGCACCCGAACCGGCGGTCGAAGAAGCGGCCGAACCGGTTGCCGAGGCCGTGGAGCCGGAGGCGGTCGAAGCCGAAGCAGACGAACCGGTCGCAGACAAGTATTCCACCACCGAATAACCGGCCGGTTTTCCCGGCCCGGCGACCAGACCTGCATTACGACCCGGAGAGGGTTTATGCGGCGCTTGAGCGGATGAACGAGATCAGGCCGGGATTGTGCCGGCTCGGCACCCGCCTGCCCGGGTGTTTCGATGCTTTCGAAATGGCGGTGCGGGCAGCATCTTCCCCGCCCCCGATGCGGTTGTCGCCATGGGAGACGATGGCGGCCGTGGCGAAGCTATGTCACCATCAATCTCTGGAATTCGCTGTAACGGGAGGCGTCATGGTGTATTCCACGCATTATCGTTCGCCTGTGGGCCGGTTGACCCTGGCGAGCCGCGACGGACGGCTTGTCGGCTTATGGCTTGAGGGGCAGAAGCATTTTGCCGCCACCGTCCAAGACGCCCTGGTCGAGAGCCGGGACACGCCGGTCCTGGTCGCGGCATGCAGATGGCTTGACGCCTATTTTGCGGGAGAAAAGCCCGCCATCACCGACCTGCCGCTCGCTCCGCACGGGGGCGAGTTCCGCCAGGCTGTGTGGAAAATTCTCTGCGCCATTCCCTACGGCGAGGTCACCACCTACGGCGACATTGCCAAGACGATGGCGGCGAACCTGAAGCGGGCGTCGATGTCGTCCCAGGCTGTCGGCGGCGCAGTCGGTCACAACCCGATATCCATCATCATCCCCTGCCACCGCGTCGTCGGCGCCACCGGCAGTCTGACCGGCTATGCCGGCGGCATTGCGGTCAAGCAGGCCCTCCTCCTCCACGAAGGCGTCGACCTGCCACAGGGGTAAAAAACGCCCGAATCACGTGATCCGGGCGTTTCGCTGCTGAGCTGTTACTGTTTCTGGGGCGCCGAATCCGGCGGCGCCGGCGGGGCGCCAACCCGGTGCGGGTCGGCGATGATTGTCTCGTCTCGTTCGACCGGTGGCGTGTGCGTCGCCGGCGGGACGGGTTTTTCCCGTTCCGGTTCTTCCCTCGGTCTGTGCGGATCCGTCATAAAGGTCTCCTCGATAAGCGCCGGCCTCTCACCCTTGACATACAGAAAACAGCCGATAATCGCCGTCAGCGGCGCGACCAGAACCAGGCCGAAGCTGCCGGCGAGCGTGTGCAGGATTTCCGTCGAGACATACACCAGGTTCAGGATGTTGAAGGTCGGCACGCCCTGCCCCATGAACAGCATCATCATGGTCAGGTAGCTGCCCGAATAGGCCAGCACCAGCGTCGTGGTCATGCTGCCGATGACGGCCCGTCCCACCATGAGGCCGGACTTCAGCAAGGCCAGCCGGGACACGGTCGGATGGTGGACCACCACCTCGCGCATGGCGGCGGAAATGTCGATAGCGAGGTCCATCGCCGCGCCGGAGGCGGAGAGGAAGACGCCGGCCAGAAAGATGCGGGTCAGGTCGATGCTGCCGAAACCGGCGAAGAGGAGCGTCTCCGAAAACGGCCGCACCGCGCCGTTGGCGTGCATCGGTCCGGCAAAGGTCATCGCCAGGATGCAGGTTACCGCCAGGCCGATCACCGCTCCCAGGAACGCCACCAGACCCTTCCGGTTGAACCCTGCCACGAGAAAGATGATGACAAAGGTCAGGACGCTGGTGATGGCGAAGGTGACCACGATGGGATCGTGATCCCGCAGGAGCGACGGGATAAGGATTTTCCACATGCACAAAAAGGTAAAGGCGAAGGACAGGACCGCCTGGCAGCCGGTGAATCCGGCATAGATGACCAGGAACAGCACGAACGCGCCCAACAGGTAGAATTCCGCCCTGAGGCGGTAGTGGTCGACCGCGTTGGCCCACACGATTCTCCCCGCCTCGACCGAGACGTTCATATAGGCCTCGTCGCCTGGTTCGAAAAAGGTGTCGAGTTCGAGTTTGCCGATAAAGTTGTTATGGGCGGTGACGATTTCGCCCTTGAGCGGCCCGTTCTTGATTTCGACCTCGACGATCTGCCCACCGGTGCGAATCAGCCCGTGCTGCATGGCCATGGAGTTGTCAGTCGAAAGGACGAGGCCGTAGCACTTGACTGAATCGACCGGCATGCGGTTTTCAAAGCCTGTCGGCAGGAACCACAGGAAAACGCACGCGACGATGATGATGAGGGAAAAATAGACATCCTTACGCGACGCGCCGTAGACGAAAAACGCGCCGAGACGTTTGAGGAATTCAGTCATGGGGATACCTTGCGGGGACGAAAACGGGGGCGCAAATTTCTCGCGCCCCCGAGCGTGTTTCGGGTGATGCCGCCATCGCAGCATGATGCATAAACCGGCTTAGTAGGCGATGGAGACGATCTTCTTGAAGATGTCGGTGTTGTCGTAGTGGCCGACGAACTGTTCCGAACCGACGCCGATGGCGGAGACGGGGGTCGGCAGACCGGAGTGGGAGAAGGTGGTCCAGCCGATGCCTGCCTTGTTGTTGAGGGTCTGGGTCATGGCGACGGTGAGGGGTTCGTAGGAGCCGTAGTTGGCGTAGTAGAAATCGTCGTCCGGACGGTCACTCTTGTCTGTCCAGCTCATCTTAATCGCCCGTTCGATCTTTTCGACTTCATAGGGCCGCAGGGCGTATTTCAGCTTTTCGATTGCGGCCAGGTCGCCGTCCTTCGCGGCCTTTTCCAGCGCGGCCATTTCGGACTCGGGGTAGAGTTCGAGGCCGAAGAACTCGCGGATGGTGGGCATGATCTGGGCGACGGTGGGCGCGTTCGGGTAGGTCTTCTTCAGCTCGTTGACGACGCTGTTGAAGGTGACATAGGAACCCTGCTGGTTGGTGATGCGGTCCAGGAAGGTGTCGTAGCGGGTGCCGGCGAAGCCAACGGTCATGCCGCCAGTTTCGTGGTCGCCGGTGACGACGATGAGCGTGTCTTCCGGATGCTTTTTGTAGAATTCGTAGGCGACGGTGACGGCATCGTCGAGGTCGATGACGTCGAGGATGGCGGACATGGCGTCGTTGGCGTGGCAGGCCCAGTCGACCTTGCCGCCTTCGGTCATGATAAAGAAGCCGTCGTCGTTGTCGAGAAGTTCAATCGCCTTGGCGACGAATTCCGGAAGGGCGATTTCATTTTCCGTGCCGCGGTCGAGGCGGAACGGCAGGGCGTTGTCGGGGTCGAGGATGGCGTTGTAGGTCAGGACCTTGCCGTTCGAGCGGTTGAGCGCTTCAAAGCCGGCGCGGTCGGTCGCGACGTGGTAGCCGTATTCACGATAGACGTCGACGGTGTCCTTGCCGTTCCCTTTCTTGTCTTTCGGGCCGAGGAAATAGCCGCCGCCGAAGAAGTCGAAGCCGCTCTTCGGGCCCTGGATGGCGATTTCATAGAAGTCGTTGCGGTTGGGCTGGTTGGCGTAGAACACGGCGGGGGTGGCGTGGTCGAGGGAGACGGAGGTGATGATGCCGACCTTCTTGCCCTGGGCCTTGGCGATCTTCGCCATCGAGGTGTAGTTCACCTTGCCGTCCGGGTCCATGGACACGACGCCGTCACGGGTCTTGTGACCGGTGGCGATGGCGGTGCCGGAGGAGGAGGAGTCGGTGATGAGGGAGTTGTAGGAATAGGTGGTGGAAATTCCCTGCGCCGGGAAGGTGTTCATGGTCAGCCGCTTGGTGTTGGGGCTGAAGGTGGTGACGCCGGTGTTCTTGGAAATCTTGCCCTGGGCGCGGAGAATTTCGTCCTGCGGATTCGGCGCCTCCTGGCTGGCGCGGAAGAATTCGGCGGCATTGCGCTGCGGGAAGGACGTGCCGTCACCGATGAAAAGGAACACGTATTTCGGTTGTCCGGCGCGGTCCTGGGCGTGGGATAGCCGTGCCCAGCCGAGCGTCACTACCAGTGCCAAGGCACACAGTACCAGTACACTTCCTGCGTTCTTCTTACTCATAGCGTTCTCCCAGCAAGCTACTAACGGGCCAATTCCCGTTTAATAAAATTGCTGATTAATATAACAGTGCTCGCGCTGTGGGTGAAGTGGTTACCAATTGGGATTATTTGCGTCGGGATAAGTGTGTAAACGATTGCGCACCGAAAGACAGTACACCCCATCAATCGCGGTTTGCAAGCGGTCAAAAAACAATTTAACGTGTTTTCTGCGGCGGCGGGCGGAAATATACAATCGTGTAAACCCATTCATTTACGGTGTATATCGTCATGGTATCCCCTGCATGGCGCGAACTTTCAGCAACCGGAGCGGCCTCGTTGTTCAGTACGGCTAAGAGCCAATAAATTTTGTGTATCATACCTGCCTAGCCCGGCAGTACTTGGCGATGAATTAGAGGGCCAAACAAAGCGCCGCAACCCGCCAATCGGGGGTGCGGCGCACGGCCTCAGCGTAAAGAAGGTGCGGGTAAGCGAGGTCAACGTTGATACGGCGTAATCGCGACCTTGATGCAGCCGTCGGCGTGATTCTCAAACATATCATATCCCTTGATCACGTCGTTCAACGGCATGTGGTGCGTCAGCATGGGTCTGGCATTGATTTTTCCGCCTTCGATCAGTTTGACCAGGATGTCGTTTTTCGAGGCGTCCACCCCGCCTGTCTTGAAGATCAGGTTTTTGCCGTACATTTGCGGCAGCGGCAGCACCTGCGGCTCTTCGTACATGGCGATAACCGAAACGACCGCGTTGGGGCGCGCTATCTGCCAGGCCGTTTCAAACGTGGTCGGCCCGCCGGCCGCTTCCACAACTGCATCCGCCCCCCGGCCGTCGGTGAGCGAGAGGACGACTTCCTCGAGATTTTCCTTCTGCGGGTTGACGGTTACATCGGCCCAGCCGTGTTTTTTGGCAAAGTCCAGCCGCTCGTCGATCAGGTCCGTCGCGACGATGACGCTTGGGCCGAACAGGCGGGCGCTCATCATTGTCGTATAGCCGACCGGCCCCGCCCCCAGGACGACGACGTCGCCGGGCGTGATTGCCGCCAGTTCGGCGCCGAAATAGCCGCTCGGCAGAATGCAACTCACCATGATCACGTCTTCGTAGTCCAGTTTGTCAGGCACCGGCGTGAGGCCGTTATCCGCGTACGGGACCCGGACATACTCGGTTTGGCATCCGTCGATGCGGCAGCCGAGTTCCCAGCCGCCGTGGACGCAGTTGTTGACAAAGCCCCGCTTGCAGAAAAAGCACTCGCCGCAGTACGTCTCCACGTTGCAGACCACCCGCATCCCGGGCTTCAATTTCCTCACCAGGCTGCCGACCTCGACGACTTCGCCGGCGAATTCGTGTCCAAGGACCGTTTTTTCCTCCGCGCGCGGCACCGCGCCGTGGCGGATGTGCAGATCGCTCGTGCAGATGCTGGAAAGCCCGACCTTGACGATTGCGTCCCGCGGATCCCGGATTTGCGGCACGGCGATTTCTTCAAAACGCAAGTCGCCCTTGCCGTGGTAGACGACGCCCATCATTGTTTTTGACATATGTAGACCTCCCTTGCTCGCGTGTGGTGTCCCTTCGGCTATTCGCCACTCGTCCCGGACCACTGATCCACCAATGGTGCCAGCTTGCTGATGGTCGGCGCCATGATCGGCCCGACGCCAAGCATGCCGAGGATGGTTCCCACATGGACGACGCCGCCCATGAGAAAGCCGCCGATAACCATCACGGCATCGAAACAGATTCGTTCATACTTGAGGGGAACCTTGG
>JAJQBO010000107.1:18243-19368 GCA_021203245.1 Planctomycetaceae bacterium
GCAATGGTTTGCTGGAACGCATCGGATGGGCCGGAGCCGAATTCGGCCGACTGATAAAAGCCAAGGCCGATACCGATGGCAATGACGCCGATCACGATGACTATGGCCCTGGCGATCAGGCTCGGTTCTGGTCCAAGAATGGCATTAATGTGGGCGATGGAGTAATTGCACAGGATGCCCAGCGTAAACGTGTACAGCACTGTGCCGATATTGATCATTTTGCGGTTCAGCACGAGGATGATGACAAAGAAGACAATGTTGAAAACATTCATCGCATATCCGAACGACACGTCCATCTGAATACCAAGCCCCTGGACAAAGGCGGTAACCGGGTCTGCGCCCAGGGTGGCGCAGACAAACGCGGCCGCCCCGATGCTGGTGATATATACCCCGATCATGATGACGATGCAGCGAACGATAATGCTCCTGGCCGTGTACTTACTTTTGCTCATACTGCGCCTCCTTATTGTGGACACACGATTGGAAAAGCGCTTCGCCCGTTGGAAAATGCTTACAGGGGAACGAGGTGAAAATTCATCCAGAGTCTGGTTGAGTGTTGGGCACTCAGAACTACTATACAATATCGTTGTAAGAAAGTTCACGCATTCTTTAAATTTTGTTTATCCCTGGATTCCATCGGTGCGGGGGCCCGGATCCAATCATATGTCCCGGATATTGATTGGGATGATCGCCCGTTTTAGCAACCATCTCATAAATAACACATTGCCCGAACGGGCGGTCGGTTTTTTGCAGGAAGCGGACCGTGTTGGATTCTGGTATAACTACGCGGCACTGGATAAATAGTCGCAAGGCTGAAACGTTTTCACCCAATAATCAGGGAAGCATATTTCGATGAAAAAATGGGGACAAGAAACGAAAAGAGCGAGAAGTATGCCACGAATGGTGGCGATATGTTCGGATGCGTCCTGACGTGCGGGAAATCGCAGCGAGGGCGGCGAACAGTACAAAACGTACCGATCGCCGTTTTAAAAAACGGCGACTGCTCACGTTTGGCTTTTTGGCGTCACCATTCCACTAACAATGTATGCCCGTAAACGCTCGATTCTCCCCGTGCATGCGATGAACCGGGCGAGGGTCGTGAAGTTGTGCCGGGGCAGTCGGGGG
>JAJQBO010000173.1 GCA_021203245.1 Planctomycetaceae bacterium
TTCACCGCCGGGGTGACGTGTGTGGGTGCCGATATGGACACTTTTGCGATGATTGGCTACAATTATATGGATGGTTCATAATAACTCATGAAAGCGAATTAAACCCAATATATGCAAGTTCTAACCCACAATTACCTCGTTTTTATTACCTAAATTGTTATTTGATATAAGGGAAAGGGCCAAACTTGAGAGCGGCTAACGCTTTTTAAAGAATGACTGGTTCCTGCCTGCGTTTTACGGTTATTAATGGAATAAGCCGAGAACCTTCCCCTGCGTTTTTTAGTCACTATGGTGAATCCAGGAAAAACGGTCGAAGGAGACTTGGAATGACCCGAATAATTATACACCTTATTCTTTTCTCGCTACTATTATGTATGTCTGGCTGCGCGAACTCCAGTACGGGCGAGAAGGCTTTTTACCATAATAACCGTGTGCACGCAAATTGGGTGAAAAATCCCGGCTCCACACCAAAATTCGTTAATCCAAATACAGGAGGTAAAGTCTTTTATTAGGCGGGAAAAATACGATGAAGGTTTTAGACTCGGGGCGGCGCGGGGGTCGAAAACGCTGCCGCCGTAGCGTAACGCCACGATGATTTCCCTGCCGCCCCTTTGAGTGGAGAAGATTACCCACGTTCCTCTATTGTTCCGTCTGCTGGATTCCCGCGTTCGCGGGACTGACGCTTGGGGTACGATGTTCGTTTTTTTTGGGAAATGGCGTTGGTCCTCATCGAATTCACCATCCACCACCCGATACCAGAAAAAAAGCCACCCCTCTCTCACGATTGGTTGGCTCTCTGGACCCGTCATCATTCCCACCCGGCAGGCAAGCCTTCTACGCGTCGCTCCATTTCGGGTTGTCGACTAGCGTCGGCTTGCCGTTCTGTTCGACGACCAGCTTGCGGTAGCCTTTTGTTTCAATCGTGCCGTAGTCGTGCCCGGCGTCGCCGCGAAAAACGAAAAAGGTGACAAGCGGCGTGTCGCCCGTGTTGATGCTGCGGTGGGCGTAGCGCTGCGGCACATAGACGGCGCATCCGGGCGTCAATTCGTGTGCGACCACATCGCCCCCGGGACTTTCCGTCAGCATGATGCCGCGACCCGACAGGGTGTAGTAAACCTCGGCTGTCTCGAGAATGGTGTGGAAGTGCCCCTTGGTCATGAAGTATTCGTCGCCGACCTTGCCCGGGTAGGTTATGGACGTGCCAAAGGCAAGATCGCCCGCGTTGTCGGGTGCGCCCAGCTCGTAGAACTCGTACACCAGCACATCGCCGGCCTGCAGGATCGTATCGGCGGCGGCGGTGTCGTAATACATGGTCTTCATCTGGGACAGATGGCGCGTGGTGGATTTTCCCTTTTTCGACATGCCTGTCGCCAGGGAAAAATCGATGGTAAAGCCGTTGGCCCAGTTGTAGGCGCTTGTGCTGTTATTGCTCATGCTTTTTCTCCGTTCGGTTATTTGCCCGCCTGTACGTCGTGCGCGATATCGCTTAGGCGCTGTAGAATATCGTCGTCAATGACCACATCAAACACTTCGGCAATGACCTGGGTCCACCCGTAGATGAAGTAGTTCCACCCGTCTTCGACATGGAGGCGCTTTTCCGTCGCCTGCGCCTGGGCCTGGCGCATGAACAGGAGGTCGCCCCGGTAATTGATTTCCCACACCAGGCTGTCGGCCGGATAGACAACCGCGTCTGTAGTGGGCGAGCCGGGAGCGTCTTTTCCCAGGCCGGTGGCGTTGACGACGAGCGAGCAGGGGGGCAGCGCCGCGACCAGACGATCGTTATCGGCGGGCGTCGGGCCGTGGATATAGGAAAAGCGCGTGCGGGAGGAGAGGGGGGCGAGTTTTCTCGCCGCATCGTCGAGCCGGGGCTGCGAGCGGTTGGCGATGGTGATGGCGGACGGCACGTTGCCGGCGAACTTTTCCTGGGTGAAATAGAGGGACATGGCGAGAGAGCTGCCGCCAGCGCCCAGCAGCAGCACTTCGCCGCCGTGATCGCGCCAGAAATTGGCCGGCACAAACCGCTCCAGGGCCAGCCCGCTGGAGATAGGGTCCTTGGCATGCGCAAAGAATTGGCCGTTCCGCTTCGACAGGGACGACACCTCCTCGAGTTGCTTGGCATAGGAATCGATTGAGTCGAACATATCCTCGCAGGCGGCGTACAGGTCCAGCTTGTGGGTGGTGACGAGTGCGCCCATGGATAGGGGATCGTTTTTGAGAAAGTCCACCGTTTCGCGATAGGTTTCGGCAGGCGCGTGCAGGGGCAGGTCGATGCCTTTCATCTCCACATCGCCGAGGCCGAGCGCCTTCGCCCACCGGGGAAACACGGTCATGATGGACGATTTGCCGGTGGATACGCCGATAAAGTACATGGTGGGTTTTGTCGCCGCGTGGGGCACAGTCATTGTTGCATCTCCTCTGAATGGATAAATGGAAGAACAGTCACGATAGCTTCAGGTTCCGAATCGCACTCGGCGTTGGATTCCACCCGTTCCTTTCCCCTTGGGGAGCCCGCCGGAAAATTGCCCCTGCCGTCCACGCCCGTCAGTGCGGACGCATGCGCTGGGCCGCCGCGGCGCAGCAGGCGGTAATCACCCATCGCTCTCTCCTTGCGGCGCTGCGGCGAGGTCGTGCAAGATGATTGTAGCCGCGCCCGCCATTTTCGCCAGCTTGGAGTGCCGCCGATGATCACCGTGTCGCCCGGGTTGACCCGGTCAACGATCCTGCCCCATTTTCGTTTCGCTGGCCCCGACAAATTTGTCGACAGCCACACACTTCTGTACAAACGATGGAGTCCAGGTGGTAACGGAAAGAGCGCACGAAAGTGGTGCAAATCTTTGTATTCGTCTATGTTTTCCGTAATTTACCTGTGTGGAAGAATTTGTAACGGCAGGGAGAGACGGAAATGCTGGAGTTTTTGGAAAACTTTGGTGCTGTTCCCCCACCCGCCGGCGCGGCGACGCTGACGCTTGATTTCGAGAGACGCTCGCGCAGCCGACAGCGCGTGACATTGGATGACGGGCGTCAGGGCGGCTATAAGGAGGTGTAGCGGGGCAAGGAGGTCCTGGTGGAGTTCGTTCCCAAGGTGAAGAT
>JAJQBO010000154.1 GCA_021203245.1 Planctomycetaceae bacterium
CCCCGCCCCCGCCGCCCCCCCGAGCCGCCCCCCCCCCCACCCCCCGCCTCGACGACCGCCCCCACCACCCCCCTCCCCGGGCCCAACCGGCGGGGAAGGTGGATTGAATAGAGCGGATTAAAATGCTACAGCGGTTCATATTCCGTTCTACCACCATGGCGGCGCTTCAGATAGGCGGCTTCGACCTCGACGGCGGCTGCGTCGAGAACGGTTTGCGCCCCTTCGAAATCGGCGGGCGCGATGCGCAGGCAGATGCCGCAGCCGGTGCCGAGGCAGGACGGCCTGCCCATCACCCGCACCGCCACGCCGCCGATTTGCAAGGTGTCGGCGATATTGTAGAAATTGAGGCACGTGCCGCAGGTGTTGATGGTCGTGCCGCGCGCTTCCAGCGCCTTGAGGTCGGCCAGCGCGGCAGAGCCTTCGCAGGTCAGGCGCGCGCCGCCGTTGTAGAAAATGATGTGCTCGGGCGGGGTCGGGAATTCGGTCAGGGAATAGATGAAACTTTTCATCAAATTGCCGCCGAGTTCGTCGTCGCCGTGGCCCATAACGCTCCGGCCAATCGCCACGACCAACCCTCCCGCGTCGTCGCCGACCGGCCGGCAGCCGTCCGACACGGTGATGGTGGCAATGATGTGGCCATCGTCCTCCTGGCGGTGACTGATGGCGTGGCCCATCCCCCTTGCCATCTTCTCCAGGTTCTGGCGGGCGATGTCGTTGTCGACGATGACGGCGACGATGTCGCCCGGCGAGGCGACGGCGATGGCTTTCTTGGCTTCAATGACCGGGATGGGGCACGGTTTCCCCAACATGTCGAGCGTGACTGTCTGCATGGGTTCTCCAATAACCTATAGACGAATATGTCTTGTTATACGACGATAACGGCGGCGTCGCCGCGCGGCACGACCTGGCCGACAATGGCGGCTACGGGGTCGTCCCGGCGGACGGCGTCGACCAGTTCCTGGGCGCGGTCGCCGGGGACGCTCACGAGCAAACCGCCCGAGGTCTGCGGGTCGAAGACGATCTCCTGCTCGGCCGGGCCGAGGGCCGAGACGTCGACCGACGCGGCGATGTGGTTCCTGTTCCGCTGTCCCGCGGCCGTCGCCAGATACGCCCCCGCATACTCGAGCGCGCCGGGCAACAGCGGCAGCGAGGCGAAGTCGAGGACAAGCGTGTGATCGTCGCCGGCCATCTCGGCGGCATGGACCATCAGGCCGAAGCCGGTGATGTCGGTGACGGCGTTGACGGGAAAAGCCGCCGTCTTTTCGGCCGCGTACCTGTTCAGCCTGGTCATGCCGTCCGTCGCGGCGGCGAATCGATCCGGCGACGCCAGCCCCACCCGCGCCGCCGCCATGACGAGCCCCGTCCCCAACGCTTTCGTGAGGATGAGGCAGTCGCCGTCCCGGCAGGAACGGTTCAGGCGGACGCGGTCCGGATGGACCCGGCCGGTGACGGCCAGGCCGTACTTGATTTCCGGGTCGTAAATCGAATGCCCGCCCGCCAGCGCCGCGCCTGCCTCGGCCACCTTTTCGGCCCCGCCGGCGAGGATCTCGCCGAGGACGGCCTTGTCGAGCTTTTGCGGAAAACACACCAGATTGAGGGCGAACAGGGGCGTGCCGCCCATGGCGTAAATATCGGACAGCGCGTTGGCGGCGGCGATGCGGCCGAACAGGCGCGGGTCCTCGACCATCGGCGGGAAAAAGTCCACGGTCGATACGATGGCGTTTTCGGGGTCGAGGCGGTAGACGGCGGCGTCGTCGGCATGGTCGAAGCCGACGAGGAGGTCCGCGTCGCCGGTTTTCGGCAATGCGGCGAGAAAGTCCGACAGTTCGGCCGGGCCGATCTTCGCGCCGCAGCCGCCGCTGGTGCAGTGGGAGAGAAGGCTGACAGGCGCTTGCGCTTTGTGATCCGGCACGGCGGTTTTCCTCGTGGCAATAGCGGTAAAAGAATGAATAATTGCAGATGATACCGTAATATTCCTGTCGCCACAGGCAAAAAATCACGGCAAAGGGTTCTCCATGATCTATTTCGACAACGCGGCGACATCATACCCGAAGCCGCCCGCGGTCGCGGAAGCGGTGGCGGCGGCCCTTGGCGGCTTCGGCAACGCTTCGCGGGGCGCGCACGCCTGGGCGCTGGCGGCGAGCCGCACGGTGGAAGGGGCGCGGGCGTCCCTGGCCGATCTGTTCGGCTGCTCGCTCCCGGAACGCGTCGTTTTTACAAAGAACGTCACCGAAGCCCTGAACCTGGCCATCGCTGCTCTACGCGGCCACATCGTTTCGTCCGAAGCGGAACACAACGCAATCCTGCGGCCGCTGCACCGGCGCGGCAAGTATTCGCTCGCCCCGGTCGACGAGCTGGGCCGCTATACCGCGGCCGACATCGCCCGCCTGATCACGCCCGACACCGAGGCGGTGGTTGTCTCGCATGCGTCCAACCTCACCGGCAACATCGCGCCGCTCCAGGACATCGCCGCCCTGTGCCGGGAACGCGGCCTCAGGCTTATCGTCGACGCGGCGCAGACGGCCGGGCTGCTGGACATCGACACAGCCGCGCTGGGGACGGACGCCCTCTGCTTCACCGGCCACAAATCCCTCTATGGACCGCAGGGCACAGGCGGCATCTGTTTAGGGAAAGATTTCAATCCGGGGCCGCTTATCGTGGGCGGCACCGGCAGCAGGAGTTTTTCCCTCGACCAGCCGGAAGACCTGCCCGACCGGCTCGAAGCCGGAACCCTGAACAGCCACGGCATCGCCGGGCTTGCCGCCGGGGTCGAGTATGTCCGCTCCCGCGGACCAGGAGCGTTGCGTGCGGCGGCGAACCGTCTTGCCGACCGTTTCCGGGGCGGCGTATCGGCTGTGCCGGATTTGACCCTGTACGGCGACTACGGCGCGGCGGTGCGCGTCCCCATCGTCAGTTTAAACATTGGCGGCGTCGACTCGACCGAAATCGCCGGCCGCCTTGCCGAAGACTACGACATCGCCGTCCGCGCGGGAGCGCATTGCGCGCCCTTGTTGCATCGCCGATTCGGCACGGTGGAGCAGGGGGCGGTGCGGTTTTCTTTTTCCCATTGCAACACCGAGGAGGAGATCGACTTCGCCGTCGCGGCGGTGCGGACCCTGGCGTCGGAGAGGAAAAGCGGCGGGAAATGAAAAAACCCGGCAGGGAACTACCGGGTCTGCGAGTTTTGCGCCGCTTTGTTATGGAGACTGCACTGTCCAAGATATCCGGCCGAATCCGGCAGTCAAGTGTTTTTCCGTGGAGAATCTCCACCGGCGGTGAACGCATGCGAACACCCCTGGAAAACCGCAAAATTGTCGGTGAGGCGCGGGTTTTTCCGAAAAAAGGGGCTGTCGCGAAAAGTGAAAAATCCTCTGGAAAAATGGTGGTCCAAATTCAATCCCTCCTCTATACTGAGCGCCGCCGGAGAACCCTTCCGGCGGGGTGAGGAGAACGTCTTGTTAGGATTGCGAGGAGTCCCATGAACAAATTCCTTATTGCCGCGCCGCTCGTCTTCATCTGTGTGGCTGGCGTGACCACCGCGTATGCGGGAGAAACGATCGTACCGACCGAGGAAGATGTCGCCATTGTCACCCCCGGTAAGGAAGCGCCCGTCACCGAAGCCGACCTGGTTGGTCGAATCTCCGACAACGTCCACACCTCGGAGCATTACGACCGCCATGATCCGATGGTGGTGTTCGGCGACTGGATCGATCTGACGTGTGGAGTGAGGTGAAACGGATTTGGTGATGGTAAACTTACCGTCCGCGCCGTTCGGCGCGGAGCTGGCCGCACGCCGCTCCGATGTCCGCGCCTTTTTCCATGCGGACCGGCGCGCTCAGGCCGGCCTGTTCGAGTTCTTCCTGAAAACGGCGAATGGCAGACGGCGAGGGCGGGGTATAAGCCGCGCCGGCGACGCCGTTCATGGGGATGAGGTTGACCCGGCCGCCGAACGGTTTCGTCAGCGCGGCGACGCGGCGGGCGTCGTCCAGGGAATCGTTCACGCCCTTCATCAGGCAATACTCGAACGTGATGTCGCGGGAGGCGGTTTCGGCGAATTTTTCCAATGCCGTGATGACCTCCGGCAGCGGATGCCGTTTGGCGATAGGCATGATTTTTTCGCGCACGCGCTGGTCGGCGGCATGCAGCGACAGGGCGAGGCGGTAGGTGCGGCCGCTTTCGGCGAGGCGGCGAATCCCGTCCGGCACGCCGGCGGTGGAGATGGTGATGTGCCGCCCCGACAGGCCGAGCCCGGTTGGATCCGCGAAGGTATCGGCAGCCCGGAGGACCGCGTCGAGGGTGAGGAGCGGCTCGCCCATTCCCATAAAGACGACATGGGTGAGGCCGCCGTCCCCTTGCGCCCGGGCCTGGGCGTCGGCGGCGTAGGCCTGCTCAATGATTTCTCCGGCCGCGAGGTTCCGGCCGAAGCCGCCCTGGCCGGTGGCGCAGAATGCGCAGGCCAGCGGACAGCCGATCATGCACGAAACGCAGACAGTGCGGCGGGTGCGGCGCTTTTCCACAATCAGCACGCTTTCGACAAGGTCCTCCTCCGCGTCGCCCCGGAACAGCCATTTGGCGGTCAGGCCGTCGTCGGCGTCGCGGCGTTCGAGCTCGTGCAGGGCGCGGAGCCGGCCGACCGACGCCATGGCGGACCGGAGCGCCGCCGGCAAATTGACCATGTCGTCGAAGCGGGCGACCCGCTTACCGTGGAGCCAGCCCAGGGCCTGTTTGGCCCGGAAGGCGGGCTGGCCGGCGTCTCGCATAAAGGCGGCGATTTCGTCAGGCGTCGCTTCGAGCCAGTGCATTGAATCTCCAGAAACATATGGCATCGTCGCGATGCATCCTTATACTTGGGCATACCCGGGGGCGGCCGACGCCCCCGGCATTTTATTACAGATGCCTGTCATTATGATGGAAGCGCCATGCCCAAAGCAAGAGACCAACGGTTACGGGAACTCGCCCCCGTCCTCGCCCGCGTCGCCGGACCCGGCCAGTACGTCGGCGGCGAACATAACGAAATCGCCAAGCCGGACGCGCAGGTCCGCCTTGCCCTCGCCTTCCCCGACGTCTATTCGGTCGGCATGAGCCACCACGGTATCCGCATCCTCTATGAAATCGTCAACGCCCGCGAGGGCATGGCGGCGGAACGGGTGTTTGCGCCATTCCCCGACATGGAGGCGGCGCTCCGCGACAGGGCCATGCGCCTGACCACGCTCGAAACGGCGACGCCGCTGAACGAGTGTCACGCGGTCGGTTTTTCCTTGTCCTACGAACTGGCGGCGACCTCGGTCCTCGCCATGCTCGACCTCGGCGGCGTGCCGCTGACCCGGTTCGAGCGCGAACATACCGATGCGCCGCTTGTCATCGCCGGCGGCGCGGCCAGCATGAACACGGAACCGCTGTCGGACTTCATCGACGTCTTCCTCATCGGCGAAGGCGAGGAGAGCCTGCCCGAACTGCTGGACATCCTCCGGGACGCCCAGCCGCTCACCGGTGAAAAGCGCTTGCCGCTGCTGCGGCGGATCGCCCGGGAGGTGCGCGGGGCGTATGTGCCGCAGTTGTACCGGACCGAAATGCTTGCCGACGGCACGGTGGCGGTCGTGGGCGGGGTGGATGCGGCAATCCCGTATCCAATTGAGCGCCGCCTGGCGGAAAACTTCGCCACCGCGACCCAGGCGCGGAAGCTGGTGGTGCCGATCCACGAAACGGTGCACGAGCGGGCGGTTTTGGAAATCATGCGCGGCTGCCCGAACGGCTGCCGCTTTTGCCAGGCCGGCTACGCCACCCGCCCGCAGCGGGAGCGTGCGCCCGCCGACCTGCTCGCCGCCGCGAAAGATTGTTTGGCCGCGACCGGGTACGACGAGGTGGGGTTGCTCAGTTTGTCGACGTCGAACTATTCGCGCTTCGACGAACTGCTCGAAATCCTGGACGGCGAACTGGCGCCGCAGGGCATCAGCCTGTCGCTCCCAAGCCTGCGGGTCGACCACGCCTTGTCGGGCATTCCGGCGCGGGTGCAATCGGTCCGCAAATCCGGCCTCACCGTCGCGCCGGAAGCGGGGAGCGAGCGGCTGCGGGCGGTCATCAACAAGGACGTGAAGGACGAGGTGCTGCTGGAGGCGGCGGCCGAGGCGTTCCGGTGCGGCTGGCGGCAGGTGAAATTGTACTTCATGCTCGGCCTGCCGACCGAAACGGACGAGGACGCCGAGGCCATCGTCTCGCTGTCGCACGCTGTCTCGCGCCAGCGCGGCAGCGGCGGCCGGGGCAAAGGGAAGGGCGGCGGCGGCCGTCCGGCCGTGCACCTGTCTGTCAGCAACTATGTGCCAAAGCCGTTTACCGCCTTCCAGTGGTGCGGCGCGGCCCATCCGGACGTCTGGGCGGCGCGGCAGCGGATTGTCCGCGACGGCTGCGACCGGCGGCTCGTCGCCTACCACGGCCACGATGTTTCGACCTCGCTCCTCGAGGCGGTGTTTTCTCGGGGGGATCGGCGGCTCGGTGCGGTGGTGCTGGCGGCATACCGCGCCGGGGCGCGGCTGGACGCGTGGAGCGAACATTTCCGGCCCGGCCTGTGGAACGAGGCGTTCGCTTCGGTCGGGCTTGACCCGGTGGCCCTCGCGACGCGGGAGATTCCGCTCGACCAGGCCCTCCCGTGGGGCCATATCAACACCGGAATGCGGGACGGTTTCCTGCGGCTCGAGTACGAGCGCGCGCTGGAGGGAACGCGGACGGCGGCGTGCGGGCCGGGGAGCTGCGCCGGGTGCGGGATGGCGGGGTGTGCGTTTGTTTGAGCAAGGTCACCCCAACCACTCCCAAACGTCACCCCGGCGTTTAAACATTTAACCGGCCAAACCGCCCGTCTACCGCGCTGGTGGATGTCCGCACGCCGGGGTGACGTATGGGGGAGAGCTAGAAGCGGTTGATCAATCGCATGTACCGTATCGCCGTATACCGATTTTCCTGTTCTGAAACAAGTCGAAGAAAAAACCCAAAAAATCCGACGCGCCGGCTTGACTAGTGCGAAACCGGGGGTATAGTGAAATTGCGCTTTAAGCTTAAAACTAAAAGCTGAATCCGCTCCCCTGCTTCCATAAATTGGCGCGCCCTGGTGGGCGCATAACCCCTCGTTACATAAAAGGATATCGCATGAAGGCATCGTTCTCCCGCTTTGTATTGCTGTTCGCGGCGCTGCTTTGGACTGGCGCCGCCGTCGCCGCCGCCGACGTCACCATTCAAATCGGCTATGAAAATCACCCGGGCGAACCCCTCGATCTCGGCTGTCAGGAATGGAAGCGGTTGGTCGAAGAGGAGTCAAACGGCACCATGACCATCGAACTCTACCCCTCCAGCCAGCTTGGCTCCAAGAACGACATCATCGACCAGATGCTGGCCGGCGACTCGGTTATCACCCTCGCCGACGGCGCGTTCTACGCCGACCGCGGCGTGCCCGATTTCAATATCCTTTTCGCGCCCTACCTGTTCACCACCTGGGACGACTGCTGGACCCTGATCAAGTCGGACTGGTACAAGAAACAGTCGGACAAGCTCGTCCAGCGCGGCCTGAAGATTCTCACGTCGAACTGGGTCTACGGCGACCGCCACACCCTGACGACCAAGCCGGTCCGCACCGTCGCGGACATCGCCGGCATGAAGATTTGCGTCCCGAACAACGCCATCCAGATCGCGGGCTTCGAAGTCCTCGGCGCCAGCCCGACCCCGCTTCCCCTCGGCGACGTCTATACCTCGCTGCAGCAGGGCGTCATCGACGGACTCGAGAACCCCATCCCCGTCCTCTATAACGGTAAGTTCCAGGAAGTCGCCAAGTACCTCACCCTCGACGGCCACGTCAAGAACTTCACCACCTTTGTCTGCGGCACCCTGTTCTTCGACAGCCTCACCCCCGACCAGCAGCGCATCCTGATGGAATGCGGCGACAAGGCCGGCCTGTTCAACAACGACATCGTCTTCAAGGCCACCGAAGAACTGACCCAGAAGTTCCGCGACGAAGGCGTCGAAGTCATCGAAGTCGACGTCGAGGAGTTCAAGGCCAAGGCGATGCCGCTGTACTCCGACCCCGCCGTCACCGCCAAATGGACCCCCGGCCTTTACGACATCGCCCCCAAGGCCATGGGCAAATAACGATTCACCCGCACGGCGCGGAACCGGCCCCCCCCAATAAGCGCCAGCTTTTCTCGCGTTCGGCAGTCTTTTCGGCTCCCATCCCGGGTGCGTTCCTGTGAACGCTGCCGCCGGGTCGAATCGTGCCTCGTAACGCGGCAAGGATTGGACATGGACAAGAAAAATCCGAGCTTTGTGCGCGATCCGGATCTCCTCGTCGCCTGTATCGCGCTGGCCGTTCTTATTATCGTCACCATCTCCGGCGTCGCGGCCCGCTACATCGTCAACCGCCCCTTCGGCTGGATGGAAGAAGTGCAGCTGTGGTGCCTCATCTGGACCTCGTTCCTGGGCGCGAGCGTCGTCGCCCGCTACGGTGGCCACATCGCCATCGACGCCTTCATCGGCCTGTTCCCGCGCGCGCTCAGGCGGCTCGCCTACGGCATCTGCCAGATTGTCACCATCGCCGTCCTGGGCTTTTTCGGCTTCTACGCCTTCCGCCTCGTCATGCAGATGCACGCCACCGAACGGTCCACCAACATCCTGAACATTCCCTACAGCGTCATCTACGCCGCCGTGCCGGTGTCGTGCCTGATTATGGTCCTGGTGGCAATCCGCAACCTGATCACACCACGGCGCGAACTCACCGCCGCCGAGGCCGCCATAGAGGAGGTCGAAAATGTCTGAGGTGATTGTCCTGACGACCGGCGTGATGCTCGTCTTCCTCTTCTTCGGCATTCCCGTCTTTATATCGCTCCTGGCAGGTGCGGCCTGCTATTTTTCGATGTCCAAGGTGCCGACCCTCATTATCGCCCAGCGCATGATATCTGGTGTCGAGAACATCCCGCTCCTCGCCGTGCCGTTCTTCGTCTGCGCCGGCGTGTTCATGAACTATACCGGCGTCACCCGCCGCGTCATGGACTTCTGCGAAGTGCTGATCGGCCGGCTCCCGGGCGGCCTGGCGCAGGTGAACGTGCTTCTTTCGACCCTGATGGGCGGGCTGTCCGGCTCGAACCTCGCCGACGCCGCCATGCAGTCGAAGATGCTTGTTCCCGAGATGGAACGGAAGGGCTTCTCGAAAGAATTCTCGTCCGTCGTGACCGCGTGCTCCGCCATGATCACGCCGCTCATTCCGCCCGGCATCGCCATGATCATCTACGGCTCCATCGCCAACGTCTCCATCGGCAAGTTGTTTATCGCCGGCATCGGGCCGGGGGTGCTGCTCTGCCTGAGCATGATGATTCTTGTCGGCGTTATCTCGGTTAAGCGGAACTACCGGTCGGAACCGAACCCCGACGTGGTCCGCGAAGGCCTGTGGCCCGCGTTCAAGAAGGCGTTCCTGCCGCTGTGCCTGCCGGTCATCATTATTGGCGGCATCCGCTTCGGCGTGTTCACCCCCACCGAAGCCGGTTCCATCGCCATCGTCTATTCGCTGTTCCTCGGGCTGATCTACCGCGAGATGTCCCGGGCCGACCTCATCAAGGGCCTGAAAGAGACGGTGTTCACGACCGCGTCCATCATACTCATCGTCGGCGCGGCCTCGGCCTTCGCCTGGGTGCTGACCCGCGAAAAGATCCCGCAGAACCTGACCGCCTTCATCGTTTCGCACATCACCAACAAGTACGTGTTCCTGATGGCGGTGAACGTGTTCCTTATCGTCGTCGGCATGTTTATTGAAGGGAACGCCGCCCTTATCGTCCTGGTGCCGCTCCTCGCGCCGTCGGCGGCGGCCTACGGCATCAACGAAATCCAGTTCGCCATGGTCGTCATCTTCAACATGGCGATCGGCTGCATCACGCCGCCGATGGGAACGCTGATGTTTGTGACCTGCGGCATTACCGGCTGTTCGTACAAGAAGTTTATCCGCGAGGCGGTGCCGTTCTACGTGCTGCTGTTCGTGTGTTTGGTGCTGTTAACGTTTGTGCCGTTCTTCTCGCAGGGCATCGTCGACCTGTTTTATTAACTAAAAACATGGGTGAAAGGGGCCAGTCATGGAAACCAGCGATTTTCAGCCGCCGTCCCTGACCGACGTCGCCTACCAGGAATTGCGCAAGAACATCCTGCGCGGCACGCTGCCGCCCGGCCACAAGCTGGTCGTCAACGAACTGGTGGACGAGTGGAAGATATCGAACACGCCCATCAAGGAAGCCTTGAACCGGCTCGTCGCCGAGGAACTGGTCGAAGCGTTGCCGCGCCGGGGCATGCGGGTGCGGAAATACAACTCCAAGGAAACGCGGGAAATCTTTGAAATCCGCACCCTCTACGAAGTCCATTGCTGCCGCGCCGCCGCCCTGGCGGCATCGACGGAGCCGGAACTCACCGTCAGGCTGGGCGAACTGGTCCGCGAATGCGGCGACGTTATGGAGGGAAACACCGACGACCCGATGCGCATCTTCGACCTGGACGCGCAGTTCCACCTGCTGATCGTCAGCCAGTGCGGCAACGAAACGCTGATTCGCGATTTCGACAGACTCCACGCCCACACCCTGGCCATCGGCATCTCGGTCAATAACGATCAACCGTTCCGGCGCTGGGAGGAGACCCAACTGGAGCACGAAAAAATCTACCAGGCAATCCGCCTCGGATCGCCCGACGCCGCCGAGGCGGCGATGCGCGAACACCTGCGCCACACCTCGGCGGATTTGTTGTCCTTTTTTCATCCCCAATCCGGCCGCCTGCAGCGCCGTCCCTACAACGGCGGCGACACGGACGATGACTCAGACAAGGCATCTTCATGAACGAACGCATCATCATCACGAAGCCCGGCGAGGTCGGTATCGAAGCCGCGCCCATGCCGGTCCCCGGCCCGAACGAGGCGCTCCTGAAGGTGCTCTACGGCGGCATCTGCGGTTCCGACCTCGGCACCTACCGGGGCACCTTCGCCTATGTGCAGTATCCGCGCATCCCCGGCCACGAGCTGGCGGTGGAGGTGGTCGAAGCGCCGCAGGGTTCGACCCTGACGCCCGGCACCCTCGCGACCGTCAATCCCTACTTCAACTGCGGCGTCTGCTACCCGTGCCGGACCGGCCGAGTCAACTGCTGCACCGGCAACGAAACGCTCGGCTGCCAGCGTGACGGCGGCTTTGCCCGCTATATCGCCATGCCGGTCGAGCGCATCTACCCGGCCGCCGGGCTGGACGCGAAGCAGACGGTCCTGGTCGAGCCGTTCTGCATTTCCTACCACGGCGTCAAGCGGGCCGCCGTCCAGCCGGGCGAAAAGGTGCTGATCGTCGGCGCAGGCACCATCGGCATTATGGCGATGCTGTCGGTGAAGCACTTCGGCGGTATCCCCTACGTCGCCGACGTCGCACCGGACAAGCTGGCGAAGGCGAAGGCCATGGGCGCGGCCGGAACCTTCCTGAACGCGTCGCCCGAAGCGCTGGCCGCCTGGACGGCAGAGACGACCGGCGGCGACGGCTTTGCCGTGACGGTCGAGGCGGTCGGGCTGGCCGCGACCTTCCAGGACTGCATCGACTCGGTCGCGTTTTCGGGCCGGACCGTCCTTATCGGCGTGTCGAAGCAGACCCTCGACTTCAACTTCACCCTTATCCAGAAAAAGGAACTGGCTGTCTATGGTTCCCGCAACGCGGTGAAGTCGGACTTCATGGAAGTGATGGACATCATCCGCGCCGGCGGCCTGCCCGCCGACGGCGTGGTGACTGACATATATCCCTTCGCCCGGGCGGCGGAGGCGTTCCGCGACTTCTCCGACCATGCGGGCGAGAAGCTCAAGGTCTTGTTGGATTTTCAAAAATAGCAGAAGGAAAGGAAACGCCATGCCAGCGACTATTTCCAAGCAGTGGCTTGCCGCCAGCGGCCAGCCGATGATTCCGGACGAAGCGCCAATCCGGGTGATGCAGTTCGGCGAAGGCGGATTCCTGCGCGCCTTCGTCGACTGGATCTTCAAAAAGCTGAACGACGGCGGCCACTTCTCCGGTACGGTGCGGGTGGTGCAGCCGATTCCCCAGGGCATGGTCGATAAGCTGGCGGCGCAGGACTATGTCTACAGCCTGGTGCTGCGGGGTATGCAGAACGGCGAAGTGATGGACGAGGCGTCGTTCATCGACGTCATCAGGGACGGCGTCAACCCCTACGCCGACTGGAACAAGTTCCTCGCCGCCGCCGCCGAAGCCGACCTCCGCTACGTCGTCTCGAACACGACCGAGGCCGGCATCGTCTATGCCGAAACGCCGAAGCCGACCGACTGCCCGGCCACTTTCCCGGCCAAGGTGGCGGCGATGCTCGAAGCCCGCTGCGCCGCCCACAACGGCGCGGCCGACAAGGGCCTCGTCTTCCTCCCCTGCGAACTCATTGAAAAGAACGGCGAAAAGCTGAAGGACGCGGTCATGCGCCACCTCGTCGATTGGGGCCTCGCCGACACGGTCGGCAAGTGGGTCGAGGCGAACTGCCTCTTCTACAACACCCTGGTCGACCGTATCGTCACCGGCTATCCCCGTGGCGAAGCCGAAGCGATCTGGGAAAAACTCGGCGTCCAGGACGACCTCCTCGATGTCGGCGAATACTTCCTCCTCTGGGTTATCGAAGGGGACGCGCGCCTGAAGGACGAGGTGCCGTTCGCCAAGACCGGCCTCGACGTCATCGTCACCGACAACCTGAAGCCGTACCGCGACCGCAAGGTGCGGGTCCTGAACGGCGCGCACACGGGGAACGTCCTGGGCGCGTACCTCGCCGGGATGGATACGGTGGGCGAGATGATGGCCGACGATCAGCTCGGCGGCAACCTCCGCGCCATGGTGCGGGAGGAAATCCTGCCCGGCGTCAAACTGCCCGAGCCGGAAAAGGAAGCTTATGCCGAGGCGGTTTTCGAACGTTTCCAGAATCCCTTTGTCCGCCACGAACTCCTGTCCATCAGCCTGAATTCGGTGTCGAAGTGGAAAGTGCGGGTGCTCCCTTCCCTGAAGGATTTCGTCGCCGAAAAGGGCACGCTGCCGGGGCGCATCGCCTTTTCCCTCGCCGCCCTCATCGCCTTCTACAAGGGCAGGTGGTCGGGCGACACCTACGAAGGAGAGCGGGACGGCAAGCCCTATCCCATCCGGGACGACAAGCCGATCCTCGATTTCTTCACTGACGCCTGGTCGAGGCACGGTGCCGCGCCGAAGGAACTCGCCTCCGCCGTCCTCGCGAACGCAGCGCTGTGGGACGAAGACCTGACCGCCATCCCCGACCTCGCCGACGCCGTCGCGGACGGACTGGCCGTTATCACCGAATCGGGAATGCGCGCCGCCATTTCCCGTTGCATGTAGCCCTGAAGCCACGCAAGGAGAGAATCATGAGCCAGTCCATCGTGCTCACCCCCGGCGACAACGTCGGCGTCGCCCTCGGCCCCATCCCCGCCGGAACGAAGGTCCACTTGGCGGACGGCGGCGTCGTCGTGGTGACGGAAGCTATCGCGCAGGGCCACAAATTCGCGCTCCGGCCCATCGCCTCGGGTGCGGACGTGATTAAGTACGGCCTGCCTATCGGCCACGCCACCGCGGACATCGCGGCCGGGGCGTGGGTCCATACCCACAATACCAAGACGAACCTGTCGGGCGAGCTCGACTACGTCTACACCCCCGCGCCCGCCATCGCCGGGGCGGAAACGACCGTGCCGACGTTCATGGGCTATCGCCGCCCCAACGGCAAGGTCGGCATTCGCAACGAGGTGTGGGTAATCCCCACCGTCGGCTGCGTCAACTACCTGACGGAAACGCTGGCGAAGCTGGCGAACGAGGAACGGCCCGACGGCGTCGGGGCGGTTGTCGCCTTTCCGCACAACTACGGTTGCAGCCAGATGGGGGACGATCACGAAGCTACCCGAACCATCCTGGCCGATCTCGCCCGCCACCCCAACGCCGCCGCTGTCCTGTGCGTCGGCCTGGGCTGCGAAAACAACGTCATGTCGCAGTTCCGCGAGCTGATCGAGTCCGACCCCTCGTACAACCGGAACATCGACTACATGATCGCCCAGGAGGAAGGGGACGAAGAAGCGGCGGGCATGGAAAAGCTGCGCCGCCTCATGGCCGCGGCCGCATCGTTCGCGCGCGAACCGGTGCCGGTGTCGGAACTCGTCGTCGGCCTGAAGTGCGGCGGCTCGGACGGGCTGTCCGGCGTCACCGCCAACCCGCTTCTCGGCCGCTTTGCCGATTGGCTGGTGGATCGGGGCGGCAGGATCGTCCTGTCCGAAGTGCCTGAGATGTTCGGGGCCGAGCGGCCGCTCCTCGACCGTGCGGTCAGTAGGGAGGTGTTCGACAAGGGCGTCAGGATGATAAACGACTTTAAGCGCTTCTATGCCGACCACAACCAGCCGATCTACGAAAACCCGTCCCCGGGCAACAAGGACGGCGGCATCACCACCCTGGAGGACAAGTCGCTCGGCTGCACCCAGAAGGCCGGCAGCCGCCCGGTGGTGGACGTGCTCGGCTACGGCGAGGTGGTGAAGGTCCCCGGCGTCTCGCTCCTGTCCGGCCCGGGCAACGACCTCGTCGCCGTGACCGCCCTGGTGGCGTCGGGGGCGCATATCGTCATGTTCACGACCGGGCGCGGCACGCCGCTCGGCTCGCCGGCGCCGGTCATCAAGGTCGCGACCAACACCGCCCTGGCGACGAAAAAGCCGCACTGGATCGACTTCGACGCCGGGACGCTGGTCGCGGGCGAGTCGATGGATTCGCTGCTGGAGCGCTATGCCAGGCTGGTGGTGGAAACGGCTTCGGGGAAGAAAACGCGGAGCGAGGAAAAGAATATGCGGGACTTCGCGATATTCAAAACAGGCGTAACTCTGTAACTCGCCCCGGCGTCTTGCAGAACATAACGGCTCTTCCGCGCGCCGAGCGTGTGGAAGAGCCTTTTTTCGTATACCCCCCTGCCTCAGCGCCGGCCCGACCCCGCCGGCTCGATGACGGTGCCGCGCTGGTCGACCAGGCCTTCCCAGCTATAGGTGCCGACTTCGATGAGGTCTTCCAGGGGCGGTGTGGAGGACGGGTTGACGAGGGCGCTGTGGGCGATTTCGAAGGCGCGTTTGCCGATGCGGCGGGGGAACTGGACCACGATGCCGGCCATCTCCTCCGCATCGACGGCGGCGCGCAATTCCTCGGTGTCGTCGTACCCGACCAGGACCATGTTTTCGCGGCGGGCCGGGGGGAGGTCGCGCACGGTCGCGAGCACGCCGGCGGACATGCCGTCGTTGGCGGCGAACGCGCCCACCAGTTCCTCGCCCAGGCTTTCGATGACGCGGAGGGTCTTTTCGGCCGCGATACCCGTCTCGCCCCGGCCGTCGGCCACGATAAGGGTATAGGTGGAGCCGCGCAGGGCCATGATGTCGCGGAAGCCCTTGACCCGCTGGTAGGTCGAGGTAACGCCGATGTGGTCCAGGACTACGATGCAGCCCTGGTAGATCTCCTTTTCCTCGAGCCGCTCCAGCATCATCCCGGCGGCGAGGCGGCCGCCGGCGACGTTGTCTGAGGCGACGTGGCTGATGGTGGCGTAGCCGCCCACGGCGGCGTCGATGGTCATGACCGGAATCCCCGCCCGCCCGGCCTTCTCGAGGGTCGGCACCAGGGCGCGGGCATCGTAGGGCGCGACGATGATGAGGGAGACCCGGTCGCGGATATAGCCTTCGAGTATGCCGACCTGGCGCTCGTGGTCGAAGTCGGCGTTGCCGGGGATGACTCGTATGCCGGCGCGGGTGGCTTCGACCGTGATTTCGTCCAGCATGTCGCGGAAATACGGATGCCGCTCGCCCATGACGCAGACGCCGAGGGTGAAGCGTTCGCCTGCGGTGGCGGCGTCCAGGCAGAGAACGCCCAGAGCCAGCACCAGCGCTGCGACGAGGGATAGGGGGCGCGTCCGAGCCATAAGCAGATCTCCGTTTGCGTTCGTCACGGCGTCGCGGTCAGCCGCGCCGCCGCCTGGCCTGCACAAAACTCTCCAGCAGCCGTTGGGCCGCGTTGGCGTCAATCAGGGTGGTGCGGCGCTTGCGGTCATGGCCGGCGGCGCGCAGGAGCCGCGTCGCCTCGCTCGTGGTCAAGCGCTCGTCCCACAATTCCACCTCCAGCCCTTCCTCCCGCAGCATGTCGGCAAAGGCGGCGGCCTCGCGCGCCTTGGGGCCGGGGCGGCCGTCCATGTTGATGGGGTTGCCGAGGACGACCAGACCGGCGCTCTCGGCCTCTGCCTTGCCACGGACGGCGTCGACCGCTTCGGCCAGGTTGGACACCTTCGCGAAGCCGGACGGCACGGCCAGGAGCTCGGCCTCGTCCGTGACGGCAAACCCCACCCGCCGGTCGCCCAAGTCGACGCCCAGAAGGATCATTCCGCCTCCCGCAACCCTGCCGCGACCAGGGCGGAACGGACGACGTTGCGGAGGAGGAAGGCGTTGGTGACCGGGCCGACACTGCCCCGGGGTTTGGTAATGAAGCCGGCGACTTCGCTCACCTTGTCGAAATCCACGTCGCCGGCATAGCGCATGTCGGGGTTGCCCTTGTAGTCCAGGAGCGGTCCGCCGTCGCCGTCCAGGCCGACGGGGATGTTGTTGTCGCCGATGTCGACGATGACCGCGCCGCGGCGCACCATGTCGACGGTGACGAGCGGTTCGAGGTTCGGTTTGGCGGGGCGGTCGCCGCCGTCGGCGCGCCAGCCGTTCCACTTGCGTTCGTAGGCGCGCCACCGCGCCCCCGAAGCGCCGGCCGCTGCCACGACCACCTCGGCCTCGAGCATGGCTGCCCGCAGATCGGAGCGGGTATGGGCGATGGTGACGGTGGCGTGCTCGGCCAGGAGGAGGAGGGCGAGCGGTTTGCCGACCGTGGCGCTGCGTCCGATAACAAGGGCGCGCGCGCCGGCGAGGGTGGGTTTGGCTGTCTTGATTAATTCCAACGCCGCCATGGCGGTGCAGGGCGCGGGATCGACAGACGAGGAGACCAGCAGCTTGCCCATGTTGGCGGGGTGCACGCCCTCGGCGTCCTTGGCGGGATCGATGGCCTGGGCAAGGGCGAGATGGTCGCACTTGGGCGGCAGCGGGGTAAACAGGATGATGGCGGAGACGTCGGGGTCGGCGGAAAGGAGGCGCAATTCCGCCGCCAGATCGTCCTGGCCTATTGCGGGGTCGAGTTTGACTAAACGGTGACGTATCCCGTTGGCGTCGCAGTGTTTCGCCTGAGCCCGAGCATACCAGTCGGTGCCTGGATCGCGGTTGGCCTGGACTGCGGCCAGACAGGGCTTTTTCCCGACCGCCGCCAGGGCCTGGACGCCCTCGGCCACCTCGGCCAACAGGCGCGCGCTTTCCGCTTTGCCGTCAAGAATGATTGCGGCCATACTGTCTCCTACCGTAGTTATGGTTCACGTGAATGGACCGGGTGTATATAAAATGGTTCATAGGATGAGCCCATCCGGTCGGTCGTTTGTCGGTGTGTTAAGGACCGTAGTTACCTGGTAAACCGATAATGGAAAAGTTCTTGTCTGGGAATTTTCCACAAAGCATCACCGTCCCGACCGGCTGCGTGCCGCCCACCGTATCCTTATGGGCGTCAAAGCGATCTAGTATAGCCATGGCGGCGCGAAAGGCAATAATCAGTGCGGCAACTCGGGAATTTGCAAAACGGCCGATAAAAGGGCCTTGACGAAAACTTCACCAAGGGAAATAATCTGTACTGTGAAATGGATGCGATGTGCTCCAGAAGCGCCATGAGACGGCACCGGAAGACGAAGGCCCGCGCCTCCGGTGAATGAATATTTGGGGCAAAGCCGGGGATGCGGACCTTGACGCAAAAGGTCCATAGGGGGGGGACCCGGCCGGCGAAGATATGCCGATGGCGGCCATCTTCTGATCCTGGAAGGGATGGGACGTGAAGGATTATTTATTTGGCGGTGACGAACTCTCCAGTCAAGTGGCACTGGACCGCCTTGTCGGGGGACTTGAATTGGGTACACTCCACGAACAACGTTTTTTTGCTATCCGTGCCAATGGCACCAATTTACGTTTCCCATTTCCCGCCGGCGCGTTTACTGCACTTGTCGACATTTCCACCAGCGTTGACGACGAAGTCCTCCACGGCTATGCCTCCGCCCTGATAGAACACGGCTGCGTCCAGGCCGTCTGCAGGGGCGAAGAATCCTGCCGCCTTGAAAGCATTTTCAACAAGCTGGCCGAAGCCGGCGATCTCGACAAAAACGGCACCCCCTTCACCAGCATGTGCTTGGACGACGAACCGCTGAACGAGGCTATCCAGTACTTTGTCCTGCCCTGCGGTTTGGCCCAGACCGGCCTCCTGATGGTCATCGGCGATCACGACGACTTCCAGAACGCCATCAAGGGCTTTTCCACCGCCGCCGGCGCTATCAAGGACGATATCGGCGAGCCGGTCTATACCGAAGACGATCTCGTCTGTTTCGTCAGTTCCTGAAACGCACGACCGAACGATTCACGCTATCCCCCTCCGTTTCCCTCCACCGGGTCTGGCCGAACAGACCCCGGCGGGTACGGCCGTTTCCCTTTCTTTCGATTCACATGTCAATGATCTTTTGGGCGGGTCGGGCCGGAACACGTACCGGATCAACCCGCCTGCGTGACAGCCGCCCTCCCGGGTTCACGCCTGCAGGGGCGTCCTTCCCAGGGGAACGGCGGTATCGGCCCGGCGCGCGGCGGGCTGGTCGCGGCGTCGACGACGCACGGCGGAATAAAGCGACGACGGCGCGGCGGCGGCTGCCGGTTTGCCAACGGCCTGCGCGTCCAGGTCCAGCTGCGAACCTGACAGGGCCGCACGCGCCGGGGCCGGGGAATCCGCCGCCGGGGCCAGGTCTTCATCAAGCCGACCAGGTTCCGCTTCGCCTGGCGGGTGTAGCCGAAGATGCGGTCCCAATTCTTCTGGCTGATCACCCCTTTCGGCCGCTCCATCCCGAGATAGATTTCAAAGAAAAAATGCTCGTGCCGGCGCGGGACGTCGCCTGCGTCGTAGGCTAGGCCGTGGGCGGCGGATTGAACTGTCCGGATATCCGGGTAGGGCGGCGGATAATGCTTTTCCCGTTTGTAGCGCATGGCGATCCCCTTTCACTGATTATGATAGGGGCGTTCACGTAAGCGTGGGGGATTTTGTCGGGTATTTTTGATTGGG
>JAJQBO010000120.1 GCA_021203245.1 Planctomycetaceae bacterium
GCCTCGACCAGCGGAATAAGCGGGCGGTCGGCCGGGGTCCACGGGCTAACCAGAGGAATACACCGAACTCAAGCGGTTATAGCCTTCACCATCCCACCCAGCCTACGCCAACGCCTCACTGATAACCCCCGCCTTATACTGGTGGACCATATAGCGAAGCTGCCCATAGTAGGTGTTGATCTCGTCGCGAAGCTGGTCCAGCCTGGTCTGGATGCGCTCGTCGTCCTCCAGCGTTTCAACCCGGATGCGCCCCTCTTCGTCGGCGATATAGCGAAGTTCGGCCGCGCGTGCGTCGATGCGTTCCTGCCGCAGCAGTTCGTCCACCCGGGCCAGGAAGGCGCGGCGGTCGTCGAGGCCGAGCGCGCCCAGGCCGGTCGGGTCGTAGAACATGAAATCCTGCGGCGTCAGGAGCGCCATCTCCCGCAGGTAGGCGGCGATGCGGTTCCTGTCATAGGTGGCCATCACCTCGGCCGCGCGGGTGGCGGCCCGCGCCGGGGTCGACAGCGGGACGAAGCGGAATCCGTCGCTGGACGAATAGCGGAGCATTTCCGGGCTGAAGATTCCCGATCCGGCGAACCAGCGATCGATGGCATGGGCGACGCTTTCGCGCACCCCGGTGCCGGGCGACGCGTTCCGCGACAAACCGAGCGAATCGTAGTACGCGTTTTCCTGGGCGCGGAGGTTGGCGATAACGCTGTTTTCGCCCGAATCGGTATAGGGCGCGCCGTAGCGGACAAAGCCGTCCAGGTGATTGACAAAACGGCTGACCGCGGCCGAGTTGTCGTAATTCTGGAAGGTCTGCATCAGTTCACGGATGCTCCGGTTGTCGCGGATGCGGCCGGCATCGAGGGGGTCGGCGTCCCGCTCGGTGTCTTCCTGCGGACGCGACGACCGCGCCATCTCCCGCGCCGCCCGGGACAGGTCGTAGGCGTCGGGGGCGTTCTGGTATTCACTGGGCGGGCGGTTTTCCTCCGACTCCACCGCGCGGGCGGGGCCGATGGCGCTCACCGAGTTGACCGGGGCGTCAGGGTCGTACGGCGCGGCCGCGTCTTCGGCGGCGATATTGGGAACCGGAATCGGGATGATCGGGTTGATTGCGGACATGGTCAGCCCTCCTCGTTCACGACGCCATGACGAGGCGTCCTCCTCTCTAATTCTGTGTCGCCGGCACGAACAGGGCCATTCCCCGGAAGAATCCTCCTGCCCCGCGCGCCGTGGCGCCCGGCCGATTCCGCCAACAGGCCGGCAGTGGAACATGATGCAACCGGCTTGCCAGTATGCCAACCGGCGCATCGCGGCAACGGCATGAATTTTCCCGGCCCCGGCGGTGGCGTTTGGCTTTTTTTTTCACGCGGAGGGACATTTTATTTGCGATATTCCCTCGCCGGGCCTATAGTGGCGTCTTGCGGCTCATTCTGGACAGTCCCTGTTTCCCGCGGCTGTTTGCAGCCGCCACACCGCCTAAATTTACGCTGAATTCGTACACTATATTGTAGTTTTCCGTTTTTCAGGAGAGAGGGTAGAGCATGATCGTTCTGGTCGTCAATTGCGGGTCGTCGTCAATCAAATATCAACTGTATGAAATGCCCGAGAAAAAGGTCATGGCCAAGGGCCTGGCGGAAAAGGTGGGCGAGAGCGGCAGCATGCTGACGCACCGCCGGGGTGACGAGAAGTTCGAACTCACCCAGAACATCCCCAACCACAAGGTCGGCATCGAACTCATCCTGTCCTGCCTCACCAGCCCGGAAATGGGCGTCCTTTCGAACGTCAAGGAGATTTCCGCCGTCGGCCACCGGGTCGTCCACGGCGGCGAAAGCTACTCCGACGCGATGCGCATCGACCAGGACGTCATGACCTGCATCGAGGAATGTTCCGATCTGGCGCCCCTGCACAATCCGCCCAACCTCATCGGCATCAACGAGTGCCGCGCCGCCCTGCCGGGCGTGCCGATGGTCGCCGTCTTCGACACCGCTTTCCACCAGACGCTGCCCCGCGCCGCCTATCTCTACCCGCTCCCCTACGAGGCGTACGAAAAGTACCGCATCCGCAAGTACGGCTTCCACGGCACCAGTCACGCCTACATCACCCATCGCGCCGCCGCCATTCTCGGCAAGCCTGTGGATCAGGTCAATCTCGTCACCTGCCACCTCGGCAACGGCTGTTCCATGGCCGCGGTACGCGGCGGCAAGTCGGTCGACACGACGATGGGCTTTACGCCCCTCGCCGGCCTGATGATGGGCACCCGCTGCGGCGACATCGATCCGGCGATCATCCCCTATCTGTTGTCGAAGCCGGAATACGCCAACAAGGTGGCCGAGATCGACAAGATGATGAACAAGAAGTCGGGCCTGCTGGGCATCAGCGGCGTCTCGAACGACATGCGCGACCTCGGCGACGACGCGGCCAAGAGCGGGCCGGATTCGCGGTCGAAGCTGGCCATCGACATGTTCTGCTACCGGGTGAAACACTATGTCGGCGCGTACATGGCGATTCTCGGCCGGGTCGACGCCATCTGTTTCATGGGCGGCATCGGCGAAAACGGCGCCGACGTCAGGGCCGAGTGCCTCAGCAACATGGAGAACTTCGGCGTGCTGGTCGACACCGAAAAGAACAAGACCCTGCGCGGCAAGGAGGGGGACATCTCCACCGACGGTTCGAAGATCAAAATCCTCGTCATTCCCACCGACGAGGAGGGCTTTATCGCAGAAGAAACCTACAACCTCTGCAAATAATCAATAAAATCATCACAACTCACCGTCCCCGCCAAATGGCGGGGACGTTTTTCATAAAGCACAATGATAAAAGGAAAAACAGGCCCCCTCGCCCCCGGAGGGGGAGAGGGATGGGGTGAGGGGTCTTTCGATAAGGCTCCGAATACTCCATCAGAAACAATCCGCCATCCAGTACTCCCACCCCATCCACACCAAATCCGAAAATTCACAATGCACAATGCACAATTCACAATGATAAAAGGCAAAACAGGCCCCCTCGCCCCCGGAGGGGGAGAGGGATGGGGTGAGGGGTCTTCCAATAAGACTGAGAAAACTCCATCAGAATAATCATCCATCCAGTACTTCCCACCCCATCCC
>JAJQBO010000072.1 GCA_021203245.1 Planctomycetaceae bacterium
TCGTTCTCCCGCCGAGTGACGTTTGGGGGGAGGCGTGACATATAGGGAAAAAACGCGTCTTCGCGCCAGAAACGCCGAACTATCCCCTAAACGGCACCCCGGCGTCTGAACGATGAACCGGGAGGCAGACGGGAGGTTGTGCCGGGGCAAGCTCCCCTATAGTGGCTATGGGCTCACCGGTATAATCGCACGACGTTCTTGTTTTGGACAAGAGTGATTCACAAGTCACAATGATTAGCCATTGAAGGCACTGGGGAATGATTGCCTTACTGTGATGTGAACGATTCGATTGGGAATAATTGTTAATTGTGAATTATGAATTGTAAATTGGTTAATCGCCCGGCTTGTGATAGGTCCACTCGAGCCGGCAGTCCGAGCACTTCAACGAGTTGAGGACGTTGTAGATGCTGGTGTAGCCGCTGGAGGTGTCGGTCTTGGCCAGGGTCATGGCGTCGTGGATGTGGGCGTGATCGTAACAGACGCCCCGGCCGCAGGCGGCACAGACGCCGCGCGCCTCGTTGTCGCAAAACCAGCACTTCATACGCTTCTCCTTCAGCTGTGGATAAAAGACGTATGGCCCACCGGTTCGGACCGCATGCCCTGCGATACGCCGCGCCCGACTCCACGCCATCCCGTACGGACACGCAGGAGAGGGGGGCAGCCGACGCCCCCCTGAAGAATCCTGAACCTGGACCGGCCTCGCGGCGGCGCGGTTTTTTTTACGCGGTCTTGGCGTTGCGCTCGCCGCGCGCCTTGGAGGAGGCGGTGCGGGCCTTGCGCTTCTTCGCGCCGTCTTCCGTCTTGGCGGCGGGACGCTTGGCGCTGGCCTTCTTGGCCGAAGCCTTGCGGGCCGCGGTCTTGCGCTCCTTGACCTTGGCCGGCACTTCCTTCTTGCCGCTCCATTCGGACGAAGAGACGCCCTGGCCCTTCAGGATGGTCGCCACGGTCGCGGACGGACGCGCGCCGACGGACAGCCAGTACCGGGCGCGCTCGAGATCGATGCGGACCGGCTCCTTGGTGGACTTCGGATCGTAGAAGCCCAACTCTTCGACCGGACGCCCGTCGCGGCGGGTGCGGCTGTTGAAGACGCCAATATGATAGTACGGAAGGTGAATACGGCCCGCCCGGGATAAACGAATGACTACTGACACCTATCTTCTCCTTTTCTTCTTTTCTTTCTTCCTGTCTTTCTTTTTTTGCTGGGCCTTCGAACCCTGCTTCTTGCTGCCAAACAGCGTCCGGCCACGAGCCAAATCCGTGAGAGCATTCGGATTCATCGCTTCCAACGCCTGCTGGCCGTTCTTGCCAAACATGCCCAACCGGCCCATGCGGCCGGTGATTTTACGCATTTCGCCGAACTGCTTGAGGAGATCGTTGACGTCCTTGACGCCCTTGCCGGAGCCCTTGGCGATACGGACGCGGCGCCTGGCGTCGATGATCTCCGGGTGCTGGCGCTCGTCCTTCGTCATCGACTGGATGATGGCCTCAATCTGCTTGAACTGGCCTTCGTCGATATCGATGCCCTTCAGTTGCGACCCCAGCCCCGGAATCATGCCGAGGATGTCTTTCAGCGATCCCATCTTGCGGATGGAGGCGAGCTGCGACAGGAAGTCGTCCAGGTTGAACTGGTTCTTGGCCAGCTTGTTCTGGAGTTCCTGCGCCTCTTTTTCGTCGATGACCGACTGCGCCCGCTCCACCAGGCTGACCACGTCGCCCATGCCGAGGATGCGGCCGGCCATGCGGTCGGGGTGGAATTCTTCGAGCGCGTCCAGCTTTTCGCCGGTGGCGATGAACTTGATCGGGACGCCGGTTATCTCGCGCAGGGACAGGGCTGCGCCGCCGCGCGCGTCCGAGTCCATCTTCGTCATAATCGCGCCGGTGAGGGGCAGGCGGCGCTTGAATTCCTCCGCCGTGTCCACCGCGCTCTGGCCTATCATCGCGTCGCAGACAAAGAGGATTTCCTGCGGCTTGGCGGCCTCGCGGATGGCGTCGAGTTCGTCCATCAGGTCGGAATCGACATGGAGGCGGCCGGCGGTGTCGAGGATGATGACGTCGGCGTTGTGCAGTTTGGCCGCGTTGGCGGCGTTCCGGCAGATGGAGACGGGATTGGCCCCGGCCTGGGTGAAGACGGGAACGTCTATCTGCTGGCCGAGAATCTTCAACTGTTCGATGGCGGCGGGGCGCTGCACGTCGGCGGCGATGAGCAGGGGGGACTTCCCTTCCGCCTTCCAGCGCCGGGCGATTTTGCCCGCCGTCGTGGTCTTGCCCGAGCCCTGCAGGCCGCAGAGCATGACCGTGGTCGGGCCGCGTTCGGCCCAGGCGATGCCGGCCGTCTCGCCGCCCAGCAACTTGACCAGTTCGTCGTAGACGATTTTGACAAACAGTTGTCCCGGATCGACGCCGGGAATGACCTCCATCCCGACGGCCAGTTCCTTGACCCGGTCGACGAAGGCGGACGCGACCTTGGTGTTGACGTCGGCCTCGAGGAGGGCGATGCGCACCTCCTTCATGGCCTCGGCGACGTTTTCCTCCGACAGCTTGGCTTTGCCGAGGACGGTGCGGAAGACCTTGTTCAGACTGTCTGTGATGGATTCAAACATTATGCTTTCGACACCTCGGTGGTGCAGAGGAATATGGTCTCGACGTCGAGGGCGTCGATCTCTTCCAGGGCGACAATGCTGGGGACGAATTCGTCCCGGAGGCGGCGGATGGCGTTATCCTTGATCATGCTGCGCCATTTCAGCGCCTTGCCCTCACACTCCGCCAGAACATAGTACGCCTCGTCGTTGGTGGCGTCCTTTTGCGTCAGGCACAGGATACGGGCCGGACCACGGCCCGGCACCTGCAGCGTGACGATTTTGTGCGTTCCCTTCAAGCTTCCCAAAGGATTCATCTCGCGCTCCTGTCACGAAGTCGGGTACGGTACGCAGGGGTAAAGGATTATACTATATCCACGCGCGCCGCCGCTGCCAACGCTTTTTCACCCGGAAGAGCCACAAATCGACGCTTTTCCGTTGCGGTTGATCGGCTGAGACGGTACCTCACCCCAGCAAGCGGTCATTCCGGCTGCCCCGGCACAACCTCACGCGTGTCCGTTGGTCGTTGCTTCCCCGCCGGGGTGACGAAGGGGGGAGGCGATTGTTTAGGGCGAAATTTTCACCAAAGCCGGCACTACCACCCTCACCGTCACCCCGGCGTCTAAACGTCCGCCGTGCAACAAACGGGTGGTTGTGCCGGGGCAGCCGGAATGACAAGAGCTGCAGAAAACTAGCTGATTTCCGAATACCGGTCGTGCCATTCCGGGTTTTTTGCCTGGATCAGGTTAATCTTATACCCGCGTGGCCACTTCTTGATCTGCTTTTCCCGTGCTATTGCGTGGTCCATCATGTCGTGGAACTCGTAATAAACTAGGCGCGTTGTCTGGTGAATTTTCGACCAGCCCTCATAATACCCTTCGCGGTGCTGCCATATGCGCTTCGGGAGGTCGGAGGTGACGCCGACGTATAGGCGTCCGTCTTTTTCCGAAGCCATGATGTATACCGCGGGTTGCTTGTGGGCCGTCATTTACAGCTCCGGCGCCATCCCCATCACCACCCGTTCGACCCCGCCGTAGTCCTTCACCAACCGGACCTCGCGGAAGCCGCGACGCCGCAGCAGGTCCGCCACCTTGCCGGCCTGGGTCGCGCCGACCTCGAGGAACAACCACCCCTCGGGCGCGAGCCACAGCGGCGTGTCGGGCACGATGCGGCGGTAGGGGTCGAGCCCGTCGTGGCCGCCGTAGAGGGCGGCGGGCGGGTCGTAGGCCGATACCTCGGGCCAAATATCGTCGTCCCCTTCCACCAGGTAGGGCGGGTTGGAGACGATAATGTCGTACACTTCGCCGTCCCGGCAGGCGGCGTACCAGTCGCCCTGGCGGAAGTCGACCCGCTCCGCCACCTTCGCGTTCGCGGCGTTTTTCTTCGCGACGGCGAGCGCCTTCGGCGACGCGTCCACCGCCACGACGCGGGCGCGCGGACAATGCGCCGCAAGCGAAACGGCGATGCAGCCGCTGCCTGTGCCGAGGTCGAGTACCCGCAACGCCGGGCCGCCGGCCTGCGCGTGAGCGGGTTTTTTCGCATTCGGTCGAGGGTGAGGACCGCCCCGCCGTTGCGGCTGCGGACGGGCTTTCGGGAGCGGCATGACGGCCGGTTTGTCGAGATCCGCCTCGTCCTCCACATCCTCGCCGTAGCTGTCCAGCATGCGGGCCAGTTCTTCCGCCATGGCGTCGTCGGCGCTCGGTTCGGCTTCGCCGGCTCCGTCCTGCAACGGCTCGTCGTCCTCCGGCAGGGTCGCCTTTTTCGGGTTCATCTTTTCGAGCGCCGCTTCGACCAGCAGTTCCGTCTCCGGCCGGGGAGACAGGACGTCCGGGGTGACGGCAAAGGCGATCCCCATGAATTCGCGCTTGCCGAGGATGCGGCTGACCGGCTCGCGGGCGGCGCGCCTGCGTATCAATTCCCGGTAGGACGCGAGTTCCTTTCCGGAAATTTCCCGCTCGAAGCCGGCGTAGAGATCCACCCGGCGCGGCAGGCCGAGCACGTGACACATCAGCACCTCCGCGTCGAGGCGCGGGCTGGGCACGGATTTCGTCGTCAGGTAGTCCGCCGTCACCTTGATGAGTTCGAGCGGTTGCCAGGTCTTTTCGTCAGCCATGTAGTCTCTGCAAATCAATCCCCAAACGGATGCGCATCCGTTTGGGGACTGCGATGTCTCGGTATGAAAAGGCGGATACTTACCTGTTGAGGTACCTGGCCAGGTTGAACTGGGTCTTGGCGTCGCCGAAGCCGATCACTTCCATGGCCTTGTACGCTTCCATCTCGGGGGCCTTGACGATCATCGCGACCTTGCCGTCGACGCCGACATCGTCGGAAAACCAGTATTCGATGGTGACGTCGCCCTCTTCGATGGTGGTGATGGCGACGATGTTGAGGTTTTTGCCCTCAACGCGGCCGCGCTTTTTTTCGACCTTCGCACCACGGCTCGTGACCAGTTCCATCACTTCGGCCGTTTCGTCCGACTGGAGCCGGACCACGTTCTTCGCTTCTTCGGCCTTGCCGTTCAGGGCGATGTCCTGCATGGTGTAATGCACCATCAGGTCATCCTCGACCTCTTCGACGTCGGTAACCGTTTCCAGCACCATTCTGTCTTCATATTTGATAAGGACCCAATCGCCCTTGGCCGCGTTCTTGACGCGCGAGGGGACCGGGTTGCGCGGCTGGCCCGCCTGGACGGCCTGCAGACACACGGCTGCGGCAAACAGGGCGACAATGACGGCGGCGCGCTTGGTGAAATGAGACATGGAGCGTGTTCCTTTCGTACAGGGACAAAAAACGGTTCACAATAACGACTCAACTCTCCCCGGGTAATTCCAGATCATCCCCGTATACTTGCCGAAATTTCTCTCATACTTTCAAATCTTCCTGCTTCGCGTACTCGACCAGCTCGGTAATCAGCTTGTCCAGTTTGCCTTCCATGATGTCGCCGAGGGCGAAATTCTTCTGCAGGCGGTGGTCGGTGCAGCGGTCCTGCGGGAAGTTGTAGGTGCGGATGCGTTCGGACCGGTCGCCCGAGCCGGTCTGGCCGCGCCGTTCAGCCGCGCGCTTGGCGTCTTCCTCGGCCTTTTTCAATTCATACAGCCGGGAACGGAGGACGCGCATCCCCTTCGCCTTGTTCTTGTGCTGGGATTTTTCTTCCTGCATAAAGACGGTGATCCCGGTCGGCACGTGGATGATGCGCACGCTCGACTGGGTGGTGTTGACGGACTGGCCGCCCGGGCCGCCCGAACACTGGATAGATATCTGCAGGTCTTCAGGCTTGATTTCGACTTCGTACTCTTCCGCTTCAGGCATGACCGCGACGGTGGCCGCCGACGTGTGGACGCGGCCCTGGGTCTCGGTCTCGGGCACGCGCTGGACGCGGTGGCCGCCCCCTTCCATCCGCAGGTCGCGGAAGACGTTTTCCCCTTCCACCGACACGATGACTTCCTTGAACCCGCCCCGCTCCGACTGCGACATCGACATAGTGTCGAATTTCCAGCCCCTGGCGTTGGCGTAGTTCTGGTACATGCGGTAGAGATCGCCCGCGAACAGGGCCGCCTCCTCGCCGCCGGTGCCGGCGCGGATCTCCAGGATGGCGTTGCGGTTGTTGTCGGCTCCCTGGCCGAGTATCATGTCGATGATTTCGGCCTCGAGCGCTACCACCTTTTCGGTCAGGTCGGGGATTTCCATCGCCGCCAGTTCGCGCAGTTCCGCGTCCTGATTGACGTCCGCGGCGATCTCCTGGTTGTCGGTGAGTTCCTGCAGAACCGCGAGGTAGTCGCGATACGTTTCCATCGACTTCGCCAGGGTGCCGCGCTCACGCATGTAGTCGCCGATCTGCGGGTCCGACCCGACGCTCGGGTCCGCCAGCTTGGCGTCCAGCTCGTTGAAGCGGTCGAGACGCTCGTCCAACTTTGATTTGACTTTTCCGTCGAGCATTGTGTCCTCGTTACAGTAATTTTCCCACGGCGGACCGATGAGATTCACCCGCATTGTAAGCGAACGCGCGCCAGCCCGCAATGGGCTGGCGCATGTCCTGGAATCTCACAAGCGTGTCGGCTACTCGGCGGCGGGCGCCGATTCGGTCGACTCGGCGGCGGGAGCGGCGGCCGCTTCGCCGCCTTCGCCAGCCTCGCCCTTTTTGGGAGCCTTGCGGGCGGCCTTGGCGCGCTTTTCGGCTTGAATCGCCTCGGCCTGCACCTGCTTCTTGCTCTTCATCTTCTTTGCCTTCACAACCTCGGTCGTGGCAACGCCTTCGGCCAGGTTGAAGCGCTTCTGGAACTTCTCGATACGCCCGGCGGTGTCGACGAACTTCTGCTTGCCGGTAAAGAACGGGTGACATTCGTTGCACAGGGTCAGACGGATGTCTGGCTTGGTCGAGCGCGTGTGAATTTCGTTGCCGCACGCGCACTTGATGGTCGTTTCTTCGTACTTCGGATGAATATTCTGCTTCATAACCCTTCCTCCAACCGCTCCACGCGGCACCTGCCGCACCAGCGGCTGTCTTGTTGTGTGTATTATAGGGAACGGTCCCCATACCGAACCGTTATCAAAACTGTCACATCCGGGCCGAAGTCCTGCCCGAGGTCCTGCCGGAGGAGGATTTTTCCTCCTGCATCTTCTTGGCCCGGTCGGCCACCTGCTGGGCGATGTTGGACGGAACCGCTTCGTAGTGCGAGAGTTCCATCGTGTACGAGCCTTCGCCCTGGGTGATGGCCTTGAGGGTGGAACCATAGTCCGCCACCTCGGCCAGCGGCACCTGCGCCTTCAGGACCTGCATGTCGCCCATCTGGTCGGTGCCGGTCGGGCGGCCGCGCCGGCTCGAAATATCACCGGAGATGTCGCCGAAGTACTGGGCCGGGAAGGCGATCTCCAGGTTGACAATTGGCTCCAGCAGCACCGGCTTGGTGTTTTCGACAATTTCCTTGAAGCCCATTTCGCCCGCGATCTGGAAGGCGATATCCTTCGAGTCAACCGGGTGTTCCTTGCCGAAGAACAACTCGACAATCACGTCCACCATCGGGTAGCCGGCCACCGGGCCGCGCTCGAGCGCCTTTTTGACGCCCTTTTCGACCGACGGGATGAACGGGCCGGAGACGACGCCGCCGACAATGGCGTTGACGAACTCGAAGCCCTTGCCGCGTTCGTTCGGCTTGATGCGGAGATGCACCTCGCCGAACTGGCCCGCGCCGCCGGACTGCTTTTTGTGGCGGTAGGAGCCTTCGGCTTCCTTCGTGACCGTCTCGAGGTAGGGAATCTTCGGCGGCTTGGTGTCAAGTTCCATCGCATAGCGAGTTTTGAGCCGCGAAAGCATGACGTCCAGGTGGACCTGGCCCATGCCGCTGATGACCTGCTCGCCGGTCTGGTCGTTCCGCTGGAAGATGAATGTCGGGTCTTCCTCGCAGAGGCGGTGGAGGTTGGTGCCCATCTTCTGTTCGTCGCCGCGGTTCTTCGGCGCGACGGCGAGGCCGGACATCGGATACGGGAACGGCAGCCGCTCGAAGCGCCAGTCGCCGGAGGTGTAGATGGTGTCGCCGAGGTGGAGGTTGTCCACCTTCGCGATGCCGACGATGTCGCCGGCGATGGCGTCGGCGACGTCCTCGCGCTTTTCGCCCTGGGCGCGGAAGAGCTGCGCGATTTTTTCCGCCTTGCCGGTCGAGGAGACGGTTATCTGCGATTTCGATTCCAGCTTGCCCGAGAAGATGCGCATATAACTCAGCTTGCCGACGTGGGGGTCGGACACGACCTTGAAGACCTGGCCGAGGACGGGGCCGTCTTCCTTCGGGTCAAGCTGGGTAGTCTCGTCCGAGTCTTCCTTGACGAGCGTGCGCCGGGACATCAGGGGCGACGGGGCATAGGTGGCGACAAAGTCCATGAATTCGGCCACGCCGATGTCTTTTTCGGCAGAGATCATGAAGATGGGGACAAGCGTTCCCTTCAGGACCGCCTTGGGCATGACGCCGAGGAGCTCGTCGTTCGAGAGTTCCATCGTCTCCATGTATTTTTCCATCAAGGAATCGTCGGCCTCGACCGTGTTCTCGATGGCTGTCTGCTTGAGGGAGTCGGCGTCGCCGTCGGCGTTCTCGACCATCGCCGCCTTGACGCCGGAGAAGGAACCGCCCTCGCCGTCGTTGACGACGACCGGGACGCACTTGGGACCAAACGCCTTCTGGATGCCGCCGATGATCTCCTGGGTGTTGACGTTGTCGCCGTCCATCCGGGTGATGGCGATAATTTTACCCAGCCCGATGCGGGTGGCGAGGCCCCACGCCTTCCTGGTCATGAGTTCGACGCCGCGGGCGGCGTTGACGCAGATGACGGCGGTGTCGGCCGCGCTCATGCCGGCGATCATGCCGCCCTGGAAATCGACCTGGCCGGGCGTGTCGATAATATTGAATTCCTTGCCCTGATAGGGGAGGTGCATGAGGGAGGAATTGAGGGAATACCCGTAATCCTTTTCTTCTTTTTCATAATCCGAGACGGTGGAACCGTCGGCGATGGAACCCAGGCGGGAAATAACTTTGGCTTTAAACAGCATGGCTTCGGCAAACAGTGTTTTTCCGGCTCCGGCATGACCGCAGAGAACGATATTTCTGATATCGGATGACTTGTGTTTAGCCATATTTCCCCGTTTCTTGTCAAAATGGTTGCTGGATAATAAAAAACAGCGACGCGGCACGCCGCGCGCTCTTCGTCTGGAGCCGAAAGAGACAAGTTGAGGATTATAGCGGATGCGATGTTTGGTGCAAGTATTTTCCGCCAACGGGTAGAGCGCCCCGACAGGTCGTGTGTTGTGCATAAGACCCAATTTTAAGCGGATTTATCCACCTTTTCCGGATTTCCCCGCGGGAAGGGCTTGCGCTTTTCGCGGTCGGGGTATAATTGGCCCATCTTTGGCATACCGCAATTGTATACGGGCGTCCCGCGGGGAGGCGCCGTTTTGTTGTGTTGCCGCCGGGGGAGGCGGCGACGTGAGGAGGAGTGGTTTGATGAGAAAACTTGCTTTGGCCGCTTGTGTGGCGGTCTTCGCTCTGTGCGCCACAGCCGCCGCCGGGCAGTACTACAGTAACGCCCGCTACACCCCGGCACCCTATGGCAACGCGGGCTATACCTACGCGCCCCAGCCCGACCTGTACGAAAGCGTGCCTGTCCACCAGGTGTTTGCGTCGATCATGCACCGGAACGTCAGGCTGAAGAAGGAGACTGACACCTTCCCGAGGGCGAAATATACGCCGACGTCGTTTTCGGTCGGCTATGTCCACACCGCCAACCGGCTGCAATACGGCGGCGCGTTCAACTTCGAAGCCGGCACGCGCAAGCTGAACGGCCCGGGCAACTTTGGCATGAAGGTCCGCACCAACGTCCCCGGCGTCTCCGGCTTTGCCACGCTCCGGCCCTTCACCGACAGCACCTACGTGAGCGCGTCGGCCTTTGTCGGCTTTGCCCAGTTCAAGGGCAAGGACGCTTTTGCGAACGGCCGCATCAACGGCACCGACAAGGAGAACCGCACCCTGTTCAGCCTCGGCTTCGAGGTGGGGCGCACCTGGACGTTCGGCTACGGCTTGATGCTGACGCCGCACGTCGGGTTTGACTATACCTATGCGCCGTCGGAACGGTACCATTTTGATAATCCCGCATCACCGGTGACCATCGGCTCCCAGTCGTTTTACGAATTCCCCATCGGCGTGGCCTTGCGGAAGACGTTCGACGTGGGCGGCTGGATGATTACCCCGAAAGCCGATTTCACCATCACGCCGTCGGTCGGCCGGGTCGATCCGAAAAACGCCCACCCCGGCTTTGCCTACCGCGTCGCCGACAAGTGGAAAGTGGTCGGCGCAGCAGGCGACAACTTCGGCGCGCGCGTCACCCTCGGCGTCGACGCGAAGCTCGGCCAGCGCATCGCCGTCGGCGTGGACTACACCTACGAAGGCCGCAGCCGCTACGACGACCACCGCATCGCGGCGAGCTTCAACTTGGCGTTCTAGGTCTCGTAGTGAGATCCACAATTCAAAACGGTCCCGCGCTCGAAAGAGGTGGGACCGTTTCTTTATTGCAGTGCAGCACAGGGTCTTTCGCCCTTGCCCCGGCACAACCACACGCGATCGCGCTGGACGGCCTGCACCGCCGGGGTGACGGTTGGGAGGGAGTGCGGCGACTCCACTAAAGCCCTACCCGCGATACCCGGGCGGCCAGTACATTTCGTGCCAGATCACCAGGGCCATGATCACAAACACCAGCCCGAGCGCCAGCTTGGTCCAGGCTACGTTCTTTTTGAAAAAATCCGCCAACTGCATGCTGGTTACCCCGATTAATACCAGGCCGAAGATGATCAGGAGCGGCAGGATGAACAGGAGGTTGTACCACACCAAGAGCCACATCGACTGCCAGAAGCTGATCTTCGCCAGCGCGATAATGGTCGGCAGATACACTTGTCCGGTACAGGCGGCCTCGAAAAACGACACCGTCACGCCGGCGATAAATACGCCCACCATAAGCCATTGCGCGCGGACGCCCTTGGCCATCGCAACGTTGATGCGCTTTTTGAACGCCTTCGGCAATTGCAGGACCATCTCCTCGGCCGACCGGCCGGTAAAAAGGAGATACGCGTCCCTGAGGCTGAGGATGCCGCAGACGATGCACAGCAAAAAGGCGAAATAGTAGATGATGTCGGCGATGACCAGGAACCAGCCGCCGCTCTGGTTGACCAGGGCGATCAGCTTGTACAGAAACAGGCCGATGGCGAAATAGGTCAAAAACACCGACACCGTAAAGGCGAGGCAGACGGCGATGATCTCCCGCTTCGTCCGCTTGGCCGACGACATCATCGCCACCAGGATGATAATGGTCGCAAAGGCGCAGGGATTGACCGAATCCGCCAACGCCGCCAGGCTGATGGCGCCGAAACGGAGCTTGGCATCGGCCCGGGATTCGGCGTCGACCGTCGCGGGCGCGGCGCCGTCACCGGTCCGGGGCCGGCGGCGGATGGTGGGCCTGACCGGCGCGGACGATTCGCCCGCCGCCGCCTGGTCCAGGGCCGGCGGGTCGTCCTGGTTTACCGCGTCAGAAAGAACCGGCGAGGCAAGGGCCGTGTGCGAGAAAAAAGCCCGCCGGGCGGGTAGTGCCAAGCGCGACTCCTTTCCCTTCATCAGCCAGGAAGGAGGCGATCTCGGCGTCCAGCTTGGGAATGATTTCCTCGCCCTCCACCAGCACCCGGCTGGGGGTGAAGACAACCTCGTCCCCTTCCTTGTCGATAATGCCCAGGAACACGACCAGGGTGGCGTTTTCCTCTTCCGGAACCTGCATCTCGTCCATCAGGTCGAACATGTAGAGGACGTTGTCGGTGCCGTGCTCGGGGTCGGAAATGTTGAACCGCTGGGACGACATCCTGTCCTTATACTTTTCCTCGGCCGCGCCGACGACTTCGTTCGTTTTGGTGCAGAGACGGCAGCTCGGATTGTAGAAATACATCATGTGCGGGGACGGGTAGTCCTCTCCGGCCATGGCGGGGAGGCTGACGAGCAGCAGCAGGAGGGCTGCCGCAAACGGCTTGACAATGGCGGCGAATCGATACATAAGTGATCTTTCCCTGGCTTGCTTTCCGGTTGTCGCAGGTTCGGCCGCAAGCGGGTGCCGAACCCAATCCCTTCGAATGCGTAAAGGAACATTATATGTCCCATAAAACGTTGCTGTGCGCCGCCGTCCTGTTCCTCTTCCTGGCGTTCCCGGCCGCGGGCGGCGAGGGCCTGACCTCCACGAGCGACATGGTGTTCGACGCGGTCGAGAGCCGGGACGGAATCTCCCTGGCGCCCACGTCGGCGGCGGATGCCCCACTCCTTTATACAGAAGGCTACGCGCCGCCGCAAGTGCTGGAGTTGCGCCGCCCCGACGGCCAGCCGCTCCGGGTCGGACGGCTGATAACCTCGTGCACCTGCATCGTCGCCTCGATGGAAAAACGGGAGTTCGCGGCGGGCGAACCGGCATTTGTCACCGTCCGGGCGGTCAAACAACCGCCGGTCGCGGGCGCGAAGTATGCGGTTATCGTCCAGGTTCTGTCGCCAGTTGAGGTTATGGTGCAGTACAACGTGGAGGTGCGCTGATCCCGCCGGCGAAATCCTGCCTCTTGCATAGCGGTGTGGTTTACCGTTTAATGAAAGGGGAAAAGTATCGTTCCGCCTCCCAGACGACTGGATGCAGATATGCCCCAATTTAGCCAATGGATCGAACGCTATGCCTCACTCCCCCTGGGAGCGTTGTCCCCCGTACTCGAAATCCTGATCTTTTCCGTTCTCGTCTATATGCTGATCAATTTCATGTATGGAACCCGGGGCGCGGGCGTGCTGCGCGGCCTCGCCCTTGTCGGCGGCACCTTGTTCCTGGTCCTGTTCCTGACCGCGCAATGGCTGCATCTCGGCAATGTCTCGTGGATGATTGAAAACCTGGTCAACATCTCCCTCATCGGCATCATCGTCATTTTCCAGCCGGAAATCCGCCACGTCCTGGTCCGCCTGGGCGAGTCGGTCAAGCTGTGGAACGCCCGGGAGATCGTCCTCGACAAGGAGATCGCCGACGCGGCGATGTGGATTGCCAAAAAGGGCGGCGTCGGCGGGCTTATCGTCGTCGAGCGGGACATGCAGATAAACGCCTATATCGAGTCCGGCATCACCATCGATGCGGTCTGCAACGCCCCGCTCCTGCGGACCATTTTTACGAAAAACACGCCGCTCCACGACGGCGCGGCCATCGTCCGCCAGGGCCGCATCGTCGCCGCCAACTGCCTCCTGCCCCTGTCGGAAAACATCGAAATGACCCGGGGCATGGGCACGCGCCACCGCGCCGCCCTCGGCCTGGCCGAGGAATCGGATGCCGTGACGGTGGTGATTTCGGAAGAAACGGGACAGATATCCGTGACCCTCAACGGCGAGTTTATCCGCGATCTCGACTACGAACGCCTTCGCGCGATTTTGCGCAAGAGCGTGTATCAGGCGGATGGGGAAGAGGGTGAGGAAGAGCAGGTACCAATTACCAATTAAAAATTCACAATTCATAATTCACAATGGCGGTAAAACCGCACAGTAGTATCGCAAGCGGAGGCGAGCGTGTACCGAATATGAGAATTTTCACCATTGTGAATTGTGAATTATGAATTAAAAAATGGAACCCCTTTATGGACGACTCAAACACCCGCTACACCCAAACGCGCGTCACCGCCACGACGAGCCGAATCGCGCGGCGCACGCCGCCGCCGTCGACGGGCAGAAAGCGCCGCATCAACTGGCCGTATGCGCTGCTGTCCATCATTATCGGCACGCTCTTGTGGTTTGGCGTCGATTTCAAACGTATGTGCGACGTCGTCCTTGACGTCGAGGTCGAATACAACAGTTTGCTGCCGGCCGACTGGAAATTTTCGGTCACGCCCCAGCGCACCGTCCGGGTGTCGTTGCGCGGGCCGAACCAGGAGATATCCAACCTGCGCCGCGAAGAGATCCGCGTCGAACCCGAATATCCCAAGGCCGCGCTCGAAGGCGACACCTACGACGGCGGCCTGACCTTGCTGCCCGCCTTCGTCCGCGACCTGCCCTCGGGGGTGGACGTGGTCGGCATCACGCCGCAGATCATCCCGGTGCGGCTGTCCCGTATCATCACCCGCTACCTGACGGTCGAGGCGGGGGAAATCACCGGCACGCCGCAGGAAGGCTATGCCGTCGGCCGTGTCCACCAGATCGACCCGCCGGCCATGCCCATCGCCGCCAGCCGGGAGTTCCTGAGTAAACTCACCACCACCGACGTCATCCGCACCCAGCCCTTCAGCGTCGAAGGCGGCCGGGGCCTGGTGGGCGGCATGGCGGGGCTGGAACCGTTTGAAAAAGACGGCGAAATCGTCACCGTGCCGGGCATGGTGTATATGTCGGTGGAATTGACCGAGGTGCCGGCGGAACGGGAATTCGAGCAGCCGTTCGAGGTCCGCGCCCTTATCGATTCCCCGTTCGACCGATACGGCAGGCTGACCCTGTCGCCCCCGAGCGTCAGGGTGACGGCGGCCGGGCCGAAGTCGGTCATCGACAAGCTGAACGCGTCGGAAATCGTCATCTACGCCGATATGCGCGACCGCGTTCCCGCCGCGCCGGGCGAGTGCAACCTCAAGACCAAGGCAATTACCCCGTCGCGGGTCCGCGTCACCCGCATCGAGCCGGATACGGTGAAGTGGATCGTCAACGAGGATGCGGCGGCGGGCGGGGAGTGAGAGCACCTACCATAGCGACGGTCGGGCGATGCAAGCGCTGGGCATGCCCCACTCGTTCCAAAAACCTCCGTCATCCCCGCGAATGCGGGGATCCAGAGGGCGCTTCAAAGAAGGAACGATTTATTCAATCCACTCCCTCTGGGCAAACGGGTATGTACCACCGTTCCTCAGTTGATCCGTCCGCTGGGTTCCCGCGTTCGCGGGAATGACAGTGTTTTATGACGCGAGTGGGAGATGGTGCGGTCTACTCGACATGGAGGGAGGTGAGATGCTCTTCTCTCACTCGGTGCCCGAGTTTTTCGTGCGATAACCGTCCGCTTCGGTTATACTGGTACAGGAACACGCGAAAACTTGTCAATTGCCACCCCTGCCCGGCAACGGCAGGGGCGGTTGTTACGGTCGACCACCATAGTCTGTGGTATGCACGCGAGGAGAAGAAATGCAGCATTTTTCCGGTAGCTACGTCGCGCTCGTCACCCCGTGGAACAAGGATCTCTCCAATGTCGACTATGGCGCCCTCAAAGAGCTGATCGACTGGCATGTCGAATCCGGCACCGACGGCATCCTCCCCGCCGGCACCACCGGCGAGTCGGCGACCCTCACCCCGCAGGAACACAAGGAACTGGTCGCGAAGACGGTGGAGCTGGTGGCCGGGCGCGCCAAGGTCCTGGCCGGGGCCGGGTCGAACTCGACCAACGAAGCCATCGCCCTGGCGAAGCACGCCAAGACGGTCGGGGCCGACTCCATCCTCGTCATCACGCCCTATTACAACCGGCCCACGCCGGAAGGGCTGTACCAGCACTATGGCGCGGTCGCCGAAGCCTGCGACCTGCCGGTCATGATCTACAACGTGCCGTCCCGCACCGGCACCAACATCCTGCCGGACACGATTATCCGCATCAACAAGAGCTTCCCCACCGTCATCGGCGTCAAGGAAGCGTCCGGGAGCGTCGACCAGTCGGCGCAGATCATCAACGGCAGCACGATGGACGTGATGTCCGGGGACGACAGCCTCGCCCTCCCCATCATGTCCGTCGGCGGCACCGGGGTGGTGTCGGTCATCGCCAACATCGCGCCCGCCGAAACGAAGAAGTTCATGGACGCCGCCCTCGCGGGCGATTATGCCGCGGCGCGGGAATGGCACCACAAGCTGATGCCGATTATGAAAGCCTGTTTTGTCGAAACAAACCCGGCTCCCGCCAAGACCGCCCTGGAAATCATGGGTCGGATCTCCGGCCGGATGCGCCTCCCCATGGTGGGCCTGAAGCCGGAAAGCCGCACCGTGCTGGAAGCCGCGCTGCGAAAGGTCGGTCTTGTCAAGTGACGTGACGATAGCGATACGCAAGGATGCTCCCGAGCCGCTGCCGCCGACGGCGTTTATTTCGGACATCCACTCCAACCTGCCCGCCCTGCGGGCGGTGCTGGATGATATCGCCTCCCGGGGCATCGGGCGCATCGTCTGCCTCGGGGACATTGTCGGCTATGGGCCGAACCCGGTGGAATGCTGGCGGCTGGTGTCGGAAAAAGCCCGCACCGTCATCCGGGGCAACCACGACCAGGCCCTCGACCACGACCACCGCAGCAATTTCCACCCGAGGGCCAAGAACGCCATCGACTGGACCCGCCGCCGCATCCTCATGGAGGACGACGGCCACGACATCCTGACCGATTTGATAAATCTGCCCACCAGCGCAACGGACGGGCAGTTTTTGTATGTGCACGGCTCGCCGGCCGGACCGACCATGAGCTACCTCCTGCCGGGCGATTCCTACGATCGCCACCGCATGAAGGAAGAGTTCGATCACATGGACGTCTATGCCCTCAACGGCCACACCCACATTCCCGGGGTGATTGTCCGGGGCAGCCGTTTCATGCCGCCCGAGGCGCTGGACAAGTTCAGCTACCAGCTCCAGGGCAGGCAGGCCATCATCAACGTCGGATCGGTCGGCCAGCCCCGCGACGGCAATCCGAAATCCAGTTACGCCACGATTGAAAACAACGTGGTCTATTTCCACCGCGTCCCCTACGACGCGGAAGCGGTCTGCGAAGCCATTCTCGCCATCAAGGAGCTGGACCCGTTCCTCGGGCAGCGGCTGTTGGCGGGGTTTTAGGAATGGTGTTATAAGTGCAGCAAATGATTGCCCGATTGCCCCGGCACAACCACCCGTCAATCCCACGGCGCAGGTTCAGACGCCGGGGTGACGAGGGGGTCGGTGAACGGTGAATATGGGAAGCGCCGCCTCCCACCCTTTCGTCACCCCGGCGGGGAAACAGTAACCAACGGGCACACGCGAGGTTGTGCCGGGGCACCGGAATGTCCGCTTGCTGGGGGAATTTCACGGCGCATGCTCGGACGTCGAGAATGGGCGGTAAGGATCTGTTTTACAACAAGAGGAGAAGCAATTGTCCCAGATTTATCTCGGCCGTATTGTCGCGGTTGGCGTGACGCCGTCAGGCAAGGCGGCGGCGTTGTACAGGGTGTCGTCGCGGAGTTTTCCAAACCGCATGGCGCAGTTGTCGGCCGGCGGAAAATGCATTGCCATCATCCCGAAGTCGGGCTTTGAAAAAGACATCGCCCGCAGCCCCTATATCGCCTACAACGCGGCGCGGCTGGTCGGGCCCTACGCCGTTCTGGCGAACGGCTCCCACACCGATCCGGTGGCGGAAAAGCTGGCCATGGGCCTGCCGCCCCGCGACGCCATCGCGCTGACGCTCCTGGCGATGGATTATGAAAAAGACGATTACAATACGCCCCGCATCGTCGCGGTGGCGCAGACGGATTCGCCCGTCGGCTGGCTCGGAACGATTCGCGCCGACGGCATGGACGTGCGCTCGTTCGAACTCAAGCCTGGCCAAATCGCCCACCTGTCGACCTACGAGCACAATATCCCGACCACATGCCGCATCGGCGACTTCGACGCCGAATCGGCGGACGAGGCGTGCCGGTATATCCTCGACGGCGGCCATTTCGCCGATTTCTCCAACCCCATCACCGCCGTGGTGGCTGTGGCGGAAGGGGGGGAATTCTCCCTGGCGAGCCGGGACGTGAAGGTCTAAATAGTTTTTAATGGGCACGAAACAACCGGCCGGGATAAACGCTTTGTTTACATAACCCTATGGAATATCGGGATAAATGTCTGGAGAAAAACTTCAGAAAAACATTGCTAAGGTCGATATTGTAAGGTAATTTTCACGTACAGGATTCGTGAATCCGTTCCCCATTGCACAAGGAGCCCGTCATGGCAGTCAGTTACACGCAGCTTGGCCTCGTCAACACCGTGGACATGTTCAAGAAAGCGGTCAAAGGGGGCTACGCCATCCCCGCCTACAATTTCAACAACATGGAACAGCTGCAGGCCATCGTCATGGCGTGCACCGAAACGCTGAGCCCGGTCATTCTCCAGGTCTCGTCCGGCGCGCGCAAATACGCGAACCAGACCCTCCTCCAGTACATGGCCCAGGGCGCGGTCGAATACGCCAAGGAGCTGAACAAGGGCAAGAACATCCCCATCTGCCTGCACCTCGACCACGGCGACACCTACGAACTCTGCGTCTCCTGCATCGAGTCCGGCTTCTCCTCCGTCATGATCGACGGCTCGCACCACGACTACGAGAAGAACGTCGAACTGACGAAGAAGGTGGTCGAATACGCCCACAAGCACAACGTCACGGTTGAAGGCGAACTCGGCGTTCTCGCCGGCGTCGAAGACGACGTGTCGGCCGAACACCACACCTACACCGAACCCGACCAGGTCGAGGACTTCGTCAAAAAGACGGGCGTCGACTCCCTCGCCATCTCCATCGGCACCTCGCACGGCGCGTTCAAGTTCAAGCCGGGCCAGAACCCGAAAATCCGCCTCGACATCCTCCAGGAGATCGAGAAGCGCATCCCCGGCTTCCCCATCGTCCTGCACGGCTCCTCGTCGGTCCCGCAGGATCTGGTCAAGAAGATCAACGAATACGGCGGCAAGCTGAAGGACGCCATCGGCATCGGCGAAGACCAGCTCCGCGAAGCCGCCAAGTCGGCTGTCTGCAAGATCAACATCGACTCCGACGGCCGCCTCGCCATGACCGCCGCCATCCGCGAAGTGTTTGCGAAACAGCCCCAGGAATTCGACCCCCGCAAGTACCTCGGGCCCGCCCGCGACGCCCTCAAGGAACTCTACAAGCACAAAAACGACGCCGTGCTCGGCTCGTCCGGCCACGCCTTTGACTGACTGTCGACGCCTCGCCCTCTCCTTCGGGAGAGGGCGTCTCATGTTTGGCCCTTCACTAGATAATTGACCGAGTCCAGCATTTTTTGC
>JAJQBO010000026.1 GCA_021203245.1 Planctomycetaceae bacterium
GGTACATACCCCGCCACCGCATCGCCGGTCCGGAACGACCACTAGCGCCGCACCCTCCCTCACCGTCACCCCGGCGTGCGGACCTCCATCAGCGAGGCAAGCGGGCGGTTCGGCAGGGATCCATGCCAGACACAGTGAAGGCACCAAAATCGTCTGCCCTTTCCCACGCGTCACAATACACCCCGTCACCCCCGCGACCGCGGGGGCCCAGCGGGCCTCTCGACAAAGGAACGGTGGTACATAGCCCGCCACCCCATCGCCGGTCCGGAACGACCCTATCGCCGCACCCTCCCCCACCGTCACCCCGGCGTGCGGACCTCCATCAGCGAGGCAAGCGGGCGGTTCGGCCGGGGTCCATGCCACAGACCGTGAAGGCACCGAACTCTAGTCGGTGAGACGGCGAACATGCGATCGCCGTTCGGGGCGTGGACCCCGGCCGAACCGCCCGTTTTTTCCGCTGATGGATGTTCTGACGCCGGGATGACGAGTGGGGTAAACAAAGTGGACATAGTGGCAAAAACACGGAAATATTGCCCGCAACGCAAAACAGATACCTCATACCGCGCAACCCATCCTTCCATCCCGTAACGCGTTTACTCACCCTCCACCGCTCCCCTCCCCGTGAATTTTCCAAAAAACCGACCCGCGAAACTTGACTAGCGGAAACGAGGTGCTATAGTAATAAGTAGTCATACTACGCACCATCTATATTTCACAGTAGTCCAATTCCCACCGCCCTTCTATCAGGAGAACCCGTTATGGGTACAAAGTTGCGCGCGTTATTGCTTGGCGATGCCATGATTCCGTCGCCCGGTTTCGTCTCTGCATGGGAAAAATATATGGCCGGCTACGGCGACGTCGCCTTTGCCGGCGATTGGGAACCGAGCTGGGACAAACTGCAATACCGCCGCCTCGAGGTGGAAAAACAGGGACCCGAGATCGAACCGGCCGAGCCGCTCGTCCTCGAACACGGCAAGGACGCCGACGTCCTCGCCGGCCTGTTCATCCCCGTCTCGTCCAAGGTCATCGACGCCATGCCGAAGCTGCGCATCGTCGGCGTCTGCCGCGCCGGGCTGGAGAACGTCAACCTCGACAAGGCGACCGAACGCGGCGTGCTTGTCTTCAACGTCATGGGCCGCAACGCCCACGCCGTTTCCGACTTCGCCGTCGGCATGATGCTGGCCGAGTGCCGCAACATCGCCCGCGCCCACTACGCCATCAAGAACGGCCAGTGGCGCAAGACCTTCGCCAATTCCGACAACGTCCCCGAGCTGAACGGCAAGACCATCGGCCTGGTCGGCTTCGGCTATATCGGCTCGCTTGTCGCCAAAAAGCTTTCCGGCTTCGACGCCAAGGTCGTCGTCTACGATCCCTACACCAGCGCGGACCGGATTCGGGCCGCCGGGGCCGAGCCTGTCGAACTGGAGGAGTTGTTCAAGACAGCCGACTTTATTTCGCTCCACGCCAGGCTGACGGACGAGAATAAAAAGATGGTCAACGAGCGCCTCATCTCCATGATGAAGCCGACTAGTTACCTCATAAACACCGGCCGCGCCGGCCTGGTCGATCAGGACGCGCTCGCGAAGGCGCTGGCTGCAGGCACGATTCAGGGCGCGGCCCTGGACGTCTTTACGACCGAACCCCTGCCGGACGACAGCCCGTTCCTGAAGCTGGACAACGTCACCCTCACGACCCACATCGCCGGCACCACCTCCGACGCGCTGACCAATTCCCCGTTCCTGCTTATGGAGGATATCGCCAAGTTCATGAAGGGGGAAGGCCCCCGGTATATCAAGAATCCCGCCGTGCTCGAACAGGACGGGTTCAAGAAATGGATGGCCGAGGTCGGCATATAGCGTTTTACATTGAATGTGAACCTTCCCCTGCGCTTTTCGGGTTATTCCAGTAAAAACCGAAAACGCAGGGTGGAACCAATCACTCTGTAAAAAGCGCTAAGTAAGGGGGAAGCGATGCTCCGCAACTTCAACGACATGCTGCATGTCGCCTACACCAACGGCTTCGCCGTCGGCTCCTTCAATGTCTACAACTACGAGACGATGAAGGGAGCCATCCTGGCCGCGAAGCGGATGGGCCAGCCGATCATCGTCGCCTTTGGCACAAAGTATCTCGCCAATATGTCCCTCCGGGACGCCGCGTCGATGGCGTCGGTCCTGGCGGACGAGCACGCCGTCGACGTGTGCCTGCACCTCGACCACTGCCCCGACAAGGCCGTCGTCTTCCAGGCTATTCGCGCCGGGTTTTCGTCCGTCATGTACGACGGTTCATCGCTGCCGTTTGACGAAAACGCCGCCAACACGGCCGAAGTCAGCGCCGTCGCCCACGCCGTCGGCGTCTCGGTTGAGGCCGAGTTGGGCAGCCTTGCCGCGACAGAGACCTCGCACGAGGGCAGCGTTGACGACAAGGAGGTCTACACCAGCCCGGACGCGGCGAAGGAATTCGTCGCCCGCTCGGGCTGCAACGCCCTCGCCGTTTCGGTCGGCACCGTCCACGGCCTGTACAAGGGCACGCCGAATATCCGCATCGATATCCTGAAGGCTATCAACGCCGCCGTCGGGATTCCCCTGGTCCTGCACGGCGGTTCGGGCATACCCGAGGAGCAGATCCGCGCCTGCATCGCCGAAGGCATCGCCAAGATCAACGTCAACACCGAGATTTCCACCTATGCCGTCGACAAGACGCGCGAACTCCTCGCCGCCGCCAAGACTCCCCACCTCGCCACGGTGGCGGAAAAGCAGCAGGGCTTTGTCGGCGATATTGTCGAAAAGTACATGAAATTTTTTCATGGCCCGCTAATTTTGTCTTCCGTAGCGGAAGTATGGTTCCGTGGATTCCGGCGGGACGCCGCGTCTCCCTAAAAACGTCATTCCGGCGTGCAAACATCCATCCGGGTGACAAACGGGCGGTTCGGCCGGAATCCACGGAAATAATCGTCCGCTACGAATTGAACCGAAAACCTAATAATTATTCGGGGGGCCCGTACCCCCCCCGCGCACCCAGTC
>JAJQBO010000241.1 GCA_021203245.1 Planctomycetaceae bacterium
GACTGGTTCCTGCCTGCGTTTTACGGTTATTACTGGAATAAGCCGAAAAGCGAAGGGGGGGGTCACATTCAATTTAAAACGCTATAGACCGTTTTCCAATGCATGTGGACCTCTCTCGGCCCTTTCGGCGCAGTCCAGTACTCCCGGAAAAACCCGGTGAGGAACCGATCACCTGTCATACAGCGTTAGACGGCAATCTTGACCACAATTTTGTGAACTTTTTCCGCCGTGTTGTTGTGGCGGCATTTCGGTTTGTGGCCGTCGGAGGGAAAGAACACGGCGAAGTCGCCGGCGCGAAGGGTCAGCGGCACGGCGAAGGACGGCTCTTCGAAAAAGACGACGTCCCGCTCGTAGCTGTAGGGGGTCTTGGCAACGGGCAGATCGGCGAGGGGAGTCCAGTACATGACTTCGGTGCCGGAAACCATGATCTGGATGTCGATGTAATTGCGGTGCGCCTCGAACCGTCCGTCTGCCGGGTCGATGGTCTCATAGGACTGGCCCTGGGCATAGACGCGGTCGCCGTCGATCACCACCTTCTGGTCGGGGGCGATGGTGGCGAGGTCGGTGGACCGCAGCCAGTCGAAGGCACGGGAGAGGCGCTCGTCCATGTTTTCATAGGCGGCGCGGGTGGCGGCGAGATTGTCAAGTATCATGCGTGGCTCCTCATGTAGGCGTACAGGATGGAAGACGCGCCATTATCGCGCGCTTCCACCGCTGCCGCAAGAGCCAACGCGTGTGCCGATCACCGCAAGCGCATCGGGCGCGTGTCGTACAGGTACGGCGGGATGGGGTTGACCTCGTTGATTTCCCGTTTCCGGCGCGATTGCTCGCGACGGATAAGGGCGGCGTTGTAGTTGTTCGCCTGGACGGTAATGCCCTTGATGTCGGGCATTTTGTCGCCCGCGTGGACACGGCCGTCCGAAGCGAGCCATAGGCCAAGCGCTGCCGCGACCAGAACTGGTGCACATTTTCTGAACATAATCATCTCCCTTGTGCGCTCCCTCGTCCATAAACTGTCATCCATACATGCGAAACCGCCGGCTTGGGCAGCCGGCGGTTGTACGGGTGATCATGGTGCCGCAGGAAGGCGTTGTAGACAACGCGGTTACCGGAGGCGTTTTCTGAAGGACACCTTTCGCATCTGGGCCAGGAAATCGCGATGCTGATATCCTGTATCGAATTTCCCCCGGCTTGCGGCATTCCGGCTGGCGTCGACGCCATCACCCACCATGAATGCGATGAAAAAGGCAAATTTATTCTGCATGATCTCCTTCCTTCACTTACTAAAAAATATCCAGGGCAGTACAAAAAACTGTCCTGCCGGCGGCCCAACCCTTCGCGCCGGCTGCACGCACCCTGACCTCCGCCGGACCTTCCGTCCGGCATGATATTGCGGAAAAAGAGGTTATCGGCACTATTATACAGGATAAAATTCAAACGGACCGGGTATCCCCGGCAGGCGTGGAGGGATTGCGTGCAACAAGAACCAAAAACAATGGCGGCGCGGGTTTATGAGGAAATCAAGGCAGATATCCTCAGTGGCGTTTTCCCGCCCGGCACCCATCTGGTCAAACGCGCCCTGGCGCACAAGTACGGCGTCAGCGTCCCGCCGGTGACTGAAGCGTGTCTGCGCCTGGAGATCGACGGTCTGGTGGAAAGTTCGCCCATGTTCGGTTCCTTTGTCATCGATGTCACGCCCGATACGCTGGAGGATGAACTCGATCTCCGCGAGGCGCTCGAGTGTCAGCTCGCCAGGCTGTTTGTCCGCCGCGCCTCGGACCACGATAAACTTTCGGTCCGCCATGCCGCCGCCGCCGTCGACGAGGTGGCGCAACACATCGCGGCGGGCGACCTGTCGAAGCTGGGTGAAATGCACAAAAAGCATTACGAGTTCCACGCCCTCATCGCCAAGGGGTCGGGCACCAAGCTCCTGTCCATGCACCTGCACCGTCTGTGGCAGGGGCGGCTGCAACGGAACTGGTCGGAAAACGCCGGCGTCATGTGCGGTCAGCGGCCGAGCCACGCCGAACTGGCCGAGGCCCTGGCCGGCACGGATCAGGACCGGGCCGAACGCTGCATGCGCGAGCATATTCTCCAGTGCGGGCAGATTTACATCAACCACGGAAAGCAGGCAATCATATGAAGCATGTACTCACCGTCGCCGGTTCGGATTCGAGCGGCGGCGCCGGCATCCAGGCCGACCTCAAGACAATGTGCGCCTTCGGCGTCTTCGGCATGAGCGCCATCACGGCAATAACGGTGCAAAACACCCAGGAGGTGCGGGGCGTCATGGCGGTGCCGCCGGCGACGGTGGCGGGTCAGATCGACGCCGTCTACGACGACATCCGCGTCGACGCGGTCAAGGTCGGTATGGTCATGAACGCGCCGGTGGCGACGGCGATCGGCGACGCGCTGGCCCGGCACGGCGCCATCAACATCGTCGTCGATCCGGTCATGGTATCGAAAAGCGGCTGCCCGCTCATCGACGACGACGCGGTGCAGGCGACGGTGCGCCTCGCCTCCCACGCCGCATTGACGACGCCCAATCTCCGCGAAGCCAGTCTCCTCGCCGGGATGGAAGTGACCGATCACGCGGGCATGGAGGAGGCGGCCAGGCGCATCCACGCCAAGGGAATCGACAATGTCCTGGTCAAGGGCGGCGGCCTGAAGCACGACGCCGACGATTACCTGCTCCTGGGCGACCATGGCATATGGCTCCGCTGCGACCGGGTGCCGACGACCAACCTGCACGGTGCCGGGTGTTCGTTGTCCTCGGCCGTGGCGTGCGGCCTCGCGAAAGGCCTTGACGTGCACGACGCGGTGACGGCGGCGAAAGCATTTGTGACCCAGGCGATTCGCGACTCGCTGTCGGTCGGCAAGGGCGTGGGGCCACTCGGGCATTTGAGCCAGGTGTACCGGAAGGCCGGGGTGGGATTTTAAATTTTCATTGATTACTACACCCCGCTTAGAGTCTATCCCGTTATCAAACGATTGAAGATAGTAAGTGCACAGTTCA
>JAJQBO010000249.1 GCA_021203245.1 Planctomycetaceae bacterium
CAGATTGGGAAGTATTAAAAAACTCGTAAATTCATTGTGACGACACACCCTAAAGACCTCTTCCTATCATCGGCATGCGTTGCAGGGTTGGCACCATCGCGGCAGGAAGTGGTGAAAGGTAACAGAGAGTATGCGAGGGTAGCTGGGGAGAAGTGGATTTTCTTCAAATGAGAAGAGAACGCCACCAATGCTAATGGATTCTGGGAAATACACGAAGTACCGAGACGGCTGCGCACGATAGCCACTGTCTTTCCCACAATGCATTTTACACTCCTCGTGGTGTACCGGGCATCGTCATTCAGCCCGGCACAACCTCCCTCACAGGCGACGGACGAGCATCTGCGTGAGACCGCGTGTTCACCACGACGCCTCTCCCCTCGCCTCGCGGTCGCAGACGCACCGGTTGCATAGCCAGCCGTGCCGACGCGGAAAAGACCGCACGCTCTCATGTATCACCCGTTGTAGGTGGTTTGTAATTCCGAGATGACTGACGCACGATCCGCCAGGTCCCAACCGCCAGGGATGGTGTGTCGCAAACGACAGCCGCGTTTTTCTATTTTTTTATCGGAATCGTGCGGCTGGCGTCCTGCGGATCGATCTCGGGATAACGAATAGTGCGAAATCCCATCGGCGGGTATTGGCCATGGGTCGTAGAAGTGCCACTGTAGTTTGAATCGTGAGAGAGAGCCCGGCAAATTGGACGAGGGGGCAAGAGCTGTTCCAAAACCCGTGTGGCAAGCGATGGACGTGGGTTTTGTAACATCCCTTCAGACGAGCGGAATTCCAGTCGCTCCCATCCTCTCCAGATGCCTCAGAAATGGGCCTAGCCACCGCATGACGGCAACGTCGATTGCGGACAGGGGTGTCGTACGTCGTGGCAGCCGTACGGCATTCCAGGGGAAAAGTATCTGAGTGAGGGGATAGTATGTCGAGAACCGGAAGCATAATTCTGCGGATGTTCGTGGCAATGGTGATAGTGTCGGCGTTCCCTGCCGCAGCGCTGGGCGGGACGTTTTACGATCAACACCCGGCCAAACCGGTGCCACCCGCCCCGACCCGGTTGGGTCAATTGACGGATGCGAGTCAAATCACCGGCCCAACCATAACCCCCATTACCGCCGGGACGGCAAACACCGTGGGTGCGATAGGCTCAAAAACCGGCGTTGATGCCGTAGATCCAAATGCTGCACGAACCGGCGGGACACTTATTCATGATGATGGCGTTGCTACTAGTGGAGCCACTGGAGCCCGGATTTTGAACGGTGTGTACCAAACCAGGAACACAAGTTATCATAGTAACTATCCCAATCCGGGTGGCTATTACTATTGGAATGCCTGGACCAACGCAGGGGCCATTCCTGCGACCGTGAGAGTGGATAGCACAGGAAATTTTTCGGGAGGAGGCGCAACTTTTACCCAAAGCAATAGCAGCCTTCTTATTCTAGGCGGCGCGACTGTCACTTCAAATCCACTCAGTATGCAAGTTGGTAGTGAAAACAGGTTTGAAGTAGCCGTAGGCGGAACATTTAACGGCATTTTAAACATAGCAGGCGGTCATATTACCGTGAATGGTAACGCGGGCAACGGGGCCATAAACTCGACCGGCGGAAACAATTATTGGTCGATAGGTAACGGCGGCACCACGGGCCAGTTGACCGGCGGGGGAACCAGAAACGAATTCACCGTTACCACGACTGGCAGCATAGCTGGAATTAATGCTTCAGGGTTGAGTCAAAACAACTTTGAATTACGCGGAACCGGGAGTATTGGTGCGATTAGCGCCAACGGTGGCAGTAACCAATTCAATATCTCCAGTGGTACCTTCATTAGCACTATCACCGCCAGCGGTAATAGCACGAGCGAGTTCGTCATAGGCGGCGAGTCCTTTACCGGTGCAGTTACGGCCAACTCCACCGGGACAAATGCGTTCTATATTACCGGCGGTACATTCAACGGCGGCATTAACGCCGGTACCGGTGCTGGTACCGGCAACAGCACTAACCAGATTCGAATCGCCGGCATTGGAGTCGGCAGCGCTATCAATGGCGCAATTAGCGCCGGTGGCCGTAATACCCATTTCGATATCTCCGGCTCGACCTTGTCAGGTGCCGCCGGTATAACCGCAACGGGTGTCGCGACCAATCAATTGCGCATCTATAATTCGACCCTGGGCGGCGCCACAAGTGTTGGCGCGACGAACGCCACCAACAACTTTGAAATCAATAACAGTCAACTTGCGAGTAGCTTGACAAGTACTGGTGTCTCAAACCAAATGCTTGTACGGAGTAATAGTCGCTTCCAAAGTACTGTCACCCTTACCGGTACAGGATTGTCTTCCAGCAACATTTTAGACACCGTCCAGAGCATCTTCGATGGCGCTGTCCTTGCTACCGGCAATCGTAATGACTTCCGCGTTGTGAATGGCACATTCAACAGCACTATTACCGCTACAGGGAACGGCAATAATTCCACCAACCGGTTCCTGATAAACTCTGGCACTTTCAATGGCGATATAACGGCTTCTGGCCAAAACAATGATTTCAGCATAACTAACGGTTCTTTTCGGAATATCACCGCCAACGGCACGGCATCGGCAACGAACCGTTTTCTCCTCGCGAATGGCTCATATAACGACATAACAGCGTCCGGCAACACCAATCTGATGCAGCTTGGTCATGGAACCGGTTCTGTCCGTAATTTCAACGGGACAATCACGGCGAACGGAACCGGCACCAACTCCACCAACCAAATTGAAGTTTTCGACGGCCTCTTCGCCGGTCTCTCGTCTGGAAATGCAATCGACGCTATCGGACACGATAACCAGCTTCTGATTCATGCAGGCAGCTTTACCCGTGCCGTGACGATGACCGGGATGGATGCGACCTCTTCGAACATTATCGATATCCGCAGCGGTACCCTCTCGAGCGATATCATCGAAAGAGGGCGCTACAACACCGTCGTCGTTGAGAACGCCACCGTCGCCAATATCACCACC
>JAJQBO010000137.1 GCA_021203245.1 Planctomycetaceae bacterium
ATCAGCACCGGCTCGCTTGGCCTCAGTCCATACGTGGTGGAGCAATTGCGCGGGAACGGGAAATTGTTCAGGGACCACCTGGTCATCCGCAACGCCGAAATCACCAACGCCGCCGAAACGGTCCACCGCCTCGGCGTCGTCGCCATCAATACCGGCATTGAAGTGGATATCTACGGCAACCTCAACGCCAGCCATATCACCGGCAACCGCGTGGTCAACGGCATCGGCGGCGGCGCCAGCTTTGCCTAGAACGCGCGCTTGTCCATCGTCGCCATACCTTCCATAACCAAGGGCGGCGCTATTTCCTCGGTCACGCCCATGGTGTCGCACCATGACATTATCGAACACGATGTCGATGTTCTGGTGACGGAAAACGGCGTCGCCGATTTGCGCGGCCTCGATGATATCGAGCGGGCCCGCCGCATCATCGCCACCTGCGCCCACGCAAGTTACCGCGACGCTCTGACCGGCTATCTGGACAGGGCGATAGCCGAATCCGGCGGCCACCATCCCGTGTCGCTGGCGGAAGCGCTGTCCTGGCACCAACGCCTGCGTGAAACCGGCTCCATGCGGCCCTAACGCCACTTTTACTACTTTACGGAGAGAACGACCATGACTCAGCTTGCCAATTTTACCTTCAGCAGCCCCACCAGCGTCGCGTTCGGGAACGGCGCGATCAAACGTCTGGGCGATTATATCGCCAAGATGGGTGCGACAAAGGCCCTCATAATTACCGACAAGGTAATGGTGGACATCGGCCTGACAAAACAGCTTGCCGATCACGCCGGCGTCCCCTGCGTCGTCTTCGACGGCGTTTCACCCGAACCGCCGGTGGAGAACACTCTCGACTCGCTCGCGCAATACCGCGAAAACGGCTGCGACGTCATTATCGGTCTGGGCGGCGGCAGCCCGCTGGACGTGGCAAAGGCGGCGGCGATGCTTGCCTCCAACGGCGGCTCCTATACGGACTACGTGGGCATCGGAAAGGTTCCGAAGCGCTGCGCCCCGCTTATCCTCATTCCCACCACCGCGGGCACGGGCTCGGAGACGTCTATCTTTTCCATCATGCTGGTGAACGGCCTCAAGGCAGGGGTGATGGACTCCAATATCACCGCCCACGTGGCTATAGTCGATCCGCTCCTGACGGTCAGCGTGCCACGGAAGCTGACGGCCGCCACCGGGCTGGACGCGTTCTGCCACAGCATGGAAACGCTTATCTCGACCAATGCCAACCCCATGTCCGACACCCTTGCCCTGAAGGCTATCGCGCTCTTGACCAAATGGCTGCCCAAGGCGGTCGCCTGGCCGGAAAATATCGAGGCCCGCTATTGGGTGATGTTCGCCAGCATGATTGGCGGCTACAACTCCAATACCTGCGAGGGCGCGGCCGCGAACCACGGTTTCGCCTTTTCGCCGGGAGGGTTGTTCCACGTCCCGCACGGTCTGGCCAACGCGGTGTTTCTGCACCGGGTTCTTCCCATAACCGGCATCGCGGAATACGAAAAAATGCGGCTTATGGGTGAAGTCATGGGCGAAAACATGGCAGGCCTCTCCGATCGCGAAGCGTTTGCCAAGACGATCCAGGCTGTGCGGAATCTTGTCGAAAACATCGGCTGCGACATTCCGCTGCGCGAATTTGGCGTCAAGGAGAGCGATGTGGACGCGCTGGCGGACGAAGTGCTGAAACAGGCGCGGGTAATGGGACATTCCACCTACCGCTTCAGCCGCGAGGAGATCATCGCCGTATTCCGCGCGGCGATATGATTCGTGCCCGAACCGGGGAGAGAACAATGCCACAGGTTAAATTGGTAGAAATCGGTCCTCGCGACGGTTTCCAGAGCGTCAATGAATTCATCCCCACTAGCCTGAAAACAGCGGTCATCGACAGGCTGGTCGAGGCGGGGTTGCGGAAAATACAGATTACGTCGTTTGTCAGCCCCAAGGCGATTCCGCAAATGAAGGGCGCCCGCCAGGTGAGCGAATATGTGTTGACGAAATACCCGGCTGTCGAACCGTTCGCGCTGGTCCCGAACCTCACCGGCGCGAAAATGGCGGTGGCGGCTGGGTTGAAGGAAATTGGCCCGGTGATGTCCTTGAGTGAATCGCACAATATGGCGAATATCCGCCGTAGCGTCGAAGAATCCCTCGAGGAGACAAAAGCCATTCGGCAGCAGTTCCCTGACACCAAAATCACCCAAGACATCGCGACCGTGTTTGGGTGCCCGTTCGAGGGCAGGATGCGGGTGGAACCACTGCTCGAGTTGCTGGGGAGACTCCACGCCATCGGCATCCGCGATTTTACGCTCTGCGACACCATAGGCGTCGCCTACCCCAAGCAGGTGACGGAAGTGTTCCAAAAAGCGACAGCCGCATTCCCGGACTGCGGATTCGGCGCGCACATCCACGACACCAGGAATATGGGGATACTCAACAGTTACCTGGCTCTGCAAAATGGAGCGTCAAGCGTGCAAACGGCAATCGGCGGGTTGGGCGGGTGCCCGTTCGCGCCTGGCGCGAGCGGCAACACCGCGACCGAAGACATATCCTATATGCTGGAAAGGGAAGGCTACGCAACCGGTTTGGACATGGATAAGCTGGTTGCAACCGCCCGTTTTCTCCAAGCCAATGTTGCGGGGAATTATAGCGGACACCATGCCGCCATTTCCGCCGAGTTCAGGGAAATGGGCATGCCGGCGTAAGGACGCTGCACCGGGTTTACTCGACGAATAATGGTCTGCACAGGTCGCCGTTTTTTAAAGCGGCGACCTGTTTGGGTTTATTTTGCACCTATGAGTTTTGCATACCCTCCCCAAATAATTATACCCACTCAAGCCACGAATGTCCATATCGGCACCCCCACACGTCACCCCGGCGTCTTGACGTCACGCCGTGAACGTGACGGGCGGTTGTGCCAGGGCAGGCGGGATTGACACATGCTGCAGGCCTCTTTACCGTATCGAGCCATACCA
>JAJQBO010000057.1 GCA_021203245.1 Planctomycetaceae bacterium
TGTCGGCACGGTGTGCGGTTCCGTCGTGGGGGTGGTGGTGTCGGTGTTCGGCGTGCTGCCCATTATCGCGACGCTCGGGATGATGTATGTCTACCGGGGCCTCGCCTATATCGTCAGCGGGCGGCGCTGGGTCAGCGCCTACCAGATGCCGGACGCGTTCAAGGACATGGCCACCGGCCGCTGGATGGGGATACGCCACTATATCCTCATCGCCGTCGTGTTCTATATCGCGTTCTATTACTTCACCGCCCACACCCGCACCGGCAGGCGCATCTACGCCGTCGGCTCGAACCCCGAATCGGCCGCCATTTCCGGCATCAGGGCGAAGCGGCTGACCTGGCTCGTCTACGTCATCATGGGCGCGCTGTCCGGCTTCTGCGGCGTCCTGTGGGTGGCCAAGTTCGCGTCGGCCCAGGGCGACACGGCCAGCGGCTACGAGATGAACGTAATCGCCGCCTGCGTTCTCGGCGGGGTCAGCATCGTCGGCGGCTCGGGCAAGGTTTCGGGAGTGTTGCTGGGGACGCTCCTTCTCGGCACCCTCAATAACGCCCTCCCCATGATCAACATGTCGGTATTCTGGCAAAACGCCATCCAGGGCGGCATTATCCTCGTCGCCATCATCGTCAACACCCTGGTCAAGCGCGGCGTTGACCGGAAGAACCTCTTGCGGAGGCCAATCTGATGCAAGCCACGACCCGCACCCTTACGGCGGAAAAGAAATTCAACGCCCGCGCCTTTTTCTTTCAGTGGGAATGGATTCTTCTCCTCGTCTTTATTCTTATCCAGGTGGTGAACGCCAACCTGTCGCCGTACTACCTGAATTTCGCCAACCTGGTCGACACCACCATGACCTTCCTCGACAAGGTGTTTATCGTCCTGCCGATGGTATTCATCATCGTCATGGGCGAAATCGACATCTCCGTCGGGTCGACGGTCGCCTTGTCGGCGGTGCTGATGGGCATGGCCAACAAGGCGGGCCTGCCGATGCCCCTGGCCATGTGCCTGTGCCTGGCGGTGGGGACGGTCTGCGGGCTCCTGAACGGCCTCCTCCTGACCCGCTTCAAGGAACTCGCCCCGATGATCGTCACCCGGTCGCCGATGATCATCTACCGCGGCATCGCCCTTATCCTGCTCGAGGACCAGGCGGTGGGCAAGTTCCCAACCTGGTTCGAGTATCTCGGCTGGGAATATTTCGGGCCGATACCGTTCATGCTTTTCGCCTTTATCCTGTGCGCGATCGTCTTCGGCCTCGTGCTCCACAAGACGACCTTCGGCCGCCACGTCTACGCCATCGGCTGCAACCGCACCGCCAGCTTTTTCTCGGGCGTGCCGGTGGACAGGGTGCGGATGACCGTCTACGCCCTCACCGGGCTGATGGCCGGCGTGACCGCCCTGTTCCTCACATCGCGCATGGGCTCGACCCGGCCGAACGTGGCGCAGGGCTACGAACTCGACGTCATCGCCATGGTGGTGCTGGGCGGCGTGTCGACGGCGGGCGGCAAGGGCAGGATGATCGGCGCGGTGCTGGCGGTGTTTACCGTGGGGTTCCTGCGCTACGGCCTGGGGCTTCGCAACGTCTCGGCGCAGGTCCTGATGATCATCATCGGCCTGCTTCTCATAATTGCCGTGATGATACCGAATCTGCGGGTCATGGTGGCGGGATATCTCGACAGGAAGAAATCGGCGTAACCCACTTTTGGTCATTTGGAAAAACGGAGGAAAGACAATGTTCAAGCGCATGGCGATGGTGGCCGCGATTGCCCTTCTCGGGCTGGCGGCGATGACGCAGGCGGGCGAAGCGAAGAAGTTCGCCTTTATCTTCAAGTCAACCGGCAATCCGTTCGGCGAGAAGGTGATGGAGGGCTACAAGACCGCCATCGAGGAACAGGGCTACGAGTGCATTCTCCGCGCCCCCGACCTGCCGACGGCGGAAGCGCAGATCATGATTATCGAGGAATTGATCGCGCAGCGTGTGGCAGCCATCGGCCTGTCCGCGAACGACCCGGATGCTTTGCAGCCGGTGCTGAGGAAAGCGAAGCGGGCGGGCATTAAGATCGTCACCGCCGACTCGGCGACCAACGCCGAAAGCCGCGACCTGCACATCAACCAGGCCGATCCCGAACTGATCGGCAGGGTCGAAATTCAGGCCGCCTACGACATGGCCGGCGGCAAGGGCGACATCGCCATCCTTTCGGCGACCTCGCAGGCAACCAATCAGAACATCTGGATCGAATGGATGAAAAAGGAACTCGAAGACCCGAAATACGCGAACATGAAGCTGGTCAAGGTCGCCTACGGTGACGACCTGCGCGACAAGTCGACGTCCGAGACGGAAGCGCTCCTGAAGACCTTCCCCGAGCTGAAGGTCATCATCGGCCCCACCACCGTCGGCCTGGCCGCAGCGGGCAAGGTGCTGAGCGACAAGGGGCTTGCCGGCAAGGTCTTCCTGACCGGCCTCGGCCTGCCGAGCGAAATGGCCGAATATATCCAGAACGGCGTCTGCCCGTGGATGTACCTGTGGAACCCAATTGACCTCGGCTACCTGGCCGGCTACGCGGCGGTGGGTTTGGCCGACGGCGCGATAACCGGTGCGGTCGGCGACACCATCAGCGCCGGCAAGCTGGGCCGGAAGGAAGTCGTCGACGACAACAACGGCGGCACCGAAATCATGCTGGGCGCGCCGTTCCGCTTCGACAAGGACAACATCGACGAGTGGAAAAACGTGTACTAGGGGTATAACCGGTACGGTTGATTCCCGAATTAGTATGGCGGGGAGAGGCTTCTGCCTTTCCCCGCCATTCTCAAGTTTGGGCATTTTCACATAGCTTGTGTCAGCCATTTTCACCAATACATCCCAACCTCCCCCAACCGTCACCCCGGCGGGAAAAACGTTCGCTGCATCACGAACGGGAAGTTGT
>JAJQBO010000161.1:0-6506 GCA_021203245.1 Planctomycetaceae bacterium
CGTTTTGTGCTTGGCCAATGGCCCCGGTGGGTGTTGCCGGCAACCCCCCCCCCCCGCCATAAGCCTGACATGATTTTCGGAAACGCCGCCGCAGAAGAACTGAAGGTCGGTGAAATGCGACTCCCCGAGCGCCATCAGTATGGCATTGGTAAGGTTGCCGAACCCGGTTTGGATGGGGAGCAGGCTGCCGTTCCAATGGCGGTTGGCTTCCGCCTCCAAAAAATTGAGCAGGTTTTCGGTAATCGGTTTGAGTGCGTCGGCCGGCTGTGTCACTGTTTGCAGTTCAGGCACGTCCGACTCCACCACGCAGGCGATTTTACCCGGATCGACCTGAATGAACGGCTGGCCGATGCGTTGCAGGACACCGGTCAGGGGAATCGGTTCGGTGTTTGGCGGAGGCGACGGCAAATACACGTCGGCCAGACCTCCCAGCTGTTCCGGCTGGGCCGAGTTGACTTCGACGACGATTCTTTCGGCCGCGTCCAGAAAGGCCGGCACCATGCCGAGCGCGTTATTCGGGACGAGGTACCCTTCCCTGGTGATGGCCAGCGCTTCCACCACCGCCACGTCGATGTGGCCAAATCCACCGGAGGCAAGGAGGCGGGGTATCTTGCACATCTGTTGTTCAAGATAATGCACGTGCCCGGCGTTTATCTGTTTTGCCAGGGTTTTGCTGTCGATCAGGGGAGCGCACCGGTCGAGCAGGTTTGCGCCGGCGAGGGTCTCGAAGACCTCCGCACCGACCTGAGCGCCGCCCAGCAGATTGATGCGGAAAGCCTCGCTCTTTTTCTTCCGTTCAGCCAACGCGCCCGCCGTGAGCTTTGGGTAGCCGCAGGAGGTGTAGCCGCCGAACGCAACAGTCATGCCGTCCTGCACGAGCGCCGCCGCCTCTTCGGGGCTGGCGGCTCGTTTTCGCAGGTCGACGTTTTCGATTCTGTCGGTGGACATCGCGAACTCCGGACAGCGTCCCCCGCCCTGGGTGCTTCGGGCGGGGGACGCTTTGCCTTATTTTTTCAATAAATCGCCGAACAATTCCTCGTCGGTGGGGATCGCCGCCGGAATAGCCCTGATGACCCAGGTGTTGTTCATGTAATGCTTGAGTGTCAGGTTTTCGGAGATGATATTGCCGCCCCAACTGCCGCAGCCGAGGGACGAAGTGGCGGGCATCTTGTTCCACCAGTTGCCAGTGTTGGAGGCGCTGTTCGGGTTATTGACGTTGACCCGGGTGGTGTAGGTCTCCAGGGCCAGGCGGTTGACGTGTTCCGGATTCTTTGTGAAAATGCCGCACGAGTGGCCGGCTCCGGAGTAGGCCAGGTTGGCATTGAGGATAGCGATGGCCTGGTCGAAGGTGTCGTATTTGTAGACGGTGAGGACCAGGCTCATTTTCTCGCCGGCGAACGGCGTGGCCGCGCCGACCTTGTCCTCTTCCACCAGGATAATGCTGGTGTCGGCCGGAATGGTGATGCCAGCCACTTCGGCGATGGTCGCCGTTGGCTTTGCCACAATCTTCCGGTTGAGGATGTGATCCTCGGGCCAGTTGGGCCACATGGCTTTTTGCAGTTTAGCCTTTTCGTCCGCGCTGGCGAGGTAGGCGCCGACCTTCTTGAATTCCTCCAGCATCCTATCGTACACGCCCGCCTGGATGATGACGGCGTTATCGCAGGAACAGCCTGCCGCGAGATCAAAGGTTTTGCTGATCTTGATTTTTTCCGCCGCTTCCTTCAAGTCGGCCGTTTCATCGACAATCATGGTGGCGTTCCCTGCACCGACGCCGTAGGCGGGCTTGCCGACGCTGTGGGCGGCACGCACCATCGGGCCGCCGCCGGTTGCCATGATCAAATCGCACTGGCGCATGACTTCGGTGGTTTTTTCCACAGAGATGTTTTCGACGCAGATGGTCAGATCCTCGGGCGCGCCGTTCGCCTTCAGGACGCCCCGCAGGACTTCCACCGCCCGCCAGGTTGTCTTTTTGCCGCCCGGGTGGGGACAGAAGATGATGGCGTCGCGGGCCTTGACCGCGTTCATGGCCTGGATCATGGGGTGCATTTCCGGCTGGGTGCTGGGGACCAGCGAGGCGATGACGCCGACGGGCTTGACGATGCGGGTGAGGCCGGTCTCGGCGTTTTCCTCGACAATGCCCACGCTTTTCTGCTTCTTCAATTCATACAGCAGCGCGCGCGCCTTGCCCCGTACCTTCGAGAGTTTGGACGGGTAATCGCCCAGCTTTGTCTCCTCGACCGCCATCGCGCCCAGTTCTTCGACAACGCCTTCCTTGATGCCGAATTCGTAGGCAATGGCCAGGACCAGCTTGTCCACCTGTTCCTGGCTGAACTTCTCGGCAATCTTCTGCGCCGTGCGCGCCCGCGCCACCAGACCGGCGACATATTCGACCGTGTTGCTGTTCTCCTGACTCATTGAATTCTCCTCGTAGATAAGAGTACGTGACGGTATTGCCCTTGTTGCGGCACAATTCGGGTTCGGTCGGGACGATGCGGTCCGAACCTGGGGGTGAAGCGTGTTTTTCCGGGTTTTTCGCCGGTTCTATCCGGCGCTCATCACGCCCGGGACATGGAGGGAAGCCACAGCACCAGGTCCGGGATGAGGATTATCGCAACCACCACAATAAGAATGATGAGGACAAACGGTATAATGCCGGCGTAGATGTCCTTGGTGGTCATTTCCTTTGGCGCGATGCCCTTGAGGTAGAAGAGTGCATATCCGAAGGGCGGCGTCAGGAAACATGTCTGGAGAATGGTGGCAAGCACGGCGATCACCCACAGCATGTCGAAGTCGTATTCGCGCAGCATCGGCAGGAAGATCGGCAAAACGATCATCACGATGCCGATCCAGTCCAGGAAGTAGCCGAGAATGAACGTGATGAGGAGCATAAGGGCGAAAACGCCCCATTTTCCCATGCCCATCGACGCGATCAGATCCTTGACCGCCTCGTCGCCGCCTAGCCCCAGGAACATGGAGGTAAAGGCCGCCGCGCCAATCATGATGGCCATGCACATTCCCGTGGTCTTGGCCGCGTCGTAGACCGAATTCCTGAGCATCGCCCACGAAAACCTTCGGTAGCAACAGGTCATGATCAGCGCCATGAACGCGCCCACGCCGGACGCCTCGGTTGGGGTGGCGGTGCCGGTGTAAATCGAACCAAGCACGCCGACGATGAGGATCATGGGCGGGACCAGGTTGAGGAGGCTGCCGGTGATGCGCTTCACCATCGGCACTTTTGCCAGCTCCTCTTCCGAAATCGCCGGTCCCCACTCGGGCCTGATATGGCAGACAATCAGCGTATAGGCCGCGTAGCCGAGCGACAGGAGCAGGCCGGGAGTGAAGGCCGCCATGAACAGCTTGCCCACCGATAGCTGGGCCGTGGCTGCCATGACCACCAGCATAATGCTGGGCGGAATGAGAATGCCCAGACTGCCGCCGGCGCAGATCAATCCGGCCGTAAGACGCTTGTCGTATCCGTAACTCATCAGCGCGCCGATGGACAACAGCCCCATGGTGATGACCGACGCGCCCACGACGCCCGTGCACGCGGCGAAAACGGTCGACACCATGATCACCGTCAAGCCCATGCCGCCACGCAACCTGCCCAGGATATAGCGGACAGAATCGAATAGCCCTTCAGCCACGTTGGACGCGGTGAGGAAATTCGCCATCAGGACAAACAGGGGAATCGCCACCAGCGTATAGTTGTTCATGACGCCGAAGATGGAGTTGACGAAAATGGTCAGGCAGCCTGTTCCCCAGCCGTAGAGACCAAAGATCACTCCCAAGCCGCCCAGGACGAAGGCCAGGGGATGACCGGAGGCCAGGCCGACAATGAGGGAGGCAAACATGAGAAGAACGAAGGAATAGGTCATACCGTTTCCCCCTTGAACAGTTCTGCCTGCTCCTCGACCGGCGTGTGCTCATGCGAAGGCGCGTATTCCTCGCCCATGAGGATGAGCACGCGCTTCAGCACTTCGGAAACGCCCTGCAAAAACAACAGCCCGAACGCAACGGGGATGACCGTTTTGAACGGATAGATGGGCGGAGCGAATACGGACCAACTGGTTTCAAGCTGCTGCCACGACGTGACGGCATAGGGAACGCCTTTGAAAAGGACGCCGAGGATGAAGGGGAAGAAAAAAAGCGCATAGGTGGCGAGATCGAGAATGGCCTGGTTGCGTTTACTGAACGCCCCATAGAGAAGATCGACGTTGACGATGCCCTTGTGAAGCAGGGTATAGGGGATGACCATCATGAAGTGAAACCCGTAGACCTGGGTAATGCTTTCAAAAGTCCACACAGTGGGCTGATTCAACACGCGGCGGGTAAACACTTCGTAGACGACGAGAAGCATCATGACAAGAATCGAATAGGCGCAGATTTTTCCGACGATGTCGTTCATGGAATCGATGATTCGTATACATTTTCGCATGACGGATTACACCTCCGCATAAGCCGGTTTTTGTTCGTGAACTGATACTGAATCGAAAGTGGGCCGTGGGCGGTCACAGCCGTCCGGCGGAGCGCGCGTGCGCGCTCCATTAACCGGGCAGACTGTGGAACGGGCGCAGTTACGGCAGGGCGGGGTACGTTTCCCAGGTACGACCGGAACTCCACGGACTCGACGCTTCCCGGTATTGCGCGTATGCCTTGACGAACTCGATCTGGTGTTTGAGGACGCGGGCGTAATCGGGGTTTTGCTTGGCCAGGTCTTCCATGACCGCATTCTTGGCCTTTTCCACTTCCGCCAGTTCTTCCGGGGTGAGGCGGGTGGTCTGGACGCCGGCCTCGAGCATCGTGTTGGTGGCAACCGCGGACTGCATGGTCGTCTCGGCCAGGCATTGGAGGTGGTTGGCCCTGGCGGCGTCGCGGACAATGGCCTTCAGGTCGTCGGGCAACCCGTTCCATTTATCCTTGTTGATCATGATGCCGTGAATGGACGAGGTCTGGTGAAAGCCGGGGGTAAGCCAGTATTTCGCCACTTCATAGATCTTGGTGCTTTCGTCGACAACCGGGATGGAGATTTCGCACGCGTCCACGACGCCGCGCTGCATGGCTTCATACACCTCGTTCAGGGCGATGCTGACCGGTTGCGCGCCAAAGGGCTGGATAAACTTGCCCTGCACCAGACCGGCCATGCGTATCTTCAGGCCCTGGAGATCGGCGAGCGTGTTGATGGGTTTACTGGAGCGGATTCCGGATTCGATATCATGGGCATGGTGGGGAAAGTAGACGCAGTTGAACTTGCCGTAGAACTCCTCATAAAAATCCAACCCGCCTGCGGCGTAGATCCAGTTGTAGTAGTCGACGGGATTGAAGCCCATGACGTGGGAGCCGAGAAGGTCGAAGACGATGTTTTTCCCCGACCAATAGTTAGGCCAGTCTCCGCCCATTTCAACCGCTCCGGAACTGACGAGATCGAGAACCTGATTGGCCGGCCCGATCTGCCCTTCAGGGAAAATCTTGATTTTCAATCGGCCGTTGGACAGTTCTTCGACGCGTTGGGCAAACGTCCGTTCCGATTCAAGGAGGGGAAAGCCTTCCGCCCAAACACTGGCGAGACGCCAGTTGTAGGTTTTTTCACCGGCGCGGGCGTCTTGTGCGGCGACAGACAGACAGAGGACGAATACTGCGAGCAGGCATACGATCTTCTTCATGGATATTTCTCCTTATCGCTGACAATGAAAATCCCGAAAAATGGAGTTGCGCCTACCTCCTTTCCCTCTTTTAGTGGATGGTGAAATGCCCTCCTGTTGGACAAAAACGATGCTCGATGAAATGACGCCGTGCGCATTCAATGGTGTTGACGAGGTAACGACATACTTCGTAAATGCCATCGATAGTGCAGGCTAGGCGATTCTTCTCGGAGAAAATCTGATACATCTGAATGGGATAACGGCGGATAGCATGGGATTCGTGGACGCAGAGTTCTATAGAAACCGATTACATTCTTATCATATCACATGAATAATACTTAGCAACTAATTTTTCCGGATTTTTATATCTACTTGATTCATTTGAGGTTGGAGGCATTTTGAAGAATTGGGCGTTGAGTACGGCAAAAGTAAACGTATACTGTTATTGGATGGGCAAGATGATCGGTGATGTGTGGTGTGTTGGTTACTTCTGACCCAGTCGACGGGTGCTGTTGCCCGGGACCAGGGTAGTCATATACCGGATTTCCCGGCAATTGATGCTGTTGCCGCTGCGGATGCGATCGAGAAGGATTTCACCCGTCCGGCTGCCGATGGCAGTAAGGTTGAATGAGGCGGTCGTGGGCTGGACATAAAGAATTTCGTGACCCCGGATATCACCGTGACAGACAATCGACACCTCGTCTGGAACCGCGATACTGTGGGTCTTGAGATAGCTGAGCGCGCCCATACAGAGTTCGTCGTTGCCGCACACCAGGGCGGTCGGCCTGTCCCGTTTCTCCATCAGGAGCCGGGCGCCGTCGTAGCCGAATTGCAAACCAAATCCCAGGTTCGCCAGATACGGGTAGT
>JAJQBO010000161.1:6516-18589 GCA_021203245.1 Planctomycetaceae bacterium
CCTCCACCCCGGCCGCACGCATGGCGGCGCAGAATCCCTGGTAGCGATCGTGGCCGGTGCTGACATGCAATGGGCCGTTCAGGAGGCCGATTTTTCGGTGGCCAAGCGCCAGGAGATGGCTGGTCAGCTGCTGGATACTGTTGAATTCATCACAACCGACAAAATCGCCGAAAAAATCGGGGCTGCTGTTGCTTCGGTGGCTGCACACGATGGGAACGGTTTTGCTGATCTTCGCGATATACTCGTCATTCATGCCGGTGCCGTTGAGAATTATGCCGTCCACCTTCTTTTCGAGCAAGATATTGAGGTAGGAGAGTTCGGTGCTTTTCTGGTTGTCGGTGCTGCAGGAAATGACGTTGTAGTTCGAGGTCTGGATGATGTTCTCCACCCCCTTAAGGATGGTGGTGAAAAAGTTTTGCGAGATATCGGAGACCAGGAAGCCGATGATGCCCGTGTTGTTCGTTTTCAGCGTCCTGGCGATGGCGTTCGGGTGGAAGTCCAGCTTTGCCACAGCCGCGTCAATGCGTTGGCGCAGCTTGTCGCTCACCGGATAGTTCTGGTTGAGAGCCCGTGAAACGGTGGCGACGGAGACGCCAGCTTCTCTGGCGACATCCCGAATAGTCACGTTTTTCTGCATGTGGCGTACTCCCATGGCACGAACGCGTCCACTGAGGAAAGGCCATAGAAACCGATTACTATACCCGAATTATACCGTGCGGGACCCGCTATGGCAATCGAATTATCCACAGATGCCGACCATCGCTGTGCGGTAGGCTCTTGGCTCGGAAGGGGAAATTTTAGGCAAACCTGAGGCCCGTATGCCTCCCCTACCCCCTGAATATCCCTCAACACCCGTTTGATGGTGCCGTGGGCTCCCTTCGCGATAGCGGACAACGTACCGCCGCGCCGCTCCATCGCCTGGATGAGGGCGGGGACGTCTTCGCACTTCCAGTCCCGCCACGACAGGCAGTTCCCTGTGGTCCGTCATCGTCGGGTCTTTGCCGCAGTAATCGCAGAAGTCGAAGCCGAACATTACCGATTCGATGCCGGCCAGATTGACGATACGATCGATGTTATCGATGCGTCGTCCAGCAGTGCACGGTGAGCCGTATGGCGGAAAAGTCCACCTCGGCCCATACGGTGCGGCCCGACACCGCCATCAGCCGATAACCTTTTCGGGAGCCTGGTACTTGTCCATCATGCCGAAGGCTTCCGCCACCTCCATATAGGTGATGACGCCCTTGTACATGTTGAGGCCGGCCTTGAGGGCGGCGTCTTCGCGACAGGCTTTTTCGACGCCAAGGTTGGCGAGTTTGAGGCCGTAGCGGATGGTGGCGTTGTTGAGGGCGTAGGTGGAGGTGCGGGCGTAGGCGCCGGGCATGTTGGCGACGCAGTAATGGAGAATACCGTCGACGACAAAGGTCGGATCGCTGTGGGTGGTGGGGCGGGACGTCTCGAAACATCCGCCCTGGTCGATGGCGACGTCGACAATGACCGCGCCCGGCTTCATCATCGCCAGGTGTTCGCGGCGGATGAGTTTGGGGGCCTTGGCGCCGGGAACCAGCACCGCGCCGATGACGATGTCGGCGGTGCGCAACTCTGTCTCCAGGGTCACAGGGTCGTTGTACAACGCTTCGACATTGGCCGGCATACTCTCCGACAGATATTCGAGGCGGTTCAGGTTGATGTCCAGGATGGAAACACGGGTGTTGAGGCCGGCCGCCACATGGGCGGCGTTGGTGCCGACCACGCCGCCGCCCAGCACCAGCACCTCGGCCGAGGCGACACCGGTCACCCCCATCGGCAGCAGTCCGCGTCCGCCCTGGGTCTTGGCGGAATAGAACGCGCCCATCAGCGACGACATCCGTCCCGCCACTTCGCTCATCGGCTTCAGCAGGGGCAATGCGCGGCCCTCCTGCACCGTCTCGTAGGCGAGGGCGATAATCTTCTGTTCCAAGCAGGCTCGAGTAAGGTGTTCGTCGGCGGCGAAGTGGAAATAGGTGTAGAGAAGCTGATTTTCGCGCATCAACCTGTACTCCGCTTCCAGCGGCTCCTTGACCTTGACGATCATGTCCACCGCGTCCCAGACCTCCTTGGCGGTGGAGAGAATCGTGGCCCCGGCCTTGACGTATTCCTCGTCTTCGATGGCCGAGCCGAGGCCTGCGCCCTTTTCCATAAACAGTTCATGGCCGGCGGCGACGTAGGAATGCACGGCGCTGGGCGTGAGGCCGACGCGGTTTTCGTTGTTCTTGATCTCCTTAGGACAGCCGATACGCATAAGACAGTTCTCCTTAAACAGGTACCAAAGGATAACACAAGAGTGAAGATGGTATAGGTGCATTGCTTGCTGAGAAAGAAACACTTATTTTACTCGTGGATTTTCGGATTGTCAAAATCTTGACACGGAAAGACCATCTGCATTGTATCCCAAGCAGCAAGAAAGGAGCGACTATGTCTGTCCAGTTAGAGGCCAGGTTGCGGGAGAGTCGAAATTTTCAAGGCTTTGGCCCATCCGTCTCGCATGGCGGCCATCGAAGCGCTCTTCAGGGGTAAGCACTGCGTCAATGAACTGACCGAATTGATCGGCTCGGATATGGCCACAATCTCCAGACACCACCTCAGGAACGTCGGCCGTAATCCGGGTAAAGACACGTGGACAAAGGTCAAGGGGAGCCTAAGAGAGTTTGCGGCGAGGCTATTCGAGGACTCATGGAAGCAATGAAAACAGCCATCCTCGACGTAACGGAGGATGACTGCATTGGCTCCTTCAAAAACTGCGGATATGGCGCAGGCATTCTTCAAAGCATTTTAAGAAACTCCGTGAACAAATGAAACGGGTAGACGGTACTGAACCGCCCTGGTGAATTCCGGAGCCGAGGCCGGGGTCCACGGGAATAGACGGGTAATGCACCGAACTCACGAAGCCATCGGCTGCGTTCACGTATTTTTTAAAATGCTTTAAAACGCTCTCATGATCACGCTGAGGAGGTTATTAAACGACTTCTAGTCTTTCCCACCCGTGTTTTCCGCCGACAGCTGGATCTCCCCTTTCGACAATGGGTGGGTGGCGGTGAAGCGGTCGGTTAAGAGGATGTTTTCCGGCACGTATTTGGGGAAGAGGGTGACGGGGTACTCGATGGTCGGCTCGCTGAACATGGCAACGCGAACCACCGTTTGCTTCCACGAGCCGGTGGGGATCATCATAACGCAGCGTTTAGCCGACAGCATCGACTTCATGCCAATGGTGACGGCCTGGTGCGGCACCTTATCGTAACAACCGCCGAAATTCCGCTCGCTCGTCGCGATGATGGTGTCGTCGTTCAGGGTGACGACGCGGGTCTTCATGGCGGCGAATTCCTCCAGCGAGACGCGCAGGTAGGGGTTGTGCGGGCACTCGCAAAACGCCACCAGTCCCTTGTAGCCGACCCCGGCCCAGACGGTGTCGACACCGCCCATGGCGGCGATTTTATCGTCCATTTCGTCGAGATTCTCCAGCCTGGGCCAGACGCGCTGTTCGACCGGGACGTTCAATTCGTCGTCGATCAGGTCGAAGAAGCGGTACTTCATGCGGCCGTGGGCGCTCTCGTAGGCGTTGGCAAACGGAAACGGCCGGGTATTCCAGTCGACGACAAAATCCATGTGGAAGATGTGCAGGTTTTTCAGGCTGATGCGTTCCGTATTCACCCGATTGATAAAGGTGTTGAACTGGTCCGCCGGCCCGGAAGGGAGCACCCAACTTGTCGGCTTGCCTGCGGCGTTGTTGCGCTTTACCTCGTCGGCCATCATGTGGCCGGCGAGTTCCATCGTCTCCTTGCGCGTCTCCTTGATCGTCACCTTCACCTTGCTGTCTGGGTGGTTTTCTAACCTGTCCACCGGGACCGAACACCACATGAACAAGTCTTCCCGGGAAATGCGGTACTCCATCATGGCGGTTCTCCTTTGTACAAAAATGAGGCGATGTCGTCACGGTGAGGCTGGCGGCACGGTTAGACGTTGTAGCCCATGGTCCGAGGCAGCCAGATCGACAGCTCCGGTATGAAAATAGTCATGGCCAACGTCGGCAGCCAGGCGAAGGTAATATAGTACATGGTCGGTTTCAGCATTTCCTTGACGTCGACGCCGACGATTCTGCCGGCAAAATAGAGGAGCGGCGCGCACGGCGGGGTGACGTTGCCGAGACCGATGTTGACGGCAAGGATGGCGGCGAAATGGATGGGGCTGAAGCCGGTGTTGATGATGATGGGGACGAGAATCGGCGTCGCCAGCAGGGTTGCGCTCACGTCGTCCATAATCATGCCGAGGAAAATCATGAACAGGTTGACCATGACCATGATGCCCCAGGGGTTGGCGGTAACGGAGGTGAGCACCTCGAGAATCTTCTGCGGCATGTTCTCGTAGATATACATTTTGCTGAGCATCTGCACGGTAATGGTGAGGAGGATGATCGTGCCGGTGGCTATGCCTGCCGAAACAAACGCCTGTTTCAGGACGCCGAAGGTCAGTTTTTTATAGATGAAAAACCCGACCGGGACGGCATAAACCACCGACAACGCGGCGGCTTCGGTCGGCGTCATGATGCCGCCGTAGATACTGCCCAGGATCAAAACCGGCATAAGGAGCGCCGGCCCGGGACCCCATTCGCCCCGCGCCTTCCGGTCGGCAAGCGCTTCGGCGCGGATAGTGCGGAGTTCTTCGGCGGTGTAGACGCGGACGCTTGTATTGTTCCGCACCATGAAATAGGTGGTCAGCGAAATCAGCGTCGTCAGGATGAGCCCCGGCACGGTGATGGCGAGGAAGGCCGCCAGCACCGATTGCCCGCCCATCCAGGCGTACAGGATCATCAGCGAACTGGGCGGAATCAGCATGCCGATAACCCCGGAACTGGCAAGGAGCGCGCCGACGACACCCAGCGGGTAGCCGTTTTCCCGCAAGCGCGGCGCCATGATCGCGCCGATCGACGAGAGGGTGGCGGCTGCGCTGCCGGAAATCGCCCCGAATACGGCGCAACTGACGGTGGCGACAATCCCCAGCCCGCCCCGAACGGTGCCGACGAAACGGCTCACCGTGTCGGTAAGCTGTTTGCCGATGCCGCCCGAGTTCATGAGCGACCCCGCCATGATAAACAGGGGAATGGTGAGGATGACCACCGACGAAGTTCCCCGGTACCCGGACGACAAGAGCGATGCCGAACTGGTCCCGCTTGTCGCCACGATGAACATGGCGGTCAGCAGAAATGTCAACGCCACCGGGATGCCGATGACAAGGAGCACAATAAGAAGCCCGAGGGCGATAAAGACGTCCATCAGTCCCTCCGTCCTATGAATAGTCGTCGGTGCGATAGCGTATGACGGCCTTGACCGCGTTCATCACCGTATAGCAGCACGACAGGAAAAACGAGATCAGGAGCGATATATGCACCCACCACATCGGGTAATGGAACGTGGCCGACCGCGCCCGGCGGGCGACATCGAAGTGCACCAGGTTGTACGCCATCCACAGCAGGATGCCGAAGGCGAACAGCGATATGGCGAAACGCAGCAGATCCATGAAGAGAAAACCGCGTTTCGTCCGGAGACAGGTCCGGATAATGTCGGCGGTGATATGGGTATCTTCGTACGACGCGACGGCGCTGCCGATGAAATACATCCAGAAAGCGAAGAAGACGATGATCTCTTCGCCGCCGAAAAAATCGCGGTGGAGAATATAGCGGAATATCGCCCACCACATGATCAGCAAACACACCCAGCCGCTCAGGATGAACAGGAGCCACCGGAACAGCCACAGCAGGGCATTGTTGAGCGTTTTAAGCGCGGTCACCGTGTGTCCCTCCCATCGTCCGGCCCGCACGAGGCCGGGGAGGCCCCGCAGCCGGCGCGGAGATTCCGGCCGCGGGGCGCTGAACCATCAGTTACTTTTCGAACCCCGCGACGTTCTCCTTCATGTCCTTCAGGAGATTGTCGAGAAATTCCTGGCCGTACTGATCCGCCAGGCGGCCGGGCCAGATGTTCTTGTGGACATCGTCCGCCATGGCGGCGCGTTCTTCGTCCGTGATGCGGACCACGGTAAAGCCTTCCTTGGCGCTCAGCTTGTCGAGGTATTCCTTGTCATACTGCTCGGCAAGATCGATGGACCGGGCGGCGGCGATCTGAATCGCCTCTTCGATGATCTTTTGGTGCTCGGGCTTCAGCGACTGCCAGGTCTTGAGGCTGCCGATGTAATGGCGGGCCTCCTGCCAGACGTCGTAGTTGTAGTAGTGGTTTTCGACATCAGTCCACTGACCGTAGTGCTGCGACACCGGCCCGCCGATCCAGCCCTGGACGATGCCGGTCTGGAGCGAGGTAAATGTGTCTGTGTAGGGAATGGTGGAGGTGCGGAAACCGAGCCGTTCCATCGTCCACTGGTAGGCGGAGACGGGTGGTACGCGAATGAGCGCGCCCTTCGGCTTATTGGTCTCGTGGGCGTTGGTGAGCGGCACCTGGACGCCGACGCCACAGTAGCCGTCGCAGTAGATGCCGAAATACTTGACGCCGAGATCGGCGTAGATTCCCTGCAGGGTGGTGTCGTAATAGCCGCCCGGCCGGAAGACGGACCGGATCTCGTTGTAATTCGAGGTCAGATACGGCAGGGTGCAGGCGGCGATGCGCGGATCGTAACTATCAGGCACCGAGGTGGTGCAGAAGTCGATCGTGCCCATGATAATTTCGTCAAACACCTGGAGCCAGTCGCCCAACTGGTTGGCCGGGTAGACCTCGAAGGTGATCTCGCCGTCCGTGTGTTCCTCGACATAGCGCTTGACCCACATCGCCGCCTCATAGTCGGGATAGCCTTCGGGCGAATTCGCCGACCAGCGGAACTTCTGCCCCGCCGACGCGGCCGTCGCCATGGTCAGCACCAAAAGAATCGTCAGTGCCGAAAGAGCGAGCTTTTTCATGTGCGCTTCCTCCCAAAAAACGTCAAGACACCTGGAGCCCGCCGGCGCGCGCCGGCGATGCGGACCAGCGGATGGATTATGCAGAGATGTCAGGCCAGGCCGTGACGGGCCTTGAAGGCGGCGAGTTGCGCCCTGGTCGGATAGGCCGGGATGCAGTCGGCTATGGTGACGGTGTAGGCTCCGTAAATTGAAGCCCATCGGCATGCAACTTCGATGTCCATGCCCCACATAAGGCACGCCACGACAGCGGCAAGGTAACCGTCGCCGGCGCCGCTTGGATCGACCGGCGTTACGTTTACCGGATCGATTGTCCAATAGCGGTCGCCCGCGCACCCGGCGCTGCCGTCCGCGCCCATCGTCAGGATGACGCAGCCAGGCCGGTACCGCCCGGCCAGGCGAAAACAGATGTCGCGGGGATCGTATTCCGCGTCCGGCCCGATACCGAGAAGCAGCTTGCCTTCAACCTCGTTGACGAAAAAGTAGTCGATATAGTCGACCGCTTCGAGGCCGTCACCGGGGACCGGGCTTGGATTCAGCACCGTCTGCATGCCGGCGGCTTTGGCGATTTTCGCTGCGTCCAGGACCAACGGTTTGCGCACTTCGAACCCGCCGACGAAAAACCTGGCGGGCGACAGCATGGCGATGGCGTCCTTTACTTCGTCCAGCGTGAGCGCCTTGCTGCTCGATTCGCCGGTGACAATCATGTTGTCGCCGTTGTCGTCGATGAAGACGATGCCCTGCCCTGTTTGTACCTCGTCCGTCTGGATGAGGGCGTCAACGTTGACGTTGTCGGCCTTCAACCAGGCGACGTCGCGATCACCGGGGACGTCGCGGCCGACCTTGCCGATGAGGGCGGATGAAAAGCCCAGGCGGCTGAGGGCGATGGCGACATTGCCGCCCTTGGCGACGTCTTCGGCGAGACGCCAATCATACCCCATGACGCTCTCGCCCTTGGCGGGCAGTTTATGGACCCGGACGCTCATGCCGCCGCCCAGGTGATTGAGAACAATCACGTCGGTTTTGTACCGCATGGTTTTTCTCCCGGACGGCGCTGCCAGGTCAGGCAGGCGCTCTTCGTTTGTCGCGCGCGCGGGACCGGGACGGCTTCCCGTGGCGGGGGTGGCGGAGCAGTGTGGTGAACTTGCACTTGTCGCCGTTCGAATAACTGCGGGTGTACACGAGCGGCGTGCCCGACTTGTCGCGGCCGGTGGATTCAAGCAGGAAGGCGGCGCTGCCGTCGTCGCAGCCGAGGAGTTCCGCATTGCCGCCCACCACCCGCACCAGCCGAAGCGACTGCGAGACACGGGTGACCGGCCGATCGTGCAGCTCCAACACGTTCATGGCCGAATGCACATCCATATCCAGCGATTCGACGTCGGGGGCGTAGCGGAGCGGAATATAAATCTCCTCTATTTCCATCGGCTCGCCGTCGCCGAGGTGGAGCTTTTGACAGAAGAAGATCCGCTCCGGCCCGTCAAATCCGAACAGGCGCATAAAGGTGAGCGGCGCGGCTATCGTTTCTTCCAGAACCACCCGGCTCGACGGGACGATGCCGTACTCCTTTGCGGACAGGGAAAACCCCTTGCCCTCAAGCAGGTCGCGGACAATCTTCCCCTTGGTGACAAAGGTGCCTTTTCCCTGCACGCGGCACAGCCGGCCTTCGTCCACCAGTTGCTGGACAGCACTCCGCACCGTCATCCGATTGAGGCCGTATGTCGTCGACAGCGCGCGTTCGGACGGGATGAGGTGCCCGGGCGGATACTCGCCCGACGCGATCTTCGCCCGGATGATGGTCTGTAACTGCAGGTACATGGGCGCGCGGTAATCCAAGTCCGCCTCCATCCGCTGCGAAACGTTATCCGTCCTCGGCCGAAATTTCACTCAGCAGCGCGAAGGTATCGGCACGTGCGAGCTGCTCGTTGTACTCGACCGTCTCGCCGCTTTGCGAAAACGAGCGCGCCCGCATGAGGAGGGCGGGTTCACCGTCCTCCAGCTCAAGAATGCGGCTCTCCCATTTCTGCGGCCAAGCCACCTCAATCTCCTTGTCGCCGTGCGAAATGTCGATGCCGTATACCTCCTCCATCAGGGTGAACAGCTTTTCCTTGGCCATGTCGTGGGAAAGGATGCCGGGAACACGCTTGTGCAGGACAAAGGTGTTGTCGATGGTCGCCGGTCGGTTGTCGACGCAACGGAGGCGACGCAAGTGCACGACCTCCTCGCCAAGTGGGACCTGGAACAGCTTGCTAAACTGGCGTGTCGCCGGTTCTACGGCGAACTCGAGAATCTGGTTGGTGACTGTGCCGCGGGCGGCGTTGATAGCGTCGGTAAACGAAAGAAGCTGCCAGAGATTGCGCTCAATCGGTCGCGCCGCGACATGAATCCTGGCGGTAGGCAGCGTGTACAGGACGTTTTCACTGCACAACTGGACAATCGCCTTGTGCAGGGTGATACGGTTGCAGCCGAAAAGGGCGCTCATTTCCCGCTCCGACGGAAGGCGGTGGTGCGGCTGCATCCCCTGCCCGAGAATGAGATCCTCAATCTGCCGGCAGACCCAGCGGACCTTGGCGCGCGGCTTTTTCTGGGGTGCAGGCTGCGCCATTTCCGCTCCCGGTCGTGGTGGTTGCACCTATATCACTTTCAAAATTACTATACCACACCGATTGGATTGTTCAACCAACTTGTAGGGGATTTCGTCTTTTTGCGGTCAAATCTTTTGTCTGGCAATAGTTTTAACCACCAACCACCCGTCCTTTCCGATGGGCCGTATTCAGGATAGGCTTTTGGACGATCACCACCCATTTTTTTCTTTTGTGACCAGGCGCAAAGGTATGAAAAAAGCAGGCATCGGTAAAATCAGCCTCCGCGGCGTGAAAATATCGCCCCCGCACTTCGGTAAAAACCAGGTGCTGGCCATTCGCACCGCCACGTGGCGGCAGAATCCAGCCACCGCGTAAGGCAGTTGCCAGCGAAGAGGGTGAATCCATGGATGAACGACGGAACCGCTCCCGTATCGTCGCGGTGACGATCGGTGGCTACCTGATCTTCAGTATCGCCGATAGCAAAGGAAAGAAGGCGATTGTCAACCTGGCGGCCGTCACACATATCGCCGGCAAGTACGGCTACGCGGGCGCACAGGCCATTGCCTTGTTTATCGGGACGTTTTTTCTGATCGGTTTCAGTTGCGGCTCAGCCGAGCGTATCGAGCGCAAGGAGTGCGGACTGAGATTAAGTGACATTGCACACTATAGGAGAGCGAAGACACTCTCCGGAGTGACCAGAGATCTCGGCCCCGTATGCATTACCGACACCGCCGCCGCCGCGTTACCGTATTCCGCAGCCTGGCGCAAACTGTCGCCATGCGCTAGCCTGGCGGCAAGGGAACCGACAAAACAGTCGCCCGCGCCGTGAGCATCTTTTACCTCAACCCGGCGAGACGGGATAAAGCCGAAATCGTCCGCCGTAGCAAATACCAGGCCGGCTGCTCCCAGCGTCATCACCCGCATGGCGGGCGTGGTGAGTCGCCGCAATTGTGTCAGCGTGTCCTCGGGCGTTCCGGCAGAGATATTTAGAAGCATTTCCGCCTCGATTTCGTTGACGATGAGGAGGTCGGTCTCCGTGAGGATTTCCGGACTGGGATAGGCAGGGGCGGCGTTCAAGACAACCTTGGTCCCATGCTTCCGTGCCAACCGTGCCGCATAGAGGACGATGTCCAGCGGAATTTCATATTGCATGACCAGGCAATCGGCACCGGCGATGAGCTCGGACGCCTCGTCCACGTCCGCGCGCGACACCTGCATGTTGGCGGCCGAAACGATGACAGCGCCATAATCGGAATCTTCGTCAATCATCGCGACGCTCATACCGCTCTGCGCTTTCGTGTCCTTCTTGACCCGATCCACATTGACGCCCGCCCGCGACAGGGCGGTTGTCTGTATTTCGCCCATGGTGTCGTCGCCCACCCGGCCGATCATATGGGTGACTGCCCCGTGCAGGGCGGCGTAATACGCCTGGTTTGCCCCTTTGCCGCCAGGTTGCACCTGCAAATCCTCCCCTTTTATGGTCTCGCCCTTGCGGGGAATATAGGGAACATGCACCAAATAATCCAAATGTAAGCTCCCCAACACGACGACAGATGGCATAGGCATTACCTTTCCCTCTTTTGCGTGACGGATGTCATGGTTTTCGTCAGGGCGCGGGAGGCACGCACGTGGTCCCGTTTGGCGGTGAGAATGAACAGGGCGTCAAGGATATTAAGTTGCGCGATACGGGCGGCTACGTTTTCGCCCATCCAGGGCGAACTCATGGAGGTGGAGCACAGCACAATGTCTGCCGCTTTTGCGAGGGACGAGTAGGGATAACTGGTCAGCGCGACAATGGCGGCCCCGTTCGCTTTGGCGATACGGACGGGGTCGAGGACCGCCGTAGTCTGGCCGCTGTGGGAGATGGCAAAGACCAGCCCGGTTTCGTCGAGCATGGCGGCGGTCATCATCATCATGTGCGGATCCTGCACCATGTCGCAGTGCAAGCCGATCCGGAGGAATTCATGGCACGCGTCTGCGGCGATGGCGGCCGAACCGGCCACGCCGTAGAAATACCGGTTGGTACGCTCCGTCATCAGGACCGAACAGCGTTCCAGCGCCTCGATGTTAAGTATCTCGCGGGTTTCATGCAGAGCATGAATAGAGTTATTGAAGACCTTTTCCACGATACTCTCTGCGTCGTCGTCCAAGCAGATTTCGCTGTACAACTCCGAATTAGACAGCCGGTAGTATTGCAAGAGGGCTTCCTTGAGTTGCTTGAATCCGTTGAAATCGAGTTTTTTCGACATTTTGACGACAGCAGCTTCGGAGACGCCGAATTTTTCCGAGAGATCGCTTAGGCGGCAGTTCTCGACCTCGGCACCGAGGCGAAGCAGGTGCGCCGTTAGCCGCTTTTCCGTTTCGGAAAGCTCCGGCATCTTCATACGGATGCTGGGGCCGATCTGGTTGATGTTAGTCATACCGCCTCCTTACATAAATTACTATATCCCATGACATAGTAAATATCAAAAAGCTAACTTTACTTTTTTTTATTCAAAATGTGAAGTTTTAGGGTGTGTCGTCACAATATTTTCAGCCAACGACAGACACACCGAATATAAAT
>JAJQBO010000134.1 GCA_021203245.1 Planctomycetaceae bacterium
ATCCCTGTATAAATTGTCTGGAGGTATTTTACACCACATTTTGGACTTGACTAATATCCTATCCAAAAAAAGTAATTACGCAATTAAATCGGGAAATCTGTTGCAAATCATATCGTGACTCATAAATTAACTATAAACGTTTTGCTAAAGCAATAAAGTTAATTAAAAACGCTGAGGGGATGGAAAGGAGTCGCGTCATGAACTGGCTCGTGAGCCATCTGCATGCCTTGTTCGCCGCAAGCCCGGAAATCGCCCTGTTCCTGAGTCTCGCCCTCGGCTACAGACTGGGCAAGGTAAACTTCGGAAAGTTCCAACTCGGCGGCGTCGCGGGGTCGCTCCTGGTGGCGGTTGTCATCAGCCAGGTGGGGGGTAACGGCCGACAACGGGTTGCGGAGCGTCCTGTTCGCGTTGTTCATTTTTGCGGTAGGCTATGAAAGCGGCCCGCAGTTTTTCCGCTCCCTCAACAAGGGCTCGTTGCGGGAAATCTTCCTCGCCGTCTGCCTCGCCGTCACCGGCCTGGCGACGGTGGTCGTCCTGGCCAAACTGTTCCACCTCGACAAGGGGCTGGCGGCGGGCGTGGCCGCGGGCGGCCTGACCCAATCCGCCATCATCGGCACCGCCTCCGACGCAATCGCCCGCCTGGGCCTGGCAGCCGACCAGGTGCATACCCTGCAGCAGAATGTCGCCGTCGGGTATGCTGTCACCTATATTTTCGGGTCACTCGGTACCATTATCATCTGCGTCGACATCCTGCCCCGCTTCATGGGCAGGTCCATCCGGGACGACGCCATGGCCGCCGAAGCCACCCTCCACGCCCGGAACGACGTGGTCGCTCCTGAGGGCGATCCGGTTCTGGGGCAAGTCGTCGGCCGGGTCTATGCTTTGCCGCAGTCGTACTCGGGAACGGTACAGGAACTTGAATCGCGCGACCCGGATTACCGCTTTACGGTGGAACGCATCAAGCGGGACAAGCGGGTTGTCGCGGTCACGCCCGACGTGGCGCTGAAGGGCGGCGACGAAGTGCTGGTGGTCGGCCGGCGCGAGGCGCTTTTGAAAAACGGCGTCGGACTCGGGACTGAAGTGCGGGGCGACGACGACATGCAGCTCCACCTTATCCGCCACGACGTCACCCTGACGCGGGACGCATTCACCGGCAAGCCGGCAATGACCCTGAAAGACATGCTGAGCCGCGAGACGACCCACGGCGTCTACGTCATGGCTGTCCGGCGCGACGGCAAGGAACTGGACATCACCCCGAACACGCAGCTTGAAAAGGGCGACGTCCTGACGCTCTACGGCTCGCCCCAGGACGTGTCCCGCGCCGGGTCGAAGCTGGGGCACCTGGCCGTGTACAGTTCCAAGACCGATTTCGTCTATTTGGGACTGGGCATGGTGGTCGGGTTGCTGATCGGGCTTATTGTCGTCCGCGTGGCCGGTTTGCCGCTGACGCTCGGGAGCGGCGGCGGCGCCTTGCTGTCCGGGTTGGTGTTCGGCTGGTGGCGCACCCGCAGGCCGGATATCGGCTATATCCCGCCCGGCGCGGTGCAGATTCTCAAGGACCTCGGCCTCGCCGGTTTTGTCGCCATCGTCGGACTGGCGTCCGGCCAGCAGGCAATCCAGACCATTCGCCACAACGGGATCAGCATCTTTATCGTGGGCCTGCTCGTCACCATCATCCCGCTGATCCTCACCATGATCATCGGCCGCTATGTCATCGGCTACAAGAACAGCGCCATCCTCGCCGGCGCGCTCAGCGGTTCCCGTTCCGCCAACCCCGCCTTCGGCGAGGTGCTAAACAAGGCGGGCAATTCCATCCCCACCGTCCCGTTTGCCATCACCTACGCACTGGCGAACGTGCTTTTGACCCTTCTCGGCCCGCTCGTGGTCTCCCTCGTCTAAGGAAAACTGTAAAGGAAGAGCAATGGATAATACCACGGATAACACGAACCTCAACTATGCGGAGCTGGCCACGCTCAGCCCGTTCGAACTGAAAAACACCCTGATCGACGTCGCCGCCGGCAGCCTGTCGAAGCCCATGCTCAACGCCGGACGGGGCAACCCCAACTTCCTCGCCACCATCCCCCGCCACGGCTTTTTGCAACTCGGGCGCTTTGCCATGCAGGAGTCGGAAAACTCCTGGACCTATATGCCGGAAGGGGTGGGCGGCTTCCCGATGCGGGAAGGCATTGAAGCGCGGTTCGACATCTTCGTCCACCAGCACCTGGACGACGTGGGCGTCAAGTTCCTCCGTTCCGCCACCTCCTACGTCAGGGATCACCTTGGTTTGAACGCAGGCGATTTCATCTACGAGATGTGCGAAGGCATTCTCGGATGCAATTATCCCGTCCCGGACCGTATGCTGTCCCTGAGCGAAGCCATCGTGAACCAGTATCTTCGCAAGGAAATGATCGGCATGCACCCCTTTGTGGGCGACTTCGACATCTTTGCGACCGAAGGCGGCACGGCGGCGATGACCTATATCTTCGATTCACTGCGGGAAAACCGCATTATTTCCCCCGGCGACAAGATTGCCCTCGGCCTTCCCATCTTCACGCCGTATATCGATATCCCCAAGCTGAACGACTTCCAACTGGTCGAGGTGGGGGTGAATGCCGACGAGGACAATAATTGGCAATACTCGACCACCGAACTGGACAAACTGCTGGACCGGGACGTCAAGGCGTTCTTCCTGGTCAATCCTTCGAATCCGCCGTCGGTAAAGCTGTCGGACGACAACCTCCGCCGCATCGAGCATATCATCTCGATTCGTCCCGACCTCATCCTCCTGACCGACGACGTCTACGGCACCTTTGCAGACGACTTCACCTCGCTCTTCGCGTCGTGCCCGCAAAACACCATCCTCGTTTATTCGTTCTCGAAGTATTTCGGCGCGACCGGCTGGCGCATGGGCGCCATCGCCATGCACCAGGACAATATCGTCGACCGGATGATACAGGAACAGCCGGAAGAGACGCGCAAGGCATTGCATCAGCGCTACGAATCCATCTCGACCGAGCCGGACAAACTGAAGTTCATCGACCGCCTGGTCGCGGACAGCCGCACCGTGGCCCTGAACCACACCGCCGGGCTGGCAACGCCGGTGCAGGTGCAGATGGTGATGTTCGCGCTGTTTTCCCTGATGGACCACGCCGACACCTACAAGGCGGCGATGAAGCGCCTTATCCGGAAACGCAACGACATGCTCTACCACGGCTTCTGCAGCCAGGCGCCGCAGGGCGACAACATGGTGGACTATTACCAGCTTCTGGATGTGGAGGCGATTTATCGCAAGAGTTATGGCGAGGAATTCGTGCAGTGGTATCTGAAGACGCTGAAGCCGAACGAAGCCCTGTTCCGCCTCGCCCATGAGGCAGGGGTGGTGCTGCTGCCGGCGCAGGGATTCGGCGCGACGCATCCGTCGTTCCGGGTGTCCTTGGCGAATCTGAAGGAGGTGGAATACCGCAAGATCGGCGAAGCGGTGTACCGAATCGGGCAGGAGTATTACGCCGAATTCCAGAAGCAGAAAAAAACATCATAAGGGGCAACGGGGTCGGGCGAAAACCCGGCCCCGCCTCACCGCAGTTTCTTCACCATGGCGCTCTCTTCTTTACCCAGACGTCACCCCGGCGGGAAAAACGTCCGCTGCATGAGATCGGGAAGGTGTGCCGGGGCAGGCGGGCTGGACCGGGACGGCCGGGCATCCTGGAACGCATTGGAGCATAGGGGCATTTGCCCTTGCCCCGGCACAACCACACGCGTGCGCGCTGGTCGACGCTGCACCGCCGGGGTGACGGAAAGGGATGCCGCACGTTTTGAATTATATACTTATGCCGCACAAATGACGGAAACGCCTATTTTCCGATGCTTTCGTTCAGGCTCCCGGTCCGGTAACCCTGCAGATCGACGGCGATAAAACTGTACCCGAGCTCTTTCAACTGCGCTGCAACGGGACCGCTCACCGCCGGATCGAACAGCCGCACCCGATCGTCCCCCGGCACCTCGATACGGGCCAAATCGCCGTGGTGGCGCACCCGCACGCCGCGAAAACCAAGACCGGCGAGATAGGATTCAGCCGCTTCCACCCGGGTAAGAATGTCCCCGGTGATGGATGTGCCGTAGGGGACCCGCGACGCCAGGCAGGCGGCGGCCGGTTTGTCCCAATTCTCGATACCCATTTCTTTCAGGCTGTCTCGCACCTCCGCCTTGCTGAAGCCGGCTTCGGCAAGCGGGCTGACCACCCCGGCCTCCCGCACCGCCCTGAGGCCGGGACGGTAGTCGCCCAGGTCGTCCACATTGCCGCCGTCGGCGATGATGGTAAACCCGAGGTCGGAGGCGGCGACGCCGAGTTTTGCCAGAATTTCCGTCTTGCAGTGATAACAGCGCTCGGGCGAATTGTCGGTAAAGCCGTCGAGTTCCAGCAACTTGACCGGCACCAGAACCTGTTCAACGCCCCGCTCGGCACAGAACCGGGCGGCAAAACTGTCTTCGGCGGCGGGAAAATTCGGCGCTTGCGCGGTCAGGGCCAGCACCGAGCGCTCGCCCAGCGCTTCCACCGCCGCCGCCAGCAGAAAGGTGCTGTCGACCCCGCCGGAAAACGCCACCGCCAGCCTGCCGTAGCCGCGCAACAACGCCTTGAGGCGATCCAGTTTGGTTATTCTGTCGGTTGCCATGCTTGCACTCCACACACCGGACAAGCCGGATTCCCGTGTATCGCCAATTCCCTGAACCGCGTCCGCAGGCCGTCATAGAGGAGCAGCCTGCCCTGGAGCGTGCCGTCCAGGCCCAACAGCGATTTGATGACTTCCTGCGCCATTATACTACCGATTATCCCGGGCGTCGTGCCGACGATCGCCTTGTCGTCGTCGTTCGGCTTCCAGTCGCGGGGCGGAGGATCGCGGAAAAAACATCGGTAACAGGGACCGCCGGGCGCGAAGACGGACGCCTGGCCCTCCCAGCCCCGCACCGAGCCGTAGACATGGACCTTGCCCTGGCGCCGGCACGCGGCGTCGAGGTCGTAGCGGGCGGCGAAGTTGTCGAGGCAGCCAGCGGCGAGATCGTACGGCGCCAGGACGTCGTCGGCATTTTCCGGGACCAATTTTTCCGTGGAGACGGTTGTCTCGACCAGGGGATTGACGGCGTGGATGGACGCCTGCGCCGACACGACCTTGTATTTGCCGACATCGTCGGACGCATGAATAATCTGCCGGTGGATGTTCCCTTCGTCCACCCTGTCCATGTCGACCAAACCCAAACGGCCGACGCCCGCGGCGGCGAGATACAGGGCGACCGGCGAACCGAGGCCGCCCAGACCGACGATGAGGACGGCGCTTTTTTTCAGTATTTCCTGTCCGCCGCGGCCGATCTCGCGCATGAGGAGTTGGCGGTTGTAGCGGAGCAGTTCGGGTTGGGAGAGCATGGCTGTTGTTTCTTTCGTTGACGTTTCCTTGTAGCTCGTTTCTTTGGTTAATGTTTCCTTGAAGTCGGTAAAACTGTATAGTGTTCAGGTAGGGGATGGTTGTCAATCCTTCCATATACATCGGGGATAGTATGCAAAGACTGTGGGCGCCCTGGCGCATGACCTATATCAACGACATTGACTCGGAAAAAAAGGAAGGCTGCTTTTTCTGCAATGCCTGGTCCGAAGTCGGCCGCGAGCGGGAAAACCTGGTGGTCGGCAGGGGCAAGGACGCCTTCATCATGCTGAACAGATACCCCTATTCAAACGCGCATCTACTTATCGCCCCCAGCCGCCATTTCGGCGTGATGGAAGAGGCGACCGACGAGGAAGGCGCGGAACTGTGGCGGCTGACCGCCCTGGCGAAGCGGGCGCTCGCGAAAGCCGTCAACGCGCAGGGATTCAATGTCGGCATCAACCAGGGGCGCGTCGCCGGGGCCGGCGTCCTCGATCACCTGCATGTGCACATCGTTCCGCGCTGGGACGGCGACGTCAACTTTATGCCGGTGTTTGCCGATGTTCGCATCATCCCCCAGGCGCTGGAAGAAACGCGCGACAGACTTGCGCCCTTTATCCAGGAACTGCTGGACGCCTAGTCAGCGGGCGACGTCGCCATACTTCCGGGGATCGCGCTCAAACTCCCCGGCGACGAACGAGCAGATCGGGACAATTTTCTTCCTCTCCCGGCGGGCGTAATCGGCCAGCGCATCGAGCAATTCCGTCGCAACGCCGTGGCCGCGATAGCGGTTGTCGACATGGGTGTGGGTGGCCCACAGATCGCCTTCCCGTTGCGAATAGGCGATTTCGCCCATTTCCCCGTCGTCTCCGAAGGCGACAAAGCGGCCGCCGTCCTGGTCGTGTTCGATTCGCATGCGTCTCCTTTTACCATACGCGACATACGGTAAGTTTAGGCATGGCGCGGCAACCTTCAAGCCGAAAGCCGGGGCGGCGGCCGAGTCGCTTCCGGCCTTGCGTTGGCGTAAGGACTTATATATACTCTGTGATGGAGAGGCGGGCCGGGCCCGCCCCCTATTTTTTTGGCGTTTTCCTGAGGAGTTGCACCGCAATGGGCGTCTTTAAACCTGTCGACCGCGAGATAAACTTTCCTGCATCCGAACTGAACTGGCTCGAATTCTGGAAAAAGGAAGGTATTTTCGAAAAACAACTCGCCCAGGGAGAACGCCGCGCCCGCGAAGAGGGCAAGAGCACCTACGTCTTTTACGAAGGCCCGCCCACCGCCAACGGCATGCCCCATCCCGGCCACGTGTTGACCCGCGTCGTCAAGGACCTGTTCCCGCGCTACCGCGCCATGCAGGGCTACAACGTGCCCCGCAAGGCCGGCTGGGACACCCACGGCCTGCCGGTGGAAATCGAGGTCGAGAAAGAACTCGGCATCGAAGGCAAGCAGGCTATCGAAACGTACGGCGTCGAGCCGTTTGTCAAAAAGTGCAAGGACTCGGTATTCCGCTACTCCGACGCCTGGCGCAAGCTGACGGAGCGCATCGGTTTCTGGGTCGACCTGGACGACCCCTACGTCACCTACCACGAGAGCTATATCGATTCGGTGTGGTGGAGCCTGAAGCAGATGTGGGACGAGGACCTCATTTACCACGGCCACAAGATCGTGCCGTGGTGCCCGCGCTGCGGCACCGCCCTTTCCAGCCACGAAGTGGGGCAGGGCTATAAGGAGGTCGCCGACCCGTCGGCCTATGTCGCCTTCCGATCGAAGGCCGATCCGAAGACCCTGTTCGTCGCCTGGACCACCACGCCGTGGACGCTTCTCTCCAATGTCGCCCTCGCCGTCGGGCCTGACTTCGACTACGACTACGTCAAGGTCGAGGACGAAACGCTCGTCATGGCGTCGGCCCTGCGTGAAAGCGTGATGGGCAAGATTCCCCACGAAGTTGTCCGCACCGTTAAAGGCTCCGAACTGGTCGGGCAGGAATACGAACAACTTTTCGCCTTCCTCGAAGTCGACAAGCCCGCCTTCCGCGTCATCGCCGGCGACTATGTCGGCCTCGACACCGGTTCCGGCATCGTCCATATAGCCCCCGCCTTCGGCGAGGACGACTACCGCATGGGCCGCGAAAACGATCTGTCCATGCTTAACCCGGTCAAGCCGGACGGCACCCTCGACGCGGCCATCCTTCCCTGGGCAGGCAAGTTCGTCAAGGACGCCGACCCGCTCATCATCAAGGAACTGAAGGCCCGCAAGCAGCTCCTGAAGTCGGAACAATACGTCCACGACTATCCCTACTGCTGGCGCTGCCCGAGCCCGCTCCTCTACTACCCGCGTCCGGCGTGGTATATCCGCACCTCGTCCATCAAGGACAAAATGCTGGAAAACAACGCCAAGGTCGACTGGTATCCGGAACACATCAAGGACGGGCGGTTCGGCAACTTCCTTGAATCCAACGTCGACTGGGCCTTGTCGCGCGAGCGCTATTGGGGGACGCCCCTGCCGATCTGGGAATGCTCCTGCGGCAGCCGCACCGCCGTGGGCGGCAAGGAGGAACTGCTCCAGCGCGCCGTTAACCGGGACGAACTGCCCGAGAACTTCGAACTGCATAAGCCCTGGGTCGACCAGGTGCGCTTGAAGTGCGACAAGTGCGGCAGCGAAATGTGGCGCGTCCCCGAAGTCATCGACTGCTGGTACGACTCCGGCGCGATGCACTTTGCCCAATGGGGCTATCCGCACAAGGAAGGCTCGGAGGAAAAGCTCCGCAAAGCCTTCCCGGCCGACTTCATCTCCGAAGCCATCGACCAGACCCGCGGCTGGTTCTATTCGCTCCTCGCCGAGGCGACGCTCCTTAAGGAATGCGCCCGCCGCAAGCACGAGCGGGGCGAGTCGGTGGGCGAACTGCAGCCCTGGTTCGACACCGACTATCCGATACCCTACCGGAGCTGCCTCGTCCTCGGCCTGCTGCTGTCGGCCGAAGGGACCAAGCTGTCGAAAAAACTCCGCAACTACCCCGACCCGTTCGACGTGTTCGATCAGGAAGGGGCGGACGCGATGCGCTGGTTCTTCTGCATCTCGAACCAGCCGTGGACGTCGACCCGCTTTTTCCAGGCCGGCATCCGCGAGGCGCAGAAGGACTTCCTCGTCCGCTTGCGGAACGTCCATTCCTTCTTCGTTATCTATGCGAACATCGACAACTTCGATCCCAGCCGCGGCCTCCCGGACGTGCGCGAACTGTCGGGCGATCCCTTTGCCTCGGCCCCGAACCGGCCGAAGCCGGAAGCGCGCTCGCTCCTTGACCGCTGGATGCTGTCGAAGCTGGAGACGGCGACGCGGGAAATCTCGACCAACCTCGAGAACATGAACATACTCCAGGCCGCCCAGGCCCTGAGTGCGCTGGTCGAGCAGTTGTCGAACTGGTATGTCCGCCGCAGCCGCGACCGCTTCTGGTCTGGCGAGCAGAACGACGAAAAAGCGTCCACCTACTGGACGCTGTACGAAACGCTGTGCCAGATCGCGGTGATTTCCGCCCCGTTCGTGCCGTTCTTCGCCGAAGAACTGTATCAGAACCTCGCCCGGAACCTGTGGCCCGACAGCCTGCCGCAATCGGTGCACCTGTGCCGCTGGCCCGCGCCGGTCGACGCCCGCATCGACCGCGACGTCGAAGCGCGGATGGATCTGGTGCGCGAAATAGCGAGCCTCGGGCTTGCCGCCCGCGCCTCGCAAAAACTCAAGGTGCGCCAGCCGCTCGCGGAGGCGGTCGTTATCCTCACCCGGCCGGAAGAGCGGGCCGGCATCGAGGATCTCGCCGGCATCGTGCGGGAGGAGATCAATGTCAAGGAACTGGCATTCGCCGACGACGCGGCCCAATACGTCACCTTTACCGTCAAGCCGAACTTCCAGACGCTTGGCCCCATCCTCGGCAAGTCGATGAAGGCCTGCGCCGCCGCCCTCGCCAAGGTCGACGCGGCAACGGTGGTGCACGAGGTAAAGGAAAAGGGCGTCTATACCCTCGCGTACGACGGCGGGACAATCGACCTCACCCCGGACCGCCTGGACGTCCGGCTCGCCGCCAAGGAAGGCTTTGCCGCCGCCGACGGCAAAGGCGCGGTGGTGGTGCTTGACGCCCACGTCACCGAGGAACTCGAGCGCGAAGGCGTGGCGCGGGAATTCATCAATCGTATCCAAACTATCCGCAAGGAACTGGATCTGCCGTTCGAGGCCCGTATCCGGGTCCGTATCGGCGCCGGCGGCAAGGCTGCCCGGGCCGCAATCGAACACGGCGAGACGATCGCCGCCGAGACCCTGGCCAGCGACTACAAGGTCGAATGGGAAGACCTCGGCACGACCCGCGAGTTCGAACTGGAGGGCGAGAACGTCCGCGTTTCCATCGCCGGGGCGTAAACGAGTCGCCGTTTCGAAAATGGTGTTCTGGAGGGGTGTGGGGCTATGGGTGATTTGCGCGTGGCGGTGTTGTTGTCCGGCGGGGGAACAACCCTCGCCAACCTGCTGAACGTCCGCGATCGCGGCGGCCTTATGGCCGACATCGACCTGGTGGTGTCGTCGCGCGCGTCCGCCCGGGGACTGGCCATAGCCGAGGATGCGGGCATCAAGACCGAAGTGGTCGAGGCGACCAAGTACACCATTTCGGCGCGGGAAGGCGAGGTTATCCGCGACTGGCCGGCCATGTCCAGGGACCTGGACCGCATCCTGCTGGGCGGCAAATACGATCTCATTTGCATGGCGGGATTCCTCTGCCGCTACCTCTTCAGCCCCGAACTGAAGGGGCGCATCATCAATATCCACCCTTCGCTCATCCCCATGTTCTGCGGCCAGGGCATGTATGGCCACCGCGTCCACGAGGCGGTGGTCGAGGCCGGGGTCAAGGTGACGGGTTGCACCGTCCACCTGGCCGATCTCGAATACGACACCGGTCCCATCATCCTGCAGCGCTGTTGCCCCGTATATTCCGACGACGACCCGGACGACGTCGCAGCCCGCGTTTTCCGCGAGGAGTGCGCCGCCTATCCCGCCGCCATCAATCTAATCGCCCAAGGCCACGTCCACCTCACCACCGACCGGCGCACCTATGTGGACGGCGACCGCTATATCGAGAGGTTCAGCAACGATGTCGATTGAACACGCCCTTGAGACAATAGACGCCGAAATCGCCGCCCTGCGCGTGGTAAAGGAAAACCTCAACGAACAGTTCGTCGAAGCCCTGGACGCCATGCAGGCGTGCACCGGCCGGGTCATCGTCTCCGGCATGGGCAAGGCGGGGCTCATCGGCCAGAAGATAGCCGCCACCCTCGCCAGCACCGGCACGCCGTCGTTTTTCATGCATCCCGCCGAAGCGCTCCACGGCGACCTGGGCATGATCATGGGGAACGACGTCTGCCTGTTCCTGTCGAACTCCGGCGAGTCGGACGAAATCACCCGGCTCCTGCCGTTTGTCAGGCGCATCGGCTGCCGCGTGGTCGGCATAACCGGCAACATCCGCTCCACCATGGCGGCCCACTGCGAAATCGTCCTGCACCTGGGGGACATCCACGAAGCCTGTCCATTGGGGCTGGCGCCGACCGCCACCACCACCGCCATCCTCGCCGTCGGCGACGCGCTGGCGATGAGCCTGATGCAGCGGCGCGGTTTTTGCGAAAGCGATTTCGCGCGGGTGCACCCCGCCGGAGCGCTTGGCCGCAGGGTCGCGCCAGTGGAAACGGTCATGCGTCTCGGTGACGCCGTCGCCAAGGTGGACAGGGACACCACTGTCGCCGACACGCTCCTCGCCATGACCAACGCCAGGGCGGGGGCGGCGGTCATCGTCGACGCCACCGGCCGTCTTGAAGGCATCTTCTGCGACGGCGACCTCCGCCGCGGCCTCGAGGCCGATTCCGATTTCCTCAAGCGCCGCGTCGGCGACGTCATGGTCCGCGACTGCCGCCGGGTACTGGTCGGGAGCCTTGCCGGGGAAGTTCTCGATATCATGCGGGAAAACCGCATTGCGGATATTCCCGTCGTCGACGACGATGGTATGGTGGTTGGTCTTGCTGACCTGAAGGGGTTGATCGCGAGCTTATAGAGCGTCAGCGTCCAGTAAGCCAACACAGCCTCCCCCATTCGCCACCCCGGCGTGCGGACCTCCATCAGCGCGACAAACGGGCGGTTCGGCCGGGGGCCATGGGGCCAGGCAGCGACAGCATCGAACTCACGCGGTCGGATTCCCGGAGCGAATGTTCGTGGCGTGGACCCCGGCCGAACAGCCCGTTTTTTGCCCGGTTGGATGCTCTGACGCCGAGGTGACGAAAAAGGTGAGCTGAAGCATTATCAATGGTATAACCACCTCAACCCCCGGCAGCAATGCCGGGGGTATTTTGTGTTAGGAATGGAACCCGTTGGAAACGAAAAAGCCCCGCATCGCTGGGATGCGGGGCATAAGTATGGCGATCACGACGGGACTCGAACCCGCAACCTCCAGATCGACAGTCAAACGGCTGAAACTGCTAACAATAATCCATTAAATGAGTTACAGCCTAATCGGAAAACGATTGAGCGTAAATCTGCATTTCCTCACATAGCAAAATCCGACGAAGCGCACCCCAGCACACCAATAAATCCGAATCACGCCGATTCGGTCGCACTCCAGAATATCACGGTTGGGTGGAATCATCTTCCACATTCAACCCAGGAACTCATTTTAAAAATAATCGAGGTCGACGCCGCTATAGTCCCAGCAATAAGGGCGGCATTGTGGGCTTTGTTGAATTCCATAGGAATCGGCTAGTGGCCGGTCCCCTTTTTGTTGCGTTATACGGGAGAGATTATGACAAGCACTGCCAAACCAAAGCAGATGATTCGGGGGCTGTACAAGCGCGGAACAATTTGGTATAGCCGCATTGCCGGTGCGGACGGTAAGCTGATCCGAAAGCGGCTCTCTTCGGACAAGCAAACGGCCGTCATCATACTTACCGAGATGCGGAAAAATATTGAGCTTCAACGCGCCGGAATTCTCCCTGCAAGCGTCGTCGGGATGAATGCTCGATTACGTGATCTCCGCGATCAGTATTTTAAGCACATGCGAGCAGGCACACACTCGGAACGAACGATAGACGCATTTTTTACCGCGTACCGCCTTGTGATCGAAAACAATGGTCTTATCAAAGCCTCGGACATTACTCTTGAAAAGGTCGAACAGTGGGCAGCCACGCGGTTGGCGAAAGGCGTTCGGGGACAAACCATAAATCTCTATATAGGAATGATACGTACTTTTCTGGATTGGGCCAAAACCAACAGCCTGATCGCCTACAACCCTCTGGCTCCGTGGACGCCGGTCAGAAGGAATGAGCCACAAAAACGTCGTGGTCTTCAAGTGGAAGAGGTCAACGCCATACTTCGCGCAGAGCGGCACCCGGAATGGCGTCTACGGTGGTTTATATACTTTTTTACAGGGCTGCGGGCGACAGCAGGGGCAACAGTGCGATGGGAATGGATCGACTGGATCAAGCAGATCATCCGCCTACCCGTTGAAAGCAATAAAGGACAACAGCGTTTGAAAATACCCATCCACCCATCTTTGAACGCTGCATTGCTCAAGTATAAGGAAGAGATAGGCAACCCAGAATCAGGCCAAATTTTTTCGTCCACAAATACACAAGCAATCCGGCGGCAATTTCGTGCAGCTTGTCAAAGGGCTGGAATAAACACCGAGGGCGTTACCCTCCACAGTACACGGCACACACTAGCGACCAGGGTATACGAGACTTCGGGCCGAAACCTCAAGGCGGTTCAGGAAATTCTAGGCCATGCGAATGCACTCACGACGATGCGCTATCTTCACATGACGGAAGCGGAGCAGCAAGAGATAATCCAAGGGGTGATTTACGATACCGCCCAAGAGGGTGAATCGGAATTGATGCGGCCAGGAATAATCCAATTTCCTGCGGCACGGGTTTTTAATGGACACGACTTCACCACCGTTATTTCCTAGGGGAAGAAAATGAAGAGTACAAATGAAATCAAAAGGCGAATCATATCCGTACGCGATGTCGCTGTAATTCTGGGCGTCACCACACGGACAGTACACCGCATGGTAATCAATAAGAGTATCCCGTATCTACGTATACCGACAGGTGGAGCAGCCAATACAATGAAGATATGCTTTGACATGAATGCGATTGACGAATGGCTGGACTCCTTACAGGCATCCTCTGACTATCAGCCGGACACCCCACGGAAAACACTGAAGGAACTAGCATTTGCGCTTGTTTCCGAAGATTGATTTCCCGGGATGAAAATTCGCAGAAAAATTCGTGTGGATTAGCGTATATCATGAGATGGCACTTTCCCCCGTGGGGGGGGTGGCCGAAGGCCGGCCGGGATTGATCAATGGTCGGCCTTCGATGTTTGCCGAGTCGGCCGGGGTCCAGGTCAATGGCCGGTGGCGATTCGGTTGAGGCGAGGCGGACGAGGGATGGCCCAACCGGCGGTGACTTGGCGGCTCTTCAACGCGCACATTACCGCGCGCGAACCTTTAACCCTTTCACAGATCATTATCAGCGCCACCTCAAACTACAACTTGCAAGCGAGGTAGTGAGCCGCACCGCCTACCCGATTTAGGTACCCCTTTCTTTCCGAAGCCGACGCCCGGAACGCATTCCAATCCGCTACCGTCACGAACCCACAATGCAATGACAGTGCTGATTTGACAGCGATTTTCCGTCATATCCGATCACCGTTCCAGCACCACAATGCCCGCAAAAAACGTCCTCGACATTTTTACCTTTCCACTCGCATAGGTAAAAAATTGGATTGACAATGATGTATGGATAGCGTAGATTAAATACAGATTAGTACGTTTCACAATAACGCCATAAAGGAAAAACCCATGTCGCGCACAATTGCCTACCTCCGCGTGTCTACCGAAGATCAAGCACAATCCGGCCTCGGCATCGACGCGCAACTAGAGGCCATCAAGGCACGAATCGGAATGCCTGATGTCATTATCAAAGATGAAGGGCAGAGCGGCGACACCCTGGACAGGCCCGGTCTTGCGGAGCTCCTGGAGACCGCCGGTAAAGGCGATATGATCGTCGTCGCTAAGCTGGACAGGCTTTCCCGTGGCGACATGTTCGCGGCGGCATGGTTGGAAAAGGAGATAGTGGAGAAGAGGAAGGCGTCGATTTTATCGGCGGCCGGGGAAGGCACTGGCGACGATACGCCACAGGGGCGGCTGATGCGCGACATCATCAAAGCTTTCGCCAGCTTCGAACTTGCCATGATTCGCCAGAGGACATCGGCGGCCGTCAAGGTGAAGATGGAACGTAAGCGGCTGGCCGGGGAAAAGACTGGCGGCAAACATGCGCCTTTTGGATATGATATCGTGGTTGTGAATGGCGTAAAGAAGCTGGCGGAGAACGCCCAGGAACAAGCCGCGATCAAGACTATAGTCACCATGCGGACCGCCGGGGACACGCTCCAGACCATTGCTGATAGGCTGGAGGCGGACGGCATAGCGCCCAGAGGCGGTGGAAAATGGACGCCGAAGGTTGTCCGGGCAATCATCATGCGGGCCGTACCGGGCGGTGGTCAGAGGCGGAACGACGACAAGGCCGCGTAGCGACAGATGGAAGCATGACCACAGGGGAGAACATGGGCAGACCAAGGCGTAAGCCGGATTGGAACGACCAGGACGGAGACCTTGACACCTTGGCTACGGCACTCCGGAATACTTCCGGGGAGCGACTTCGGGCCATACTGAAGCGTGACAAGACGTTCACCTTTCGGCTTTCCGAGATGGACCGGGAGACAATGGACAGGGCGGCCAAGGCGATGGAACTGCCGGTGGCGGAGTACCTGATCCGATTGCACTATAACGCATATGAAGCACTGAAGAAGGCGGGGATTGTGGAATGAAGAAGACCGTCACGAAAAACGGACATATCAAGTACGACGCTGAATTCGGGGATACCCACGATTATATGGGGAACAAATATCCTAACAACGAACATCGGGCCGATGCGCAGCCGCCCGCAATATCCGTCGACATCGATGATGAAGACATCGATGCGGAGCAAAAAGATCCGGCCGTGAAAGCCGCCGTTGACAAACTGATGGAGGAGCGTGCAGAGCGAGACAGGGAGGACGCACAGAATTCACCGGGCCGACTACTCCACAAACTACCACTCCACTACGTCGGAATGTCAGATTTAACGCCGAAAATAGAGGACGATCTCGGCACACCACGCCATGAATATGAATCTAGTGAGACGTATACACGACCAAAAACGCGCACCCTGGACGATCTGCGGGCCAGTCTTTGGGAAATCCTATATCGGCTTTGGCTTTTCCCGGAGGCTGGCGAAATTCCAGCAATAGACATTGCGAGTCTTTCCGGGGATGAAGTGCGGGCGGCTGTACGAGAATACGGCTATCAACTCCTTTGCATCCTTGGGCCGCGTCACGAGGCGCAGCTTGTCCGAGAAGATGAAGCATTGAATGCTGGGATAAAGAGATATCGCGAACAGGTTCAAAAGCTACGAAGGGTTGGTCATGCTTCTGAAAGCCTTGGTGGCAAGACAATTATTGACCATTACGCCAAGAAGGTATCGGAGTTGAATTTCCGCTTTTTGGAAAAAGTCGGAAGTGGTCAGGCGGGTTACAATTATCATGCGGCCAGAGTGCTTCATTATATTGAGTCGGGAGTGGCAAGCTATATAACCGTGCGAATCGCATTCGACGCCGCGTTGCACGGCACCCCAGAATCTCGGGGCTGGACACAGCTTTTCCGCAGAATCGGTGACGCTATTCTTGCCGAAATTCAAATGAAACGCGGGCATTACAAGGACAGTGCTTTTTATCAATTCAAAAGAGCACAGATACGGAAGTATTCGGGGAAGACCGATTCTCGTTCAAGGAAGAGGGTTAGGGAAATTCTTGAGCAGCTTCGGGAGGAACGGAGAGAAGTAAAGCGGAAGCACGAAAGCAAGGGCAAGGCCATCGATCAAAGAGCGGCAGAGATCGCAGCGGATGTCGGGGCACAGGAGCGGGACGGGATAGGCCTGCGTCTCTTGGAACATTTACGCCTTGTTGCCAGGACTGAACAGGAAGAACGTAGGCTCCTGGAGCCGGCCTTTTTTCCGTCACGCCTGACGACAGGAAGAAATAGCCGCCCCAAATATATCGTAGCCGCACAGTGGTTAATCGACGCGTACTCCGTGCAGAATGATATTGGGCTCGATAATCACGCCATGATCCGCCCCATGGTGACGTTCCCGAACCCATGGATACTGGCGACAAAGCATATAGGAATATTACCGGGTGGGTACCGGGGTGCATTACGGGCAACCCATAGGCAGCAAGACATTGTCAAACGCGCCGACGAAGAACACCTTAGACTTTTGGACAGGGCTACTGCCAGAAGTAATAGTCTATTACGCCGTACCATTCATGGTTTACAGAATACCGCTTTCAGGATAAATAAGCGCGTCTTAGTCGCCATCGAAACAATTAAGCGCGATTATGTCCACTCCGACGTATTAGCACCTTTGGCACCGCGCGATCTGCCACACTTCGCGGACATGGACAAGGAAGATAAGCGACGGGCTTACGCTATTCATTTTCGCAAGGGGAGGCCAAAACGTTTGGCGCTCGAAGCTCTGCTTAGCGAAGCGGACGCGAACCGCAATGAATCCGTGATATTCTTTCCTCATACATTTGATTTTCGCGGCCGCGTCTATCCACAAGGCGGTCCCTTGAATCCGCAGGGAAACGATCTAACGCGATCGTTGTTGGAATTTGCTGAAGGGAGAAAGTTGGGAACCGAGGAGGCAGCAGAGGCGTTGGCTGTCCACGGGGCGAATTGTTTCGGCAACGGCATAGACAAGAGGCCGCTGGCGGAACGTGTTCAGTGGGTCCATAAGCATTCTGCCGAAATTCGGCGTATTGCAGAAGCGGAGACACCCCACGGCTTTCGGTTATGGCACGACGCGTCGGATAAATATCAATTCCTAGCCTTCTGTTACGATTGGGGCGGATATCTCCAGGACGGTTTGGATCATATTTCGCATTTACCTGTGTACGTCGACGGCACGTGCAACGGCTACCAGCACCTCAGTGCTTTGATGCGAAGTCGCAGTACCGGTAAATTGGTCGGAATGGCGGCGCTGGACTCCGGAGAGGAACGCCTTGATCTTTATCAGGCCGTCATGAAAGTTGTTGGAGAACGCATTGCGGCTGACGCCAATGCGGGAGATAAGACCGCACAACGCATTATGGAGGCAGCCGCACGTAAACCCGAATATGGACCGGGGTTTTCCATTGGCCGCAATCTGGCAAAAAAGCCCGTCATGACGTATGGATACGGGGCTGTGCATGGAGGCATGAGCGAAGGGTTGAAAAAGAAATTCGCTGATGATTACAGTGAAGGTGAGATCGCTGATGAACAGTGGGCGATCCTAACCGAAAGGCAGCTTGTCACGGATAAAGACGGTGAATTAGTTGAACGCGGTGGGCTTGGCATTGTGTGTCGATATTTAACGAAGCTGTTTTTTGAAGCCATATCCACGGAAATATCCGGGGCGGCCGATGCGCGTACCATACTCGATACGATGGGGAAACGCTTGGCGGGGTCCTGGGGAGGACGGGAGCCAAGTGCAATCCGTTGGACTTCCCCGGCTGGTTTCCCGGTTTTACTGGTGGAATATGCAGAAAACCCCGGAGAGGGGGAAGCGGTGATATTTGGCGAAACAGTGCGCTTTCAAAATAATCGATACCTGACCGAGACAAAAGAGGTTGTCAACCCTGACGGGACGACAGGCATTGCCGAGATGAAAATTATCGATGCGAGCAAAACAGCCAAGGGTTTCGCACCTGATGTGGTTCACTCCCTTGATGCATCGCATCTGATGTTCACAATTGATCGCTGTCTGTCGGAGGGAATGCGCTCATTTGTCACGACGCATGATTGTTATGGAACCTTGGCGGCGGACATGCCACGTATGAACATTATTCTTCGGGAAACTTTTGTCGACATGTACCGCAATCTGGATATGAAGACACTCGCAGCACACTTGGCACAGGAGAACGGGATCGATAGAGGCGAACTCGGTGATTTCGACCTCCATGGCGATCTGGATCTTGATGACGTGCTGAAGAGCGAGTTTTTCTTTTCTTGAGTATGAAAGCTCTATGTTGCTATCAGTCCCCGGTAATAGGACCGAAGGGACGAAAGGGAGACCGCGTCTGTCCATTTAGTAAGGGGAATCTTAGCTTTACCTGGAGTAACCATGCAGCGGTATGGTTATTCCAGGCGGCCTAAGACTAACCTTGTCTTTGCCTGAGATTGGGATATTTGATTTAAAAAATTACCGAAATAATCTCCAACGACCAGCCCCACAGTGACGCCAGAAGGGCGCTTATGGGCAGTCAAAAACAGCCATAGGCATCATTACCTCTGGATTATCCATAAGCTGGTCTCTGCCGCCCCTGTGGTTATGAACACCTTGTCTTTAACCTACCGTTGCCCAATATCGAAAAAATAGTCCACTTCATCCCTGCAATTTTCATCACCCTCTAGATAAACTCATTTTTCCGCCTTTGGCCTGTCGACGTAAACAAAATCACTGATGTCGTAACCACCTGCCATATATACCCTTTTGGACAAACTCTACGAACCTTGCAGACGGTCCCCTGTAATAAGAAGGGACGTCGCGGCCACGCGGTCGCACTCCTGGCCGCCGTCGGGCTGTCTGGCAGCGGCTTATTGTTGTATTGGGGGCGTTGCCCCCGAAACCGGAGATCAAAATGGACAAGAAGCAAATCGAGGTTCAGGCCAATGAGGACTTGGCTGTTACCGCCCTGTGCGAGGCCGTGGGGAATTTCCCGTTGAAATTCCTGATTGATCATTTGGAACACCTGGACGTTAACAGCTTGTTGAATTGGCAGGAACAGCAGAGGGTTTTGCAGCTTCTGAAGGGCGGGCTTACAGAGCGGCGGGGCGAGGACGCCAAAGAGTATTGTCAGGCGCGGATCGAAATTGTAAAGGCGCAATTGGTGTATCACCACAGCATTCGCCTCTCAATCGAACACGTGCTTGACGAAATATACGCAGTCCTGTCGAAGACACCAAGTAATGTCCTCGCCAAAGACGCCGGCCTAGCGAATGATACCATGCGGGCGCTTGGGTCCCTATTCGCACATGTCTTGCATGTGCGCCCTGTTTCTCTGTCAAATCAGCTTTTGAACGATGCGGTGTGATATACCGCTATCAAATCCAAATCACCTTAGGGCCGTCCGTGGTGGGCGGCCTTTTCTTTTTTTGTTTTATTGGAGGAAGTTATAGTGTCGCAACGTTTGGAAATCATCGGGAAGGTATTCGGCCGCCTTACGGTCGAAAAGTATGTGGGCAGCAATAGCCACGGTCAAGCAGTATGGGAATGTTCGTGCGCCTGCGGTGGACGGAAAAACGCTCTTGGCTATCTCTTGAAGCGCGGTGAGGTGAAGTCGTGTGGTTGTCTGCGAGGTAAACGCAACGGAAACAAAGGATCTGTCGCCGTCATTCCGGAGGCCCCCACTAATGCCTAGTAAAGAGAATCAAGAAAAAGTCGACTGGGCCCAATGGTGGTCGGAGAACATATCGGTATTTGTCCTTATTGAGAAGTACCATGTCCACCTGTTGAACGCCATGGTCGCCGAAGGGGGCAAGGGCATCCTGATCGACGATAGCTTTATACAACGTCACAACATCGACTTCCGTCCCAAAGATCCTCGCGAGTTGATCACGGATATTCAGTATTATGGGTTTATTCGGGCCGGTCGAAAAGGCGGCTGGGACATAACCGCAAAGGGCCGTAACTGGCTGGCCGGAAAAATCCGGGTCCGCCAGGGCCTTATGCTTCGCCCTGTCGAACACGATTTCAGTGGGTGGTTATATTTCGGAAATCGATCTGTCGATGACGCGTTGAACGACAACGGGAATGAGGTGGCCGGCGTAAGCACCAAGCCACAGGAGGCACCTGCCATTGCCTAGAGCGACCAGAAAACAGATCCGCCCCCGCGCACAGGTGAACGTCCCGAAGGGCGCGGGGACCATCGGCGTCCCGGCGGCAATCCGGGCTTCGGCAAGTGGCGGCAGAGCACCTCAACCGTACATAAGCCGCACACCCGCGTCCGGACTAACCGCCATGTCCTCCGTGTTATCAGAGTTGGCCGCGCAAGCAAGACAGGCTGAAGCCAAGGCGGAGGCCGAGGCGGAGAGAGCCAGAAACAAGGCAGAGCGGGAGGCGGAGAAGGCGGCGGCGAGGGCCGAAGCGGAAATTAAGGCGCGTCAAGACAGCGTCGACCGCATTACGGCGACGACGGTCGGCAATAATTTCCTGACACAGATAGCCGAGAAGAGCGCGACGGGCGAATGGGGGCCGGCAGAGGCAGAGGAAGCGGCCTTGTCTATTCTCCAGGGTGAAGGCTCGACTCCGATGTTTTCGAAGACCTTCGAGTCCTACGCTGTCAAAGGCTTGGGTCTGGTTGCTGAAAATTTCTCCAAGTTGAAACGCGAAGAGGAGACCGGGGCATGCCTCTCGGTCGCCCGGCAGGCTCTCCACGACCTTCACGCCAATTACGACCCGGAGAGGTTCGAGGAGTAGCCGAAGCCCGGAACGTGCTGTTCCAAGACAGGAAAACCCTCAACATATCCGGGGATCAGATCAATAACCTGGAACTGGCGTCCATTGTCAATCAGGCGAAGCGATTCGCCAGCACCGACCCGGCCAGAGCGCACATGCTGATGGACCTTGCCGAACAGATCCGCCCGGATGGATCGCCTAGCCTCGCCGCATCGGCACCGGCCGGTTACTCCACCCTCCAGGCCCTCCGCGAGGAAATCGCCAACACTATCGTCGCTGATGCGGAGACCCAGCGCAAGGAGGCCGAGCGGACCCTTCAGGAGTCGACCAAGGATAACTACGTCCAGGCGTTGACCGACTTGTCACAGTTGGAGGGAGCCGACGCCGTGAACGCATGGGCGGCTGATAATGTCGACGGCCTCACGCAGGAACAGTTCAAGGCGCATTATGGCGATTACCGTGGCGAAGTCCTCAATGCGGTCTCGCGCTTCAGGTCCGGCCAGAAGTCGCAGGGTAACGACACGGCAACGGCCGAGTACATGGAGGCGATCCAGCGCGGGGTGGCAGAGTGGGAGGACATCCACAGGGACGAACGCCTTAGCGACCTCCAGAGACAGCGGCTCTTCGCGGCGATGAACGAGCAGACACAGAAGGCGCAACTCGGCTACATGCCGGACGCGACCCTTGCGGGGAAGCTATTAAGCGACCTGGAGGCGTCTTGGTCCGATTCTGTGTACGCAACGCCGTGGATGGCATCACAGCAGATCGAACCCGGCAAGCCGCCCCTTGTCACGCCGGAGGGCCTGTACTATCAGGGCCAGCTACTCAAGCGTCTCCGGACCCTCGACCCCGACCTCGACGTAACCACCATGAACCAAAAGAAAATGGAAATGCTCCAGGAGGTGAAGGACGATATCCTCTCGGGAAAAATCCGCTGGCGAGATCAGGCCGTTAGTCTCCAGGAACCATATCCGGAATTGAAGCTGGATCAGAAGCTGAAAGAAGGCGAACGGCTATCCGACGCCAATGTCGTCAATATCGCCAAGGCGTTCAACGGCGGCGGCGTCCAACAGGTCCGAGACAGCTTCGGCATCGACTATTTCAACCTGGACGGCGTGGAACAAAAGCGTATAGCCGCCGAGGCACAGCGACAGAAGGCCGAGCTTGACGCCCTCCACGCGGACACGTTCTTTGGCCGAATCACCAGCGACGAGACAGAGGAAGCCCTTCGGGTCTTCAGCGATCAGATCATGGGCCTTCCCGTCGACATGTACGATCCCGATCCGGAGATCAGCGGCCGGGGCCTCGGTGACTCGGTGGAGCGCGAGAGGGCCAAGCTGGAGAATTTGGAGGCCCGTCTGGAAGAGGTTAAAAGGACCGGTCACGGCCTTGCGAATCTCAATACCATCATCCTCGAACGCGACGTCAAACGCCAACGGGAATACTACGATCTACTGAAGGGCCGACACGACGCCCATATGAAAGCAGGAAAGGGAAAACCATAGAGAATGTCCACATCATTATTATTTGACGATCAATCCTCCGAATACGGAGCGGGCGATCACATGGGGCTGGAGTCTTCGCTTCAGCGACTTTATGCTGGCCTCACGTCGGCCGACACCATCCGCCAGTATCAGAAGCGGAACAATCAGGAAGAGGTCGCGGAGAGCCTGTCGTGGGGCGAACGTCTCCGGGCTGGGTATACCGGGCTTGCTCATGGTCTATCGTCCTATGGCCCCGAGCAACTATATCGGGCCATGAAGACGACAGGGAAAATATTCGGCAGCCAGGATCTCCAGGACTTCGCCAGCGAGGGCATCGCCAGGGAGTTACGGATACGCGAGCTTGACCCGTTTTACAAAGTTCCCGAGGGCTGGCACCAGGACGGCTGGGGCCGGTCGCTCTATGAAGGAATGCGCGGCATATCATCGTCGGCCTACGCCATGCTCCCCGGTGCGGCCATATCGTTGATCCCCGGGGCCAAGTGGTCGGCCTCGCCTCTCTCGGGGTGGGGCCGGTAGTGTCGCGGGGCTGGCCGAGTACGACAGCTTTATGGACGAAGCCGTAGAGAAGTTCCAAAGCATTAACCCCGAGTTGACCAGGAAAGAGATCGAGGACGATCAATTCTGGAATGCGTTCTGGTCGGGATTTGCCGAGGGCGGCATAGAGGCGGCCACAGATATCGTCGGCGGGAAGCTGATTGGCCTTGTGGGGAAAACCGGACTCCAGCCGGCCAGACGCGTCCTCGACCAGCTTGTCCGTAACGTCACCAAGACTGTCACGCTCGAAGCCGGCAGCGAGGTCGCTACAGCCGTCATCCAGGATTATATCCGCGGAGAGGCCGGCCTTGACTACCAGGGAAGGGTAAATGCCTTCAAGAATGCGCTTGGACCAGCCCTGGTCGGCGGTGCGGCCTTCGGCGTCGGCGGGACGGCGTTGAAGCTGGCACAGGGGAAAATCCAGGCTGAAGTGAATGGCAACATAAAGGCCGACCTGGACGCCAAGGCGGCAGAGCTTCGGCGACAATATCGGGAAGCACACTATACGCCCCAGGCGGTCGGTGTCTTCGACACTCTCACCGAGGGCGGCTCCGATTATGTCCAGGCATCCACATTAATGGAAGCCGTCGAATCCACCGCCCAGGCGTGGGCCGATAGGACGGGCAATAAGGTCGCTGACTGGCAGGGTGACGGCAATAAGGTCGTGGACGTGCCGAAGCGTCTGGACGACCACCGAGTGAACCCCAAAGCCGGTCCCGCCGAGGCCCTGTCCTCTCTCCGTGATATCGCCATGTCCGAATTGTCCGTCGACCAGCAGCAAACCCTGGCCGATACCTACGGCATGGAGACCACGACGGACGGCCAAGCCGACACGGTGACGCTCAACTCTGATAGACTGGACGCCGACCTCCGGCGAATCCTGGCCGACCCCAAGGACACGGCGGATATCCCCGACGTTGTACGCCCGGCCCTGGAGTCGATGCGGGATAGTGTCATGGATATGTACGGCCTCGCCAATCGTCACGGGCTGGCCGCTGGTATCGATATGGAGTTGTCGTCGACCATCGGGAAGGCCATCGAATACCGCAACGCGAACCGGCCCAAGGCTCCGGCCTTCATCGTCCAGGACATCGACCTCGATACTGTCGTCCGCAAGTATGGCGACTTCAGTAAACTTTCCCACGATCAGCAGACGGCCATGATCAAGGACATGGCGAAAACTACCCAGATCAATTTCGACAAGTGGGACATGCCGACCGATCAAAAGGCTATGTTGGGCTTTATCGATACCGAGATGAAGCCGATCCTCGACAAGGTTATGCATCGGGGTAAACGCTCTGACGCCAAGCAGGAGGCGATGGCAAAGGCGGCCCTGGAGGCCGATGGCATCAACCTGGAACGCTTTGCCGAGTTTACCGCCCAGCTTACCGGCAGCGGTGATCTGAAAGAGTCGGCAGCGGTGAAGGCCAGGGAACTCCAGATCGTCGACCGCCTGTTCCTCGCGAAGGTGACGGAGTTGGCGGCCGTAGCGAAAGAGACCATGGCTCCGGCTGATATCGTGAAATGGCACATGGCGGGAGCGTTGCAGCAACAGGTCCACACCATGCTTCGAGCGGTGCGGTCGGAGAGTAGTCACCTACTCCGGGCCTTTAACTTCATTAAAAAAGACCCCGACCTCACCCGGCCGCGTATGGAACAGATGATGGAAGCTATGGGCGGACTCGAAGGAGCACAGCACCGGCTCCAGGCGTTCACCAATGCCAAGACCGACGCCGACCGCGCGCGCGTCCTAAGCGATTCGCTTCGAGCAAAGACCACCAACATGTTTATTGAGTATCGAACCCTGAATATGTTGTCGTCGTTGAAAACCCATGCGGTCAACATCGGCGGCAACGGCGGTACTCTCGGGGCGGAGATAATCAACCGATTCGTCGCCGAATACATGGGCCAGGGGCAGAGCATCGCTAAGGGCGAGACCTTCGCATTCATCAATAGCATGTGGGAAGGCTTTCGCAAGGTCCGGGCGCAGTGGTCGGCCCACCGGGAGAAGCAGGGCGGCACGCTGTCGGCCCTCCAATCCATCAACGAAATGTGGGGAATCGATCCGTCGTCGTCCATCATCGGTGACGCTGGCATTACCGAACGGAGTTTGACCAGGGAGAACGTGCTGGAGGTGATCGGCGGCCTGAAGGAAAAGGCCGGACTCTCCCGCGAACACGGCATGATCAGTAATGGCTTGTCGACGATGGTCGACTACATGGGCCGGATGTTGAGTATCAGCAGCGAAATATTGCTGGCCCAGGATCAATTCTTTAAGACCATCGCGGCCTATGGACAGGTCGGGGCATTGAACTATCGACAGGCCATGCTCCAATCAGGCGGCGACCGCGCCAAATTCAAGACACTAATGGAACAATTCAAGGCCAAGACCCCGGCTGAACACAAGGTGGCCGGCATGGAGTTTGCCAAGCTGGTTACCTTCCAGACGGATCTCCAAGGCTTCGCCAAGACACTGAATCAGATGCGGATGAAACACCCGCTGACCAAGACCCTGATCCCGTTCTTCAAAACCCCGGTGAACATCATGAAGTATGCGGCAGCCCACACTCCCGGCCTTGGCAACCTGTTCAAGGATATCAACGCCCAGTTACACAGTCCGGACCTCGCAGTGCGGCAGTTGGCCGAAGCGCGGGTGATGACCGGGACATTCATATGGGCGACAGCCATCGGCATGGCGGCCAGCGGCTACCTCACCGGCAGCGGCCCAACCGACGGCAGCGAACGGGAGAAGGCCAGGGCGGCCGGTTGGCAACCGAATAGTCTCAAGGTCGGAGACACGTACATAGCCCTAGACCGTCTGGACCCTGCGGCCATGCTCTTGAATACTGCCGCCTCCCTGGTGGAAATCTACGACAGCATGGACGGCGACGACCTCAATAAGGCTATGTGGGCTGGCTTCGGGGCCGCCTTCCGTGTCACCTCCGACCGTACCTACCTGAAGCCCATCGCCGATGCTGTCGACGCCGTGAGTGACTGGGAGGGCTATAAGGGCGACCGGGCAAGGCAGGGGTTGTTTACCTCCCTTGTCCCTGCGTCGTCGATGCTCCGGGCGGTGAATCAGCAGATCGATCCGATAGTCCGCGAGGTCGACGGCATCATGGACGCAATCAAGGCTGGCATCCCTGGCATGAGTGGCGATCTCCCAATACGTCGGAACTTCCTCGGCGAGGAGGTGAAATCGGATGGCTTTTATGGGCCAAATTGGCTATCGCCTCTCCGTCAGTCTCACGACAAGGGCGACCCGGTTTACGACGAGATATACCGTCTTGTTCGCGAGGGCCACAAAATCCCCTCCATGCCTGACAAGGTGATCCATCACCAGGGCAGGGCCGTCAAGCTGGACGGGAAGCAGTACAGCCGGTTGCTGGAGTTGGCCGGGGTGGAATTGCGGTATGGCGGAAAGAACGCCAAGGAACGGATCGCCGACGTTATTCAGTCACCGGCCTATCGTGGCTGGGACGACGAGAAGCGGACCAAGCAGATCAGGGCGATCATCGAAAGCTACCGGGGTGAAGCCAGGAAGCAGATGAAGAAGGAAGACCCTGGTGTTCGTCTCTTGCTTGGCGTCGAATGACTACCACGAACGCACATTGTTTTATCGAAGGGGCTGGCCGTTGTGGCTGGCCCCATTTTCATATTCATTAAAAAAGGAAAACCATGAACACCGAACTTATCGAATACCTGAAAAAGTTTTATCGGGAAATGCCTTTCGGCGTCTGCCGCGAACTCTTCGCCGTCCATGAGCGGAATTTGAGTAACAAGCTGGACGCCCTGGAAGCAAATGGGCTGGTGGCTGATGTCATGATTGACGACTACAGGGCCGTGGCACAGTGTTTCCGAAATGCGATTGACGCCTTGGATGTAGTGATCGAGGAGAACGGCCCCGAAATGCTCTTGGGCGACAATCCGCATTTCACCGAGGATCAGGCCGTGGATTTGTTCCAGAAGCTTTTGGGGTGGCGGGGCTAGTAAGTGACCACGGCTACAGACCCCAACCTTCCCGAACCTTTCCTGGTCGACATCCCCGAAACCCTCCGCCTTCTCGGCAACATGGCCCGGCGTTCCTATCAGCGTATGATCAGCAGCGGCAAATTTGGCCCGAAGCCGATCAAGGTAGGCGGCAGGGTTTATCACCGTCCCGACGAGTTGAAAGCGTGGTGCATCGCGGGCCGTCCCCCGGCCGCCAGATGGAAATGGACGGCTTCTTGATATCGAACCATCGGCGTAGCGTAACCAGACAATTTTTCACTGCGTTTTATACGCAGTGAGAATCTACCGATGTTATCGCCAAGTCCTCACCTCGGAATTTCCGAAGTGAAGTTCTAACTTCGCAAAATGCGAAGATAGAGTCCACCACCTATGCCAACTAACACGGCATAGTTGCCAATCAGTAAACATATTTTCGAGACCCCGCTGGCGTGTGCTGGCGGGGCCTTTTCGTATTCCCCTAGGAGGATAGAGTGTTGAAAAGCAAAGTGGCATTGTTTCAAGAGGCCATAGATGGCGGCCAGATTCGTAAGACCGAGGATAACCGCGTGTCGGTGATCGATGTGATCGAGGCAATGACGCCACACGACAAAAGGAATGCGGCGAATACTTTCGCCAATATCCTGAATCGCTTCCCTGAAGTGTGTACAAAAATTACACACTTCCAATTTCCCGGCCGGGGCCAACGCTCCACCCCCATTACGGACGCCGAGGGCATGATCTATATTATGATGTTGTTGCCCGGCCAGCGGGCGGCCCAATTTCGCACAGAGGCGGCCAAGCTGATTGTCGGTTATCTCAATGCCGACATAGCTATCGCCGACAACATCCTCCAGCGTTCCACAAAAGAATCGGCCGAGTGGCTGGAGAGCCGCGCCAGGGTGAAGGCATCCCGACACACCCTCACCGACGCCATGAAGGCCCTCGGCGTCACCGCGCCGTACATGTTCAGCAACGCCGCCAACATGAACAACAAAGCCTTATTCGGGAAGTCGACAAAGGAACTCAAGTCGGAACGCGGTGTGTTGGATCTGCGGGCGTCGCTGTCTGGCGAGGAACTGGCGGCCTTGGAATTTACCGAGCGCGTCCAGGCCCGGAAGCTCGCCGAGCGGCAACCGAGTGGGAACAAGGAGATATTGGCAGTGTGCCGTGAAGTTGTGGAGAACGTGGCGGCACTGCGGAATTAAGGTCATTTTGCGGACTGATGACGACATCATCTGTCCGTCTATACAACGTTTGGTTATATTTGCATTGGGAGAGAATTAACTTGCAAAATGTAGCACACGAGGTAAACCCGATGGGTGTCGACACTATAGGCAAAGTGCTTATCGGCGCAAAGGAAGCGGCGGCCATGTGCAGTATCGGAAGGTCGACATGGTTGCGAAATGTCTCGGCGGGGAAGACTCCTCGCCCCGTTACTCTTGGCGGCAGGACATTGTGGCGTGTTCAGGAATTACTTGAATGGATTTCCGCCGGTTGTCCCGGCCAAGCGCTGTGGGAAGCCATGAAGGGGAACGCGTGAGGATTTACAAGCGCACAGCACAGAGCCGGAAATGGGAAATCCAATTTCGCGATCACCTCTATATTATTCGACGGCTCACCTTATTCACTGACAAGGCAGCGTCCGAAGAGGCCGGCCGGAAGATCGAGAAGCTGGTCGCCTTTAAGATGGCCGGCGAGCCCTGCGATACCACTCTGGCGAAATGGTTGGGAACATGCTCCGCCGCCATTCTTACACGACTGGCGGAATGGGACATTGTTGATGGCCGGCGCGCGGCATCGGCGAAGGGCATCAGCGCGCACGTGGAGGACTGGCGCGCTACCCTTATGAGTGCAGGGAGAGTCCGTCGCCACATTGCAGACACTGTTAGCAACGTCAATAAGTGTATCGAGTATTGCAAATGGCGGACGCTGGGCGACATCACCGGCGACAGCGTCATGCAGTACATGGCCCATCTACGGACCAAGGGTAAATCACTGTCGACCATCAATCATCATCTTCGATCAGTTAAAACCTTCTGTAATTGGTTGCTGTCTGAATGCCGTATCGTAGAAAACTCTGTCGCGCGCATTCCCTTGCACAATGTTGCGACTGATCGGCGGAAAGAACGCCGCGCGCTGACTCACGCCGAACTGACAAAGCTAATCCAGGCGGCCGAGAGTGGCGGCATAGTGAACGGCATGGCCGGACATGAGCGGGCATTGCTCTACCGGCTGGCCGCTGAGACGGGCCTTCGCTGGAGCGAACTGTACAGCCTGAAAAAGACGTCGTTCCATTTCGACGGTAGTTCCTCGCACGTCACCATCCAAGCCGCCAACGCGAAGAACAGGAAGCGTGATCAGCAGCCCATTCAGGAAAGGCTGGCGCGTGACCTTCAATCCTACTTTGATGAGCACCCGAACAAGGAGAAAGCTTTCCGTCAATGTGGCGGCAAAAGGGGGCTGTCATGTTGAGGGCGGATCTCGAGGCCGCCGGCATCGCACAAGCTGACGACGCGGGGAGGGTGATCGATTTCCATGCCCTTCGTCACACCTTCGGCACCATGCTTTGCCAATCGGGCGTACCCTTGGCAATGGCGCAAAACTAATGCGGCATTCTGATCCGAAGTTGACCGCCAATGTCTACACACATGCGACAATCGCCGACAAGGCGGAAGCATTGGCGAAACTTCCAGACTTTTTGGGTGAAAAACCGACGGAAGCCCAGAAGCCGGAAGCCGGGGCGGCCATTCACATTAACGAGATCAGGGAAGACGGTGACGGGCAGGGCGGTTTCGTGTGGTTCAGAAAACGATTGACAGCCGAAAAACATGTGCGTAAATCTGTATGTCGCAAGCGGGATTTGATGGGATTATTTGGGACTTACAGAAACACAACTTTACGCACAAGCGGCGTCGAAAGTGGAAATATGACTTCGTTGCAAGTCCAAGAAAAATCCCCTATTCCATTGAAGGAACAGGGGTTTAAAAGTGGCGATCACGACGGGACTCGAACCCGCAACCTCCAGATCGACAGTCTGGTGCTCTAACCAATTGCGCTACGTGATCTTAGTGTTTCGTGTGTTGCGTACTGCTTTAAGACTTGGAGAGTATACAGACCTGCGAACGTTTGTCAAGACAGAGAAATGTTTTTTCACGAAATATTTTACTCTTCTTCCTGAAAGCGGATTGAGGCCCGTTGAATCGCCTCTTTTCCCAGCTTTGCCCTGATGCCGTCGGTGACCCGTTCGAGGCGGGACAGCTTGTCCGTATCGACCGACTCCTCCTTGAACAGCGACATCTGCGTGCCGCTTTCGGTCAGGCCGGCCATGCCGACGCCGATAAGGCGCACCGGCCGCCGTCCGGCGTCGGTCTTGCCGCGCAGTAGTTCCCGTGCTACCCGGAAAATGGATTCCGAGAGATCGGTGATGCCGTCCAGGGTTTTCCGCCGGGTGACGGTGCTGAAATCGTCGTACCGGAGTTTGAGAAAGACCACCTTGCCGCGCAGGCCGGCGCGCCGCAACCGGGTCGAAACCCGATCGGCCTGGTCGCGCAACGTCGTTTCGAGGGTCGCCAGGCCGGAGATGTCCACGGCAAAGGTGTTTTCATGGGAGATGGATTTCTCCTCCTCCTCCGAGACCGCCGGTGAATCGTCCCTGCCGTTTGCCAGCTCGTAGAGGTCGCGCCCGGCCTTGCCCAGTTCCTGCACCAGGGCTTCCACAGGCCATTGGCGCAACTCGCCTATGGTGGAGATGCCCATGGCAGCCAAACGTCGATTGGTGACCGGCCCTACGCCCCAGATGCGGCTTACCGGCAGGGGAGCCAGGCGGTCCAGCATTTCGTCGGCCGGGATGACGGTCAGGCCGTCGGGCTTGTCCATGTCGGAGGCGATTTTCGCCATAAAACGGCAGGTGGCGACGCCGACCGACCCGGTCAGGCCTGTTTCCGCCTTGATGGAGGCGCGGATGCGCTTGGCGATGGTGACCGGGTCGCCGTGGAGCCGTTGACAGCCGGTGACGTCGAGGAATGCCTCGTCAAGGCTGATTGACTGCACCAGCGGCGTGACCTTGGCGAAAATGGCGAAGATCTGCGCAGAGACCGCGGCGTAGTGGTGGATGCGCGGCTTGACGATTATTGCGTGCGGACAAAGCCGCAAGGCCTTGGAGGTCGGCATGGCGCTCCTGACCCCGTAGGGACGGACCTCGTAGGACGCCGCCGCGACAACGCCCCGAGACCGGGGCGAGCCGCCGACGATGATGGGTTTGCCCCGGAGTTCCGGATTGTCCCGCTGCTCCACCGACGCGTAGAACGCGTCCATGTCCACGTGCAGGATTGCCCTGGGCCACAATTCCATGCGTACGATGATTCCTATGGGTTAGCGAGAATGAATTGCACCAGCGTGTCGGCCGGAATGGCGACCAGGTGATTCTTTGTCTTGGCGAAGTCGACGCTGGCGACAAAGGCGCGGACCTTGTCCTCCGAGTCCACGCCGATTTCACGCAAGGTCGACGGGAGCCCGCAGGCTGTCATGAGATTGCGCCAGAAGACAAAACAGTCGTCCCCAGTTTTTTGTCCCATGAGCGCGACCAGCCTCTCCATATTCTGCCGCTGCCCCTCGGGCCCCAGTGGGCTGTTGACGGCGAGACTGGCGTCGAAGTTCAAGCGGAAGAAATAGGGGATGGTCAGGGCAACCGCGTGGCCGTGGGGGATGCCGTACGTGGTGGTAAGGTGATAACCAAGGGCATGGGGCAGGGTCGTGCGGGTGATGTTGATCGCCTTGCCGGACAGGTAGGCCGCCTGGGCCATATGATAGCGGTTATCGGGCGCCGGGTTGTGGACCGCATTATACAGGTTGTCGAGGGCGTATTTGATGGTGGCTGTGGCGTATTCCTGGGCCTCGGGCGTGGTGTTGGACGACCAGAAGGCCTCCACCCCCTGCGCAAGGGCGTCGAGGCCGCTGGAGGCGGTTATGGCCGGCGGCAGGTGATAGGTCATCTCCGGATCGACGACAGCCATCTCCGGCCTGGCGGTGGGATGAGTCATGGACTGCTTTTTCGTACGGTTAACATAGAAGACGGCGAACTGGGTCGCCTCGGCTCCGGAGCCGGACGTGGTGGCGATAGCCACCAGCGGCGGGCCTTCGCCCGACGGCTTGACCAATTCGGGCTGATCCGGGTCGTACGGCTCTTTGGTAAAGCGGATCGCCTTTATCATCTTGGCGACATCGATAGGGCTGCCGCCGCCGATCGCCACCAGGAGATCGGGCGTAAACTCTTTCATAACCTCTACCCCGGCGAGAATTTCGCTGAAATCCGGGTTGGGGGAGAAGCTGGTGAAGAGATGCGTCGTCCGCTTGGTGAACAGGGGATAATCGCCCCCGGCGGTAAAGCGACGCCAGCCTGCCTCCGAGACGACGATGAGAATACGTTCAAATCCTTGTGATTCCAAATCTTGGAGCGCTTCAGCCAATGCGCCGAACCCAACATGATCCTCCATGGACTCCTCCTCTCCCAGTCAGTAGGGGAAATAATCAATTTTATTCCGAAAAAAGCTTGTATATATAATGTATTTTGGCTACAATAGAGAGCGTGGAAAACAACGACATCCAGACAGTATAGTATAACCGCGCCTCCCCCTTTTCAAGTTCGTTTTGCGCTTTTACCTTCTTCCGGTCGTACCGGTTTTTTCGGTTGAGGTTGACGCCGCTTTCGCGCATAATGGGGAGGCCTGATTGGGAAATACGCACCTATTCTCTTGAACGCCGACCTTTGCCGGACGGCCGTTTTTTTTGTTGTTTTTTGGAGACGATTTACCATGGCAGACAGCGAGTCGACCCCCAACCCTGCCGCCCCGACAAATGGCGGCGGCTATACGGGTAGTTCCATCAAGGTGCTTGAAGGCTTGGACGCCGTTCGTAAGCGTCCGGCCATGTACATAGGCGGCACCAACGCCGACGGCCTCCACCACCTGGTGTGGGAGGTTGTCGACAACTCCATCGACGAGGCGATGGCCGGTCATTGCGACCGCATCCTCGTCACCATCAACGCCGACGGCTCCATGACCGTTCTGGACAACGGCCGCGGCATTCCTGTGGACTGGCACAAAGAGCAGGGCATGTCCGCACTGACCGTTGTCATGACCGTGCTGCACGCGGGCGGCAAATTCGACCACGATTCCTACAAGGTCTCCGCCGGCCTCCACGGTGTGGGCGTGAGCTGCGTCAACGCTCTCTCAACCTGGCTCGAGGCCGAGGTCTTCCTCGGCGGCAAGATGTATTTCCAGCGCTTCGAGCGGGGCGTGCCGGTCACCGAGGTCGAGGAGCGCGGCAAGACCAAGAATCGCGGCACCAAGGTCACGTTCCTGCCCGACGACACCATCTTTACCGAAACGACCGAGTTCCGCTACGAACTGATCGCCTCGCGCCTGCGCGAACTGGCCTTTCTGAACAAAGGCCTGACTATCGAGGTTGCCGACAAACGGGTCGAGGACAAGCAGGAGACCTATTTCTTCCGTTCCGGCATCAAGGGCTATGTGGAAAGCCTGAACGAGAACAAGACAGTGATCAACCCCGAAGTCATCTACTTCGAGCACCAGGACGAAGAGAAGCACATGGAATTGGAAGTCGCCATGCAGTACAACGACGGCTATTCCGAAAACACGTTCTCGTTCGTCAACAACATTAATACCATTAATGGCGGCACCCACCTGTCCGGATTCCGCTCGGCCCTGACGCGTACCCTCAACGCCTGGGCCAAGCAGAACAACCTGCTGAAGGAAAACGACAACTCGCTCCAGGGCGAAGACACCCGCGAAGGGCTGGCGGCGGTGATATCGATTCGCATCGCCGATCCGCAGTTCGAGGGTCAGACCAAGGGTAAACTGGGCAACTCCGACGTCGAAGGCATGGTTGCGGCTGTCGTCAACCAGTACCTGGGCGCCTACCTGGAAGAGAAGCCCGGCATTGCCAAGCGTATCCTCCAGCGCGCCATCGACGCCGCTGCCGCGCGAAAGGCGGCACGCAAGGCGCGCGACCTTGCCAGGCGCAAAAACGTCCTGGCCGGCGGCGGCCTGCCGGGCAAGTTGTCCGACTGCGTGTCCCGCGACCGCGAATCGACCGAACTATTCCTGGTCGAGGGTGATTCGGCCGGCGGCTCGGCCAAGACCGGCCGCGACTCCCGCACCCAGGCCATCCTGCCGCTCCGGGGCAAGATCCTGAATGTCGAAAAACACCGTATCGACAAGATCCTGTCGTCGCAGGAGGTGTCCAACATCATCACCGCCCTCGGGACCGGCATCGGCAAGGAAGACTTCAACATCGAAAAACTCCGCTACGGCAAGATCATCATCATGTCCGACGCGGACGTCGACGGCAGCCATATCCGGACGCTGATCCTGACGTTCTTCTTCCGCCATATGCCTGATCTGATCGAAAACGAGCGGCTGTATATCGCCTGTCCGCCGCTTTACAAGGTTCAGCGCGGCAAGAACATCCAGTACGTTCTGTCCGAGGACGACATGCAGGGGGCGCTCCTTCGCCTCAGCCTCGACAACACCCGCTGCGAAGTGCGCGACAACGGCTCCAGCCGCACCCTGCAGGGCGACGATTTCCGCAGCCTGCTGTCCCTGATCAACCGGGTCAACCGTTACACCAGGGCAATCCAGTACCGGGGCCTGACGCTGCGCGATTACCTGCAGTGCCGGAAAGACCTGGGGGTATTCCCGAAATACCGGGGCGTCCTCAAGGGCGAGACATTCTGGTTCTCCGGCGACGACACCTTTACCGCATTCATCAAGGCGCGGGAGGCCCAGGGCGAACCGGTGGAGATCGTCGAGGAAGACATCACCGTCACCGCCGCCGACATCCCCGAGAACGGCATGCTGGTGTCTGAGTTCCTGGTCGCGCCCGAGTTCGAGAAGACGGCGCAGGAACTGGAAGCGCTCGGCTTCCGCACCGACGACATGGTCTACCTGGCCGAGCCGGGCGCAACGCCCCGGTTCTGGCTGGTGACGCCGAAGGACGAGGTCCCGTGTGAAAGCCTGAACGGCATTCTCGAAAACACCCGGGAAATCGGCAAACGCGGCATGGAGGTGTCCCGATACAAGGGTCTTGGTGAAATGAACCCGGAGCAGCTCTGGTCAACCACCATGGATCCGGAAAAGCGCGTCCTCTACAAGGTGACGGTCGAGGACGCGGTCCGCGCCGACCAGCTCTTCAACCTGCTCATGGGCGAGGTGGTGGAACCGCGCCGCAAGTTTATCGAACGCTACGCCCTCGACGCGCAGGTCGACGTCTAGCCATCGGGAGTACGAGCCAGCACCACTTACACGTACGGAGAATTTTCAGCCATGAGTTCCAACAATATTTTCAACACGCAAATTGCCGGCGTACGACCGATGGCAATCGAGGAGGAATTGAAAAATTCCTACCTCACCTATTCGATGTCGGTCATTATTTCCCGCGCCCTGCCGGACGCCCGCGACGGCCTCAAGCCGGTGCAGCGGCGCATCCTCACCTCCATGCACGACCTCAACCTCACCGCCACCGCCAAGTACCGCAAGTGCGCCAAGGTGGTCGGCGACTGCATGGGTAACTATCACCCCCACGGCGACGCGTCCATTTATGACGCGCTCGTGCGCCTGGCGCAGCCCTTTTCCGTCCGCTACCCGCTGGTGGACCCGCAAGGCAACTTCGGGTCGATTGACGGCTACCCGGCAGCGGCCCAGCGCTATACCGAATGCCGTATGGCCCGCATCTCGGCCGAAATGCTTGCCGACATCGACAAGGACACCGTCGACTTCGTCCCCACCTACGACGACTCCTCCGACGAGCCGGCGGTCCTCCCGGCCAAGGCGCCGCTCCTGCTCCTGAACGGTGCGACCGGCATCGCCGTCGGCATGGCGACCTCGATTCCGCCGCACAACATCAAGGAAGTGTGTAAGGGCATTATCGCCCTGGTGGACAATCCGGACATCCTGATTAAAGACCTGATCAAGCATGTCCAGGGGCCGGACTTCCCCACCGGCGGCCTTATCTGCGGCCGAGACGGGCTGATCAAGGCCTATCACACCGGACGCGGCCAGGTGACGATGCGCGCGCGGTGCCATACCGAGACCGGGAAAAACGGCAAACAGTCCATCGTCGTCACCGAGATTCCCTACCAGGTCAACCTGGGCACGCTGGTGGAAAAAATCGCCGAAGTCGTCAAGGACGGCCGCATCGACGGCATCGCCAACATCAACGACTACTCGAACAAGGACGGCATCCGCATCGTCATCGACCTCAAGTCGGGCGAGAACTCCACCGTCATCCTGAACCAGCTCTACAAGTTGACGCCCCTGCAGTCGAATTTCTCCGTCAACAACATCGCCCTCGTCAAGGGCCGCCCCGAGACAATGAACCTGAAGCAGATGATGGAGGTCTACCGCGACCACCGCTTCGAGGTCATCCGCCGCCGCACCGCCTATCTCCTGAACAAGGCCGAGGCGCGCGCGCACATTCTGGAAGGCCTGCTGAAGGCCCTCGACAATATCGACCGGGTCATCACCATCATCCGGAACTCGGCCGACATCCCGACGGCGCGGGCAGCCCTTATCGCCGAGTTCAGCCTGTCGGAAATCCAGGCGAACGCTATCCTGGAAATGCGGCTGTCCCGGCTCACCGGCCTGCAGCGCCGCGAACTGGAGGAGGAATACGCCGAGCTGGTCAAGACCATCGCCGACTACAAGGCCATCCTCGCCGACCGCAACCGCGTCCTCGACATCATCCGCCAGGACTGCCAGGACATGATCGACAAGTACGGCGACGCCCGCCGCACCGAGATCGTCGCCGCCGCCGAAGACATCTCGCTCGAAGACATGATCGCCGAAGAGGAGATGGCGGTCACCGTGTCCCATGACGGCTACATCAAGCGGATGGCCATCGACGTCTACCGCAAGCAGGGCAGGGGCGGCAAGGGCGTCACCGGGTCCGGCCTGAAGGACGGCGACTTCATCGAGCACCTGTTCGTCGGCATCACCCACGACTATATCCTCTTCTTCACGACCAAGGGCCAGGTGCATTGGCTCAAGGTCTACGATGTGCCGGAGATGGGCCGCGCCGCCAAGGGCCGCGCCATTGCCAACGTCCTGTCGCTTGACCCGGGCGAAAAGGTCTCGGCGATGATTCCGGTGCGGGTCTTCGACGACGAGCATTTCCTCGTCATGGCGACCCGCAAGGGTGTTGTCAAGAAAACCGTCCTCTCCGCCTTCCAGCATCCGAAGAAGGGCGGCATCCGGGGCATTAACATCGCCGACGGCGACGAACTCATCGGCGTCGTCATGACGAGCGGCAGCGACGAACTCATGCTCGCCTCGCGCGAAGGCCAAGCCTGCCGCTTCAAGGAAGAGGACGTGCGCGCCATGGGCCGCACCGCCGGCGGCGTCAACGGCATGAACCTCCAGGACGACGATATCTGCATCGGGCTGATGGTGGTCTCGCCCCATTGTTCCGTCCTGACGATTTCGGAAGCGGGGCAGGGCAAGCGCTCCGATTTCGCCGACTACCGCCTGACCAAACGCGGCGCCAAGGGCGTCATCAACATGAACGTCACCGACAAGACCGGGCCGGTCGTCTCGTGCATGACTGTCCAGGAAGAAGACGAGGTGATGATCATCACCTCCAAGGGCATGGTGGTGCGGACGCCTGTCAACGGCATCCGCGTCATCGGCCGCGCCACCCAGGGCGTCAAGATCATCCGCCTCAAGGAAGACGACTCCGTCGTCGCCGTTGCGCGGGTCGTCCCGACCGACAAGGACATCAAGGACGAGGATGGCGAAGCAGCGGCCGACACCGTCGCGGCCGAACCGGAAGAGTAAAAAGGATGGCTACCCGCTGCTGGTAAAACGGCAGCGGGTTGTTTTTTATCAGCACTGAAAAACCAATCTCCCCCAACGTCACCCCGGCGTGCGGACCTTCACCAGCGAAGCAAGCGGGCGGTTCGGCCGGGGTCCACGGGGAAAAACAGTAAAGGCATCTCACTCAGGCGGTCGTCGCGCGGAGCGAAGGCCGGTGGCGTGGACTCCGGCCGAACAGCCTGTTTTTCGCCCGGTTGGATGTGGAGACGCCGGGGTGACGTGTGGGGGGGGGTGGCGCGCCACGATCAGCATTGTGTCTGCCTCGCTCGCACCATGTCACCGAATCGCCAACCACCATGACCCTTAAGGAGACCGACATGCCCGATATAGCCGACCTGCGGGAAAAACTTAAAGCCAGAATCGATTTCCTGCGCGGCGACTTTACCCTCGCCAGCGGCAAGAAATCCGATTTCTACATCAACGGCAAAACCACCACCCTGCGCCCCGACGCCCTCAACTATGCGGCGCACATCTTTCTCGACATGATGCGGCCGGCCCAACCCGACCGGGTGGGCGGCCTCACCCTCGGCGCCGACGCACTCATCGGCGCCATTACCGCCTTCTCCTTCGACTACGGCATGCCGATGGAAGGGTTTATCGTCCGCAAGGAGGTCAAGTCCCACGGCACCGGCCAGGGCATCGAAGGACCGCCCATCCAGGACGGCCAGCGCATCGCCATCATCGAGGACGTGGTCACCACCGGCGGCAGCGCCGTGCAGGCGATTGAGCGCGTGCGCGAAGCCGCCCCCGGAGCGACGATCATCGGGGTCTACGCCCTGGTGGACCGGCTCGACGGCGGACGAGAGGTGCTTGAGAAGATGGGGGTTCCGCTCTTGTCCGTTTTCACCAAGGACGATTTGCTCTAACACGTGAGAAGCATGCCCGGCCATTTTTCAGACGCGCTTGTCGCTGGCTCGTGCTATAATGAAGTAACTATCGCCGAGAGATTACCCGTTATGGTTGCCGCGCGACCATGCACGAGTATGGATCTTTTCGTATGACTGATTCCGACCACAGGGATTTCAGCGACACCCGCGAAGGCCTGACTGGGTTGTATGCGGAACTCATTCGTTCCATCGGCCTGACCGGACGCGAAATAGCCAAGCTGTCGGGTACCCGTCCGCAATACATTTCCCACATCAAGCGCCGCCAGCGGCCGTGGTCGAACGAAATGTTCATCCGACCCCTGGCCGGACTCGTCGTCGAATACAAATGGCTGTTGACTGGGGACCTGGCGACCGACACCAAGCATATTATCGCGATGTATCCGTCCATCGCCCGCTCGGACGGACCGCTGCTGCCCCTGCCGCTTTTCGAACGGCCGTTTATGGGACCGCGGATGACCGCCGACGAGTGGGACGGATCGTTCGTGTGCGTGACGTCTCCGGTCAAGGAACACGCGGTCGCGATGCAGCGCCCCTATATCCTCCGCCTCCCCTTCGACGATACGGCGGGGCGGTTGCGAAAAGGCGACCACCTTCTCGTCAACCAAATTGAATCGGCGGATTCCGCCTACGCGCTTGTCAAAAGCGGCTGGGGCGTGAAGCTGGTGCGCCGGGTCGACGGCGGCTACGTGGATGTCGAAAGCGGGTACCGGTATACCGGGTCGGACGTAAAGACGATTGGCAGCGTCGCCATGGTGCTTATGGGACTCTTATAAACGATTTTCGGTGGGTGTGCCATCCTCGACTCCCCCCTTTCTCTCCGTTCTGGCTGCGTTCCCACCGGAGCGCCCCGATTTTTTCGGGGCGCTTATTTTTAGCCCTGGGTAACGCTAAATCGCTTCCCTTTTTGGGCGAATCGGGTACAATTCCGAAGAGCGCTTTTATAACCACCCGCACAAAGGGGACCGCATGGCAACCACCGTGGGAGGAGTCATCGAAGGCTCCTATTACTACAAAGTCATTCGCAAAATCGCCGACGGCGGCATGGGCAGCGTGTATGAGGTCGAGCAGCACGGGGCCGAAGGCTTTGTCAAGCGGATGGCCCTGAAAACCATCATCCCCCGCTATACCAACAACAAGGAATTCGTCGACATGTTTATCGGCGAAGCCAAGCTGGTCGGCAACCTGGTGCACCCCAACATCGTGCAGATCTACCAGCTCGGCCGCACACCCGAAGGCTTCTTCATCGCCATGGAGTATATCGACGGCATCAATCTGGAGCAGTTCCTGCTGCGCCATTTCGACCTCAAGCGGAAGATTCCCCTCGATATCGCCACCTTTATCGTCAGTCGCATCTGCCGCGGCCTCGAATACGCGCACACCAAGACGGACGCGCTCGGCCGGCCGCTGAACATCGTCCACCGCGACGTTTCGCCGAAAAACATCCTTATCAACACCGAAGGCGAATGCAAGCTGACCGACTTCGGCATCGCCAAGGCCCGCAACTATATGGAGCAGGACGAGGAACGCGTCCTCATGGGCAAGGTCGAATATATGTCGCCCGAGCAGGCCTACTACCGCATCACCGACGCGCGGAGCGACCTGTTCTCCCTCGGCATCGTCTACTTGGAACTCCTCACCGGCAACAACGGCTATGTCGGCACCGACACGAACGACACCCTCGACCGGGTCAAGCGGGCCGAACTGCCGAAGCTCGAGCAGGACCGCCCCGACATCCCGCAGGAGATTGTCAAGATCGTCTACAAGGCACTGCAGCGCGACCCGATGCAGCGCTACCAGACCGCGACAGACATGGTCTACGACCTCGAGTACCAGATGTACTCGCGCGGCTATGGCCCGACCATCGCGTCGTTTGCGAAATACACGGCAGATCTGTTCCCCAAACATAATTTCGCCACGCCGAAGCGCACGCCGCTCGCCACCAACGCGGGGTATTGACGCCATGGGAATGGAAGCTGTGCAACTCCTTGACCGGATGTCCGGCGTCAAGGTGCTATGCCTTGGCGACATTATGCTCGACCGCTTTGTCTATGGCTCCGCCAGCCGCATCTCCCCGGAGGCCCCGGTTCCGGTGGTGCACGTCTCGAAGCAGGTGCATATCCCCGGCGGCGTCGGCAACGTCATCCTCAACCTCGCGGCGATGCGCATCCACCCGGTGGGCGTCGCGGTTGTCGGCGACGACGCGGGCGCCGAATTGCTGGCCGGGCTGTTCACCGGCGTCGCCGCCGACAACCTCCGGCTGGTGCGTGACCCCGACCGCCCGACCATCATCAAAACCCGCATCCTCGCCGGCATCCAGCAGGTGGTCCGCTTTGACGAGGAGATGGCGTCGCCTCTTCCCGAACCGATCAACCGGGACATCATCGCCGTCGTGGAGGAAAACCTGCCCCGCGTCGGCGCGGTCGCGGTCTCGGATTACGGCAAGGGCGTCGTCAATCCGGCGCTTATGCAGGACATCATCCGCCTCGCCGCCGCCCACAAGCGGCCTGTCGCCATCGACCCGAAGGGATTCGATTACTCCAAGTACGCGGGCGCGGACCTGGTCAAACCCAACCGCAAGGAACTTGGCGAAGCGGTCGGCGGTATCGTGGACACGGATCAAGAGGTGGTGGAGGCCGGCCGGAGCCTGATGGCCAGGCATCGCATCAAAAATCTCCTGGTGACCCTGAGCGACAAAGGCATGCTGCTGTTCCTCGAAGAGGACGGCGGCGCAAATCCGGTCACGCTGCCCTCTAAGGCGCGGGAGGTCTTCGACGTCACCGGTGCGGGCGACACCGTCCTGGCAGGGATGACGGCAAGCATGGCGATTGGCGCGCCGCTGCACCTGGGCGCGCGGCTGGCGACGCTGGCCGCCGGCGTGGTGGTCGGGAAGGTCGGCACCGCCGTCGCCCGGGTCGACGAGATCGTCAAGGCGGCCCGCGACGAGGAGAACGGGGCGTAACATGGGTGGACGCTTTCTGGCTCTGGTGGCTGCGCTCCTTTTCCTGGCCGTCCCGGCCCGGGCGGCGGAGGAGTCGTTCAGCTGGCGGCAGGCGGCGGGACAGACGCTTCGCATCATGCTGAACAAGCACCCCTATGCCGAGGGCATTATCCGCCGTTTGCGCGATTTCGAAAAGCTGACCGGCATCAAGGTCGCCTATATTCTCCACCCCGAGACCCGCTACTTCCAAACCCTCGATCAGGCCTTTGAAGATCCTTCAGGCAGTCCCGACGTCTTTATGACCGGCGTCTACCAGGTTTGGGAATATGCGCCCCGGAACCGCATGCTGCAACTCGACCCCTTTATCGTCAACCCTGCCAAAACCCGCCAGAGTTACAACATCAACGATTTCTATCCAAGCATATCCGGCTCGTTCCGCTGGAACGGCAAGGCTGGATCGAAATTGGGCGAAGGCCCGCTCTGGGCCATTCCCATCGGTTTCGAGGCGAGCGCCATAACCTACAACCGCGAAGTCCTCGCCCAGCACCGTTTACCCGTCCCCGCCACACTCGAGGAGTTGGTCGCCACAGGCAAGGCACTCGACAATTTCGAAGGCGACGGCACCTATGGCGTCGCCGCCCGGGGCGTTGGGGAGTGGAACTCGGTCCATTCCGGGTATATCACCGCGTTTGCCAATTACGGCGCGGTCGATTTGGAGGTGGAGAACGGGCGGCTGGTGTCGCGGGTGAATTCGCCCGAGGCGGTGGCGGTGACGGAACTGTGGGTGGAGATGCTGAAGGAGAGCGGGCCGCGGGATTGGGAGGAATACGACTGGTACCGCTGCCTCGACGATATCGGCAACCGCAGCGCCGCCATCCTGTATGATTCGGACATTCTCGGCTATTACGCCGACGCCCCAGGCGCGTCGTCCCAGTCGGGCAAACTCGGGATGGCGCCGCCGCCGATTCCCGCCGGGGCGAACCCGGATTCCATCAAGTCCAACCTGTGGGTGTGGGGACTGGCCATCAACCCGGAGACCCGCCACCGCGATGCGGCGTGGCTGTTTATCGAATATTTCACCAGCCGCGAATTCCAGCTTTGGTCGGTCTTGGAATGGCGCTCCGTCAACCCGCCCAGGCGCTCGGTCTTTGACGATCCCGCCTTCCAGACGAGAATCGCGTCCATGTACGGCTATGCCGACACCTTCAATTCCATCATCGAAAACACCACCGTCTACTTTACGCCCACGCCATACTTTTTTGACATTTCCGAGCGCTGGGCCGCGGTTATCCGCGATATCGCCAACGGCATGTACTCGGACACCCAGGAGGGCATGGACACGCTGAAACGCTGGATGGACAGCAAGCTTTCGCAGGTCCCGGTGGAGTAGGCACGCCAACCTCCCCCACCGTCACCACGGCGTCACGACGTCCAACCGGGCGAAAACAGGCGGTCCGGCTGATGGAGGTCCGCACGCCGGGGTGACGATCGGGGGAGGCTGGGACGGAATTGATTTGTCGAAGCACCGCCTATTCTATTCTACTGCCTTCGCCGAAATAATACCGTCCCGCCTCCTCGACAATCATCGCCCGCGCCTCTTCCATATTTCCGGACAACGAACACCCCGCCGCCCGCTTATGGCCGCCGCCGCCGTAGGGAACGGCGATGTCGAGGGCGCTGTGCGGGGCGCGCGTGCGCAGGCTTACCTTGATGGGGGCGGACGGTTTGGCGTCGGTGGGCGTTTCGTAAAAGAAAACCGCCACTTCCACCCCCTTGGTGTCGCGGAGAATGTCGATGAGGTTGCTGGCTCCCTCGATGCCGGCGCCCGCCCGGGCGAAATCGTCGCGCCGGAGCCAGGAAATGGCCAGCCTGCCGTCGTGAAGAAGCTGCATCCGCTCGAGCACGATCAGTTCCAACCGCCGCTCCGGCACGCTGACCGACTGGTAGATGTGGCTGGAGGCGACGGCCGGTTCAGCGCCCGCCGCGACGCAGCGCATCGCCGCCGCCAGCGCCGCCTCGGTGGTGTTTTCAAACGAAAACCGCCCCGTATCTGTCACTATCGCCGTCCACAACGCCTGGGCGGCCTGCGTGTCCATCGGCCAGCCCGCGACCTCCGCCAGGCGGACGATCATCTCGCCGGTGGAACTGGCGGCTGAATCGATCCACACCGCTTCGCCCAGCCCGCGGCTGGTGGCGTGGTGGTCGATAGTAAAGGTGGGGAGGTTGCCGAGGGCGGTGCGGTTCATGGTGCTGACGCGGTCTTCGTCGCCGCAGTCGAGGACGCCAAGGCAGTCGTAGCCGCGCCACCAATCGGCCTCATCGTGGCAGGCGATAATCGCCGGGTCGGCGATGAAGTCGAGGGAACCGGGGAGGGGCAGGGCATTGACGACCGTGGCGTTGTAGCCTTGTCCAATGAGGCAGCGCGCCAGGCCGACGGCCGAGCCGAGGGCGTCGCCGTCCGGGCGGGCGTGGGGAACCAGGGCGAAGCGCTTGCCGTTGTGCAGGGCGAGAAAATCGAGGACATCGGTGAGCGGCATACCGTTCTTTCCGTATCAGGAGGGATCAATAAACCGCTGGCACCAGCGAGCCGGTGCCAGCGATGGTGACGCCGGAAATAATGCGGCGCAGTTACGGCAGTTCGAGTTTGCCACCGCGCGGGATGACGATACCGCCCTGGCGTTCACGTTCGAACGCCTTGGCCTGCTCGAGGAGGTCGTTGACGGCTTCCTTGATAGCGTCGGGAAAGGCGATGCAGGCGGCGCGCAGGGTATCGGCCTTGATATCGGCCTGGACGGGAATCGGGCCGTGCGGGGTCATGATCTGGGCGGTGCCCAAAAACACCGGCGTGCGCTTCGGATCGTCCGCGCCGTCGGCGGTGACGGGCCGCAACACCTGGATGGTGCCGAAGCCCATGTCGGTGTAGGTTTCCTGCCGATACAGGTTGTCGAGGTTGACGGTATCGTTTTCGGGGGTAATGGCATCAAGTGACATGACGAATCTTTCTAACGGCGTTTATGGCGGCTCCACAAAGCCGAAGTGCGTGACAATCGTTCCGTCCGACAGGGCGGGTCAATCCGGTTCCGGCACGGTTGCGTCGGGAACCAGTTCCAGATCGTCCGACATCCCGTCGGCGCGGGGCGCCGACGAAAAGACCCCGGCCAGGCCCAGGGACTGCAACCGGTTGTAGGTGGCGGTCTTGAGGCGGATTTTCAACTTCTTGCCGGCCTTGTCGGTCAACGTCCTGGCTTCGCAGAGCATGCCGATCATCATGCTTGGCAGCGCGTTGGCGTCGGAAATGTCGAGGACGACCTCCGGTTCCGCGCTTTCGGCGGCGAGGCTGGAGATGATGGTCATCATTTCCGTGGCCGCGCGTGACTGGTAACGGGGGTCGAAACGCGGCGTCAACTTGAGGACGTTCTCGTAAACCTGAAACCGCTCCATTGATACCTTCGCGTCCTTGGCCATGTATTCTCCTGATGCGACAGGGTGAACGCGCCCAATGGAGGAACGATCCCCACACCCCGAAGCTGTTATGGCAAGTCTCTTGTGTAAATAACGTGCGCCACCCCGACAGGCGGTGGCGCAACGGGACGCATTCTACTGTTGTTCTTCCTTCTTTTCGGCGGCAACGGCGGCGGGGCCTTTGACCCAGCGCTTGCGGCCGCGCACCTTGACCCGGACGAAGCCGGCTTCGCGGCGGTTCTTGGCCTTTTGGGCTTTCTGCTTCTTCACGTAGCGGACCTTGTACTCCATCAACCTTCTCCTCTGAAAGAAACCACGGTTCACAATACTCTCGTCAAATATACCCTAGCCGCGCGATGTTTTCAAACGATTCCTGAAATATTCGCCAATGCCTTCACGCGGAATTCGCGCCTGCTGCATGGAATCCCGTTCCCGGACGGTGACCGATCCGTTTTCGAGCGTCTCGTTGTCGACGGTCACGCACCAGGGCGTGCCGACCTCGTCCATGCGGCGGTAGCGCCGACCGATGGCGCCGGACTCGTCGTAAAACGAGTTGATGCCTTCGCCGAGAAGTTCGTCCATCACCCCGCGCGCGAGTTCGGGCATGCCGTCCTTCTTCACCAGCGGGAAGACGGCGACCTTGATCGGGGCAAGGCGCGGGTGGAAGCGGAGCACGGTGCGGACGTCGTTCTTTTCCTTGTCCACCACCTCCTCGTCGTAGGCGTCGCAGAGGAACGCCAGGGTGGCGCGGTCCGCGCCGGCGGCCGGCTCGATGACGTAGGGGGTGTAGCGCTTTTTCGACTCTGTCTCGAAATACGACAGTTCCTTGCCCGAGTACTCGGAGTGTTTCTTCAGGTCGTAGTCGGTCCGGTTGGCAATGCCTTCCAGTTCGCCCCATTCGCCTTCGCCTTCGGGGTTTTCGAAGGGATAGAAGTACTCGACGTCGACGCATGCCTTGGCGTAGTGGGCCAGTTCGCACTCTTCGTGCGGGCGAAGCCGCAGCCGCTCCGGGCGCATGCCAAGGGACTTGTACCAGTTGAAGCGGAACTGGGACCAGTATTCGTACCATTCCTCGTCGGTGCCGGGTTCGACAAAATACTCCATCTCCATCTGCTCGAACTCGCAGGTGCGGAAGGTGAGGTTGGAGGTGGTGATTTCGTTCCGGTACGACTTCCCGACCTGGGCGACGCCGAAGGGCGGCTTGACCCGGCCGGAATTCAGGACGTTCAGAAAGTTCACGAACATGCCCTGGGCCGTCTCGGGACGGAGGTAGACGGCGGACTGGCCGATGATGGACGCGAGTTTTTCGCGCCTGGCCTGGGTGTCCATCCCCGCCAGGTCGTCGATGGCGTTGACGATCTCCTGCATCGGGTCGACAGGGCCGAGGGAGGTGCGGAACATCAAATTGAACTGGCGCTCGTCCGAAAGGTCGCCCGAACCGCACACGGGGCAGACATAGCCCTGGGGCGGGACGACGCCTTCCAGCTTTTTGCCGTCCTTGCGGCCGTTTTCCCGGTAGATGGTGACGGAACCGGGTTCGGCGCGCGGCGCCTTGTCGGCGCGGAAGCGTTCCTTGCAGTTGCGGCAGTCGACAAGCGGATCGGAAAAGCCGGCGAGGTGGCCGGAGGCCTTCCACACGTCCGGGTGCATGATGATGGAGCAGTCGAGGCCGACGACATCGGAGCGGCGGTGGACCATGTCGTCCCACCAGGCGTCCTTGACGTTCCTTTTCAGTTCAACGCCGAGCGGACCGTAATCATAGCAGGCCTTGAGGCCGCCGTATATTTCCGACGACTGGAAGATAAAGCCGCGGCGCTTGGCGAGGCCGACGATTTTCTGCATAGTGCCTTCTGCCATGATGGATTCCTATCTCTTGTTTTTCAGGGAGGCGAGTATGTCGACGCCCTGCCGGAGGACGTCGTCCGTATTGCAGTAGGCGATACGGAAATGGGTGTCGCGGTCGGAGAAGCAGCCGCCCGGGATGACCAGCAGGTTGTTCCGGATGCATTCTTCGACAAATTCGGTGCCGGTGCCCCACGGGGTCTTGGCGAAGATGTAAAACGCGCCGCCCGGCTTGACGAGGTCGTAGCCGGCGTCGACCAGACCCTGGTAGACGATGTCCCGCTTCACCTTATAGGTCGCGATGGCGTCCGACATGTCGAAGTCGATTGCCGCCGCCGCCGCAATCTGCAGGGGCGTGGGGGCGCAGACAAAACTGAACTGCTGGAATTTGGTCATGGCCTGAATAAGCGCTTCGGGCCCGACAGCCCAGCCGACGCGCCAGCCGGTCATGGCATGGCTTTTGGAAAAGCCGCCCAAGGACAGGGTGTGCTCGGGGCAGAAGTCGCGAATCCGCGCCAGCGGCCCGTCGTAGCAGTAGAACTCGTAGATGTCGTCGGCGATGACGATAAGGTCGTGTTTCTTGACGACCTCGGCCAGCGCGCGCAATTCGGCTCCCGAGTAGACGACCCCGGTGGGATTGGACGGCGAACCGAGGACGATGGCCTTGGTCCGGGGCGTCACCAGGGCGTCGATTTTGGCGGCATCGAGCCGCCATTCGGGATAGGTGTCGTACACCACCGGAACGGCGTCGAGCATGTACGCGAGCTGCTTGTACATGACGAAATACGGGTCGGGGATGAGAATCTCGTCGCCCGCGTTCAGGAGCGCCATATACGACAGGAGCAAGCCGCCGGAAACCGCGCCCGTGACCAGCAACTGCGATTCGCCATAGCCCTTGAACGGCCCGGCCAGCAGTTTGGAGCGAAGTTCGCGGCCGCCCTGGGTGGGCGTATAGGCGTTCTTGCCGGCGCGCATGGCTTCGGCGGCCTTTTCCTTCAGCGGATCCGGCACGTCGAAGTCGGGCTGTCCGATGGACAGGTCGACCGGGTTGGCGAGATTGGCGGCGAGATCGAAGATTCTGCGGATGCCCGAAGCCTCGGTGTTCGCCACGCGTTGGGCGAGATTTCTCATGACAGTCCTTTATGTGGCCAGGCGGCCGGTATACAACGCCACACCAAAAGGCACGGATGGCTCCGTGCCAGGGTGTGACGCACGCACTGCTGTGGACGACGGGACCATGGGGTTTACTTCTTGTCGTCGTCGTCGGTTTTCTTTTTCTTCTTCTTCATGGCGACCTTGATCGAACGCACCTTGGGCAGGCCGAACAGGCCGTCGCCGTCGGTCCAGCGCTCGGCGGCTTCGAGCTTTTCGAGCCGCTCCAAGCGGGTGAGGACATTGCGGTGCTTGGCGGCGGCGCCACCAGAACGGAAAGATGAATGGATGCTCACGGCGAAAAAACCTCCTCAAAATAAAACAACGTCACACAACGATAATGGTTCAAACCTATTTGTCCCCCGACGCGGGAATCATGACAATGGCCCCGGCGTTCAGGGGAATATCCAGCCGCGTCGCGATTTCCGGCTCGCGGGCGCGCAGAATGAAAAACAGGTCGCGCCCCGCCGTCATGGTGGCAAAGTGGGTCGCCCCCTTGACGATAACCACGCCGGCTTCAGCCAACAAGGAGCGGAATTCGCTGGACGCCCGTTCCGGCACCAGTCCATACATGGCGGTCCCGGGGTTGACGACCTTCACCTCCTCGGGGAGGGCGGCCGTTTCGACGTCCTTCTCGGTCGCCATGACGAAGACCGGCTTTGCCGCCACGGCAAGATAGACTTTTTTACCCCGCGAGACCAGCGCTTCGACCAGGGGCCGGTCGAGGACAATCTCTCCGGCGCGGCTGGCGACCAGCATCACCGAACTCGTCTTCTCGATAGCCGAAATCAGGGCCTGCGTGTCGTCGTGGGCCGGCGTTTCGTGGAGCAAGTCAACAATGCGCTCCTGGATGTCGCCGCGGCCAAGGCCGGTGAAATCCAGCATGTTGGCGGCAAGGGCGATTCGCAATCCAAGGTACAGCGATTCGCCGTCCAGCGGCGGATTCAGTTCCTGAAGATAGCGGAGCACGCCGAGGGCGGTTTTGTCGCTCCTGGCCTTCTCGTTTTCGTAGGGATCGCGCACGCCCAGGGCGCGGCAGGCGATTTCCCAACTTTGCAGGTAGATGTCGGCCGGGTGCATATCAAGTTCGCCCTCTTCCGCCAGGGCTCCCATGACCTTGAGGAGCACCTTTTCGTGGATAAAATCATCGTCAGACACCGCGCGGGCGGTGGCGATAATCATGGCTAACGCGTCCGGGACGCAATCGGGAATCGGCTTCATCAAATCCTCATGGACCGGCGGGCGGGGCGGACCCGTCAATACACCGGCGTACCCAACTCGCGAATCGGGGCTATCCGGCAACCCAGATACGGCCTGGGCTGGCGCGAGAGAGTCACCCCTTCCATCACATTGTATACCTGCAGCAAACGACTCAGTTCTGCGTCGTTGGCGCTCTGTCCCAGGCCGACGGCCAGGATAAAGTGCGGATCATTGCCCCCGGTCCGGAAGATAAAGCCGGGAAAATCCCGCCCCGCCTCGCGCCTGCCCCGGGCAAGCGCTTCGGCGAGTTCGAGTTCCAGCCGTTCAGGCAGGTCGTCCGTCGCCGGTTCCTTGCGGATGATCAGGGTAAAATCCGTCTCCGGCGGCCGGAAGGCGGCCCGAGGCGGCGGCGTCAGGTCGCGGATGCTGAGCCGGTTCGGGTCGGCGATTTCGATTTCCGACACCCCGGCAAGGCCGGCAGGGCGCTCTTCCTGACCGCGCTTGTACCCGATAAAATACGTGCTCCCCACCAATGCCAGCACGATGGTAAAGCAAATCAGCGCCGTATCGAGCGCAAACACCACTTCGCGCGGCGACTTCGGGCGCGGTTCGGGCGCGGGCTCGATAAACTCCGGCGGCGGTGCCGGCCGTTCGCGCTTGGCCGGCTTGGCTTCCCGCGCCTCCTTGAAATCGCTCCCGACCGGTTCAGGCTCACGCCGGAAAGCGGGGGCTGGCCGCGCCTGCGCCTGGGGCGGCGGCTGGTTGACCGTCTCCCGTTCGGGCCGAGACGCCGCCGGCTCGGGCGGGGCGAAATCAATCTCCGGCCTGACCGCGTCGTCAATGATGATGCCGGGCGCGTCGGTTATTTCCGGTTCGGGTTCGAGGGAGTTGGCCTGTTTGGCCGGCTTTGCATCGTTGCCCAGGGGCGCTTTGCCCTTGGCGCGCTTGGCCGCCAAAATCTCGTACAACTCCAGTTTTCTGCCGTCTTTTGCCATAAGGCTTTCTCTTGCCGCAGGCACCGGTCCGGATAACACAATAGCCAGACCACCTGCAAGAGTCCATTGCAGGCGTGGAAGAGAAAAATAATACCCCAGACCATTCCCCCTGTCAAGGAGAATAGCCGTGGACGCCGTCAACTTATTCCGGGAGGTTGAGAGATCCGCAGCAACGACCGTCGGCGCGGACACTGGCCGAAAAAACCCTCCCCAGAAGCGCGTGCCGAACGCGCTCGTATCGAAGCAAGATAGCCGCACGGAGTTCGCAGACGCCCTTTTTTTGTGTTTTCGCACAAAAATTCGGCCGGAATGGATTACTACATTGTCTATAAATTAATAGCGGACGGACCATTACATCCTGGATTAATCATTTCGGTCGCCGCACCTGGAAAAGCTGAATGGGCAGGGCCTCCAAACGGTAAGTAACAGGTGGAAACACCACCGGTTACCCTTGGCACCGAATCCTAGAAACGGAGAAAAAGCGCGAGTATGGCAGCAACCTTGTATCCTGAAATAACCAAACCGTGTTTCGCCAGCGCGGTTGTCCTCTTCCTCGAGTATTCACGGGTGGAGTGCGGCTTGTCGCGGAACACGCTCCAGTCCTACGATCGCGACCTGCGCGCATTCATGGCGTTCCTGGAAAACAAGCGGACGCTGGAGACGGTCACCGGCAAGGACATCTCGGCCTATGTCGGCTGGCTCGCCGACCGCGACCTCAACCCATCCACGCGCGCGCGGATGTTCGTCAGCCTGCGCTGCTTTTTCCGGTTTTGCCACAGCGAACGGATTCTCGACCACGACCCGGCCCAATACAATGACTGTCCAAAGGTGTGGCGTCACCTTCCCCACGACCTGTCGCCGCGCGAAGTCACCAACCTGCTGGAAGCGGAAAACGAGGACGACCTCCAGTCCATCCGCAACCGCGCCATCCTGGAGATCTTCTACGCCACCGGCGCGCGCGTCAGCGAGGTGTGCAACATGAAGGTTTCCGACATCGACCTGGACGAGCGCACCGTGCGCCTGTTCGGCAAGGGCTCGAAAGAACGCATGACCCCGCTCGGCAAGCCGGCCATCCAGGCGATTACCCGGTATCTGAACGGCCCCAGGACCATCCTCGGCCTGCGGAACCGGGGTGAGATTCCGCTATGGCTGTTTATTTCCCGCACCGGGAAACGGCTGGTCCGCCAGAGCGTGTTCCGCGTTGTCAAGGCCGCCGCCGTCAAGGCCGGCATCGAGAAGAACGTCTACCCGCACCTGCTGCGCCACTCGTTCGCCACCCATATGCTGGAGGGCGGGGCAAACCTCCGCGCCGTACAGATGTTCCTTGGCCACGCCAACCTCAGCACCACCGAACTGTATACCCATGTCCACCGGCCGCATCTGGTGCAGGCGTATAGTAATTTTCATCCGCGTGCGTAGAATAATGAACAATTGACAATGAACAATTTTCTCACCCGGTCCGGTAGATTGCGTGGGGAAAGCCGAGCGAAGATTGTGGGTGTCGTCCATTGTTCATTATTCATTGTTAATTGTTCATTAAAACACTATCGTCCTGTTCCCGCTCACCAGCACCCGCCGTTCCAGATGCAGCCGCACCGCCGTCCCCAGCACCTGCCGCTCGATATCGCGGCCCTTGCGAATCAGGTCCTCGACCTCGTCGCGGTGGCTGACGTCTGTCACGTCCTGCACGATGATCGGCCCCTGGTCCAATTCGGCGGTGACGTAGTGGGCTGTCGCGCCGATGATCTTCACCCCCCGCGCCTTGGCCTGGTGGTAGGGCCTGGCCCCCACGAACGCGGGCAGGAAGGAGTGGTGGATGTTGATGATCTTCCCTTCCCACGCGCTCACGAACGCGGGGCTGAGTATCTGCATATAACGGGCCAGCACCACCAGGTCGATGTCGTTTTCCTCGAGCAGGCGAAGCTGCTCCGCCTCGGCCTCGGCCTTGTTGTCCTTGGTGATGGGGATAGAGTGGAACGGCACGCGAAAATGCTCACTCAGTTCGCGCAGATCGTCGTGGTTGGCGATGACCATGGCCATTTCGCCGTTCAATTCCCCCATCTGGTGGCGGAGGAGCAGGTCGGCGAGGCAGTGCGGGGCGGTCGAGGCCATGATGGCCACCCGAGGCTTCGGGGTGCCGAAGGACAGGTTCCAGCGCATGTCGACGAACTTCTTCGCGACCAGCGCCACCGCGCCGGGGATGTCCTCGCGAGACAACGCGGACGACGACATGTCCCATACCAGCCGCATGAAGAAATGATGGCTGTCGTTGTCGGTGTGCTGGTCGAGGTCGATGATGTTGCCGCCGTACTCGGCGACAAAGGTGGTGAGGGCGGCGACGATGCCGGTACGGTCGGTACAGGAGCAGAGCAGGGTGGCGGTGTGCATGACTATCCTCGACAAGCGATACGGTGACAGCGGTCATAAAAAGGCGGCGGCCGCGGCGGCCGCCGATTTCGTCACTCCAGTATAGCAAAAAAACCGCGCGATGCAACGCGTGACGCCCACGCCTCAGGCGTTGTCGTCGTCTGGTTCAATGATAAAGCGGGCGCTTTCCGATGTGGGCGACCGCTGACGCGAATCAGCCAGTTGCTCCCGCATCCGCGCCCGTTGCTTCGCCGCGAGATCGCTGCCGGCACGCCCGGCGCTGTTGCGGGGGCGGAGTTTTTCCTGCGCCGCAATCTTTGGCGTCGGGCCGGGACGGACGATACGGGTGTCTTCATCGTCGCGACGTCGCGGCGGCTCACCGGCTTCGGACGCAGACCCTCCTTCCTCGCGCGAACCGCCGGCGGAGGCGTCGTCCGTCCCAACGGAGGCTTCCTGCGGCCGCGCCATCAAACGGGCGCTTTCCGCCTCCTTGGCACGGAGCCGTTCGCCCTCGCTCGTTTCGGGATTGACCTCGACGCCGCTCCGTAGACGGCTGCTGTCGCGGGGATTCGCAAAGGCGCGCGGGCAAAAGGCGCGCACGACGTCCTTCCAGGTGATAATGCCGAGGAGGCAGGTCGTCCCCGGTTCGACGATGGGCAGGCAGGATATTTTCCGGCTGATCATGATCCGGACCGCGTCGAGGATCGTTTCCTTGATGATGGCGCAGATGGGATTCCTGGTCATGATCAGGCCGACGCGCCTGGACATAATCTCCTTGTCGCGGTTCTGCTCGTTGATGGTGCCGAAGAAGGGGCTAACCATGCGCAGGAAGTCGCGATCCGAAAGGATGCCGATGACGTAGCCGTTTTCGTCGACGACCGGCAGGTGGTGGAACCGCACCCGGTCGAAGATTCCCTGGACGGTCAGAAGCGTGTCGTCGAAGGACAGCACCGCCACCCGGCCGGACATAATCTCGGTTACCGGCAGGTCGGCAATCTTGTCGCAGTCGCTGCGGTGTTCCGATTTGACTGTGCCGGTGTAGGCGGACATGTCGCCGCCCTGGCCCTTGAGGATCTCACGCACCTTTTCGTGGGAACGGCGCTCGGCTTCGCTCGTGAAGGCGCCGCGGTGGTCTTCGCGCCGCTGGCGCTCCATGTCGTGCGGGTTTTTCGGCTCGAGGCCGCGAATTCCCATCCATCCAGGCATACGATTCCATCCTTTTCAGGCGGTTTTTCCCTCCAGCGTACCACACGGCCTGGAGTACCTCATACTAATCTACTGTCAGCATTAATAATTCCAGCCTTTCGCGCACCGCTTCGGCGTGGGCCGGCAGCCGTTCCTCTTCGGCCAGCGCAGCCATATGCCGGCCGGTCTTGAGAAAGCGGTCGGGGCCGTATTCCACCACCGTCATCTCCCGGACAAAATCGTCCACCCCCAGACCGCCTGCATGGGCGGACGCGCCGCCGGTCCGCAGGTACGGGTTGGCTCCGGAGAAATACCCGCCCGCGACGTCGGCCGACCAGGGGCCGAGGAAAACGGCGCCGGCGGTCATGACTTCCGAGAGATATTCCTGGTTGTCGCGGGTGACGAGGTTCAGGCGCGCGGGAGCGAGTTCGTTCGCCGCCGAGACCGCCTTGTACAAGTCGGGGAATGCGTAAATCGCGCCGCAGCGCTTCAGCGTGGCCCGGATTCGGTCGCCGTTCGGCAGCAGTTCGGCAAGCCGGTCCAGCTCGATGCGCACCGCCTGCGCCAGCATCCGGTCCGACGTCGCCAAGACGCACAGGCCGCCGTCGTCGCACCATTCCGATTGGGCCAGGAGATCGGTGGCGATAAACTTCGCGTTGGCGCTGTCGTCGGCGACGACCATCAGTTCGCCCCGGCCGGTCGCGCCGTCGACGCCGATACGGCCCGACAGGAGCAGCTTGGCCGCCCGGGCCATCGCACCGCCCGGACCGACCACCTTGTCCACCGCCCGAACCGGACCTGCGCCAAAGGCGAAGGCGGCGACCGCTTGTGCGCCGGACATGGCGTAGACCTCGTCGATACCGAGGATTTTGGCGGTGGCGAGGATGCGCGGGTCGATGGTGCCGTCCTCCCGGGGCGACGCGGCGACGGCGAGCGTATCGACGCCGGCGATCTGCGCCGGCACGGCGTGCAGCAGCAGCGCGGCAAACGAGTCGCCGCAACAGATGCCGACCCGCCCGAGGGCGCGGACCTGCCGCGACAGGCGGACGCCTTCGTCGTCGTGGACATAGCCGCGGCGGCGCTGGTATTCATGGAACTTGCGCGCGTTGACTCGGGCGAGGGAAATCGAGGTCAGGAACCCTTCCGAAACCTCGGTCCGGGCGGCATTGACGATTGCCTCGCTGACGCGCAGGCCGCCCAGGGTGACCTGGGCCGAATCATACTCCCGCACGCAACGGAGCAGCCCTTCCGACCCCTCGGACCGAACCGTTTCGATAACCCCTGCGGCCTGGCGGAGCGTCTGTTCGTCCACCTCGTCCGCCCGGTGCAACAGTTCCAGAAAACGCCTGTCTTTTCCAGAAAATGGCTTAACCTCCAGCATTGCGTCTCCCGGATCCTACCCGCCGTTTCGGCGTTCCGTGTGGCTGTCGATAAGAATTTCGCGGTATACCCGCTGTATACATTATTCGCCCATTTCGTCCCGGATCGCGATGTTCGCGAAGGCCAGGGGAGGGCAGTTGTTGTCGTCCACAAACGCCAGCAGCGGGTTGTGTCCGGCACAGAAGCTGACCACTGCGCCTGTGCCCAATTCGCGGATAATGTCTGCCTGGATGCGGTTCGGGCCGATCTGCTTGACCTTGCGGATCGCCGCGCCGCCGTCCGCGTCGCCGATGGCGAGGGAGGAAATTTCTCCAGCCACGGGCCGCAACTCGCCCGAGACGTTGGCGAATTCGAGGATGACCACGGTACGCTTGCCTTCGGGGAACCAGGCGTCGTGGAAATCGGGCGTCTTCCACGGCGACGATTTTCCATAAACCAGCCCGAGGGCGGCCCGGGCGGCGCGCTCGCCGATGACGGTATTGCCGATGGCCGAAATGTGGATGCCGTCCGACAGCCCGGCGTCGAGGGTGGGGATGACGGCAACCGCGTCGAGGTCGTGGGCTGCGGCGCGCTGGGCTTCCCGCACCAGGCCCCACAGGGCCGATTCGCCCGGTTTGGCGACGCCGATGACCCGGTTCAATTGGCAGACGACGAACGGCAGATGCGGCGCTTCGAGCACCGCCCGCATTTTACCGATAAATTCCTTGAAGTTCTGGCGGTAGTTCGCGGCAGCGCCTTCGCGGCGGCAGTCGGCGTTGCCGCCGAACCAGACACAGCCGGCGACGATGCCGGGCGGCGTCTCCGGCTTCGGCACCAAGCGCGGCCCGCCGTCGTGGAGGCTGAAGTTGGCGAAGTCGTAGAGCGAGGTGGCTGTCCAGATAAGGGCCAGCAGGTTGTCGAGGGCGGGGGAGGGCATGCCCCGTTTCTTGGTGTACCACGACTCGAGGAGCGTCCCTTCCTGCGCGGCCGGGATAAGCCCGACCGGGATGCCTGTCTCACGGCGAATCAACCTGCCGAAAGTCAACCACGGCGAGTGGCCGGGCGCGCCGCTCGAGAAGAACCGCGCGTTCCTGAGGCCGGTGACGTCATGAACCGGGTGCGACGCGAGGGACCAGCGTTCGTTTTTCCTGAACATATGGACGCCGAATTCCGGCGGATCGTCGACCGCGCCGTGGCCGAAGCCGAGGGCGTTGTCGTCGCCGGCGATAATCCACAAGTCGCCGACACAGAGGTGGTGAATTTGATCGCCGGCGAGCCGCCAGGCGTCACCCTCCATGCGGAGGCGCGTCTCGAGGCAGTAAGGTCCGCCGGCGGGGACGCCTTCGAGGACGTGCCGCCAGGTGCGGTCGGGGCTGGTGTCCGCGCCGTGCCAGTCGAGGTGTTCGGCCGGCGGGCGCTGGAACTGCTCGTCAACGACCCGCACTTCGACCGCCGCCATCCGGTCGGACGGGTCCAGCCATGTTCCGCCCAGGGGGATGTCGACGGTGTTGTCGAGGCGGCGTTGCAGCACCTGCCAGTCCGACGGTCCGTGGGTAATGCGCACTCCGGCCAAGGCGGCTCGTTTCATAGCGTCTCCTGGGAAATGGGTCTCCTTTCTTTTATCGGATAAAAGTCGCCGGGGGTTTGGTCAAAAAGGGACCGGCCCGTCGCGGGACGGGCCGGTGGGGGCATTTGCTCAATTCACATTCCAACTTACCCTATCCGTCACCCCGGCGTCTGGACCTCCAACCGGGCAAAGAACGGGCGGTTCGGCCGGGGTCCACGCCACCGGCATTTGCTTCGGGATTCAACCGCGTGAGTCTGGCGCCATCACTGCCAATCCCCGAGGACCCCGGCCAAACCGCCCGCTTACCGCGCTGATGGACGTCCGCACGCCGGGGTGACGATGGGGGAGGAGGGGACGTTCTCGGTTTACAACAAACCCTTAAAAATTCACCCCAACCGTCCCCATCACCTGGTGCGCATCGTACTTCGACTTCGAGTAGTAATCGTATTTCGCGCCGAACTCGAGGTTCTTGTACGCATACTGGACGCCCGCGCCCGCGTTCCAGGTGCTGCGGCCCGGCTTGCGGCCCTTGAAGTCGATGCGCGGTGCGCCGCCCAGCCCGCCAAGGCCGAGCGCGCCGGTTGCGCCTTTGTTGCGGAACTCGTAGGCATAGCCGACGTTGGTCGTCAGGGAGAGGCTCTGGCAGTCGGTATTCAAGACTTCAAAGCGGGCCGACAGGTCGATGGGGAGCGACAGCGAGCGGCTCTTGACCCGGCCGACATCCAGGGTGCTGACCGCGCCGCCGCCGTCGGGGCTGAACTCGGCCCCGACCGAACTCGACCGCACGTTCTGGTAATACAGGCCCACCCTCGGCGTCAGGGTCACGCGCGGGGTGAGGCAGAAGTCCTTGCCGACCTGGGTGCCAATCATCCAGGTGTCGGCGTGGTAATCGGAGCGTTCCCATCCCAGAACCGACGCACCGCCCGCGATGTCGGCCCGGTATTTCTTCATGTCGTAGTCGGAATACATATAGCTGCCGATGACGGAGCCGAAAAAGCCGCTCGCGTGGTTGTAGGTCGCATAGAGGCTGACCTGGTAGTTGTCGATGTCCGAATTGTTCGACAACGCAGCCTTGTCCTTGAACGAGCCGTGGTTGTAGCCGAAGGCCGCGCCCACCGCCACCGGCCCGAACCAGCGGTCGTAGCCGGTCATCATGCCGCCGGAGGTGTACTTATAGCCGGGGATGCCGTCCTTGGTATCGTAGTCCTGCCACGAACCGAACCCGCTGACCCAGAAGCGGTTGGCGGCTGTGGGGGTGCGGCCGATGACCGGGGAGGCGAGGGCGGACCCGGCGGCGAACGGCGTGTCGGCGGAGGCCATCGCTTCCATCCGCAAGCCGGCCATGCGGGCGTTCACAGTGGTCATGCCGCCTGTCGCGACGCCGGCGGAAACGCCGACCGCGTTGGTGAAGGACAGGCCGCTGAACGAGGACATCGCGCTTTCCGCCATGGCGGCGGTGAAGCCATGGTCGTCGTCGCCCAGCCCGACCAGCGTGGACAGGGTGTCGTAATTATCGAGCGCGCCGCCGGACAATGCCGCTCGGTCGAATGTGTTCGCGATGGCGGTGCCGACCGGGGCAAGGGCGCTGTTCCGGAGAAAGCCGGTGACGTCGACGCCGATCGCTTGCCAATAATCGGCGACGAAGTCGCCGCTGGTCAGGCTTGAATCAAAATTGCTGAAGAAAAGCCCGCTGCCGTTCTTTTCCACCATAACGGTGCCGATGAAGGTATCGACTTCGTAGAGGTTGGTCGCTTCATCGTACCAGTCGATATTCCAGTTGCCGGTAGCGGTGAGGAACGCGCCCAGGGACTGCGGATTGCCGCTCGACGTCAAAACGGTTTTCAGGTCGGCGGTCAGGCCGATCCGCGTACCGCCGGATATTTCCACATCGCCGGTGACATTGATGGTGCTGACCTGGGTCGGACTCTGCAGGCCGACCTGGATGGTACTAAACGAATTGAAGATGACCGTATTGGCCTTTAGGGTCTGAACGCCATCGGTCCTGCCCGCACTGGCGACCATGAGTTTGTTTGTGCCAGCGTTAAAGTCGGTAGTGAATTGGCTGAATACACTTCAATAGTGCCGGTGCCGTTGCCGGCTATGGAGATGGCCTGCAGGCCGGCGGCGCCGGGCGCGTCGGTCGGTGTAACACCGTAGAGCTGAATCGTCCCGTTGTTGACAATGAATTCAAGTAGGGTTTTGTATCCGGCTTCATCCATAGTGCTCGCTATACTGATGAAGCCGTTTGATTCATTGATAAATGATGCTGTGGCCCCATGATCATAATGGCTGCCTTCGCCAAAATACATTCCCTTAAAAATGCCGCCCTTATTAACGATAGACCCGCTTGTCCAGATAGCCGCCACTGGTGACGCTCATCTTGCCCTCGGTGTCAAGCGTCCCGCCGTTCTCGATAGTCAGCGTCCCTGTAAAGTTTGAGTATCCGAGGACAGTAAGTTTGCTGTCGGCGTCGCCCTGTAGAGTGTGGCCGGCATTGACGGTATAGCCGCCATCCTGCCCATTGAAAGCCTGGACCAGGCTGTTCGATTTTATGGTGACCGTCGTCCCAAGCTGCCCGTTGTTGGTGTCTTCGGCTGTGGAACGAAAGCGTCCAGCCGCAGTGCTCATTTCCACCGCACTGGCGGACCCGACCATAACCGCCGCGGTGAATGCAAAAATCCAGAAAATCCGTCTATTCATCCCCATCCCACTCTCCATACTCTTCCTGTTATCGCTGTCGCGTCCAATAATAATAGTCCGATAATTGCAGTATCGGGTAAAAGTTGACGAAAATCCACAAAAAATTCAACCCCGATGATCCATTCCGCATCGGGGTTGTTCATTGATGATACCATCGTTGCCGATTCGCAGGCTTATTTGTCGCGCTCTTTCATCGCCGCCAGATGCGCAAAGTACAGCTTCGTTTCCGCAACCACCACGCCCGACAACCCCACCAGCGCCACAAGGTTGGGGAACGCCATCAACCCGTTGGTAATATCGGCGAGCGTCCAGACAAAGGAAAGCGGCAGGAACGGGCCGATGCCGACGACGATGACATAGGCGATGCGATAGGGCAGGGTCGCCTTGGTGCCAAGCAGGTACGAAATACAGCGCTCGCCATAGTACGCCCAGCCAAGAATGGTCGTAAAGGCGAAGAGCACCAGACACACCGTCATAACATACGTGCCTGAGAGAGGATACACGGTCGACCACGCCAACTGGGTCATCAGGGCGCCCTTGGCTTCGCCGGTCCACGCGCCGCTGAGGATTATGGACAGCCCGGTAATCGAGCACACCGCCATGGTATCCAGAAAAGTGCCGGTCATGGAGATAAGGCCCTGTTCGGCCGGCCACTTGGTGGTGGCGGCAGCGGACGCGATAGGGGCGGAACCGAGACCGGCTTCGTTCGAGAAAATGCCCCGGGCGACGCCGCTCCGGATAGCGCTTGCGAACAGCGCGCCGCCGAAACCGCCGGCGACGGCATGGCCGTTGAAGGCCGAGTGAATGATAAGATCAAACACGGCAGGGATTTGCGTCCAGTGCATCAGCATGATGCCCAGGCCGAAGATGAAATACACCACAGACATGAACGGCACGACGGCGGCGGCGACGGAGGCGATGGACCTGAGCCCGCCCAGCACGACCATGGCGACGATAAGCGCCAGGATGCCGCTGGTCCACACCGGGTCGACCCCGAACGAACCCTGCATCGCGTCCTTGATGGAATTGGCCTGGGTGGTGGTGCCAATGCCCATAATGCCGGCGGCTGCGCCGAAGAAGGCAAACAACTTGGCGAGCCAGAGCCATTTGTCGCCCATGCCCATTTCGATATAGCGCATCGGGCCGCCGGACATTTCGCCCCGGGGGTCGACGACGCGGAACTTGATGGACAGGAGGCCCTCGGCATACTTGGTGGCGATGCCCAGGAACGCCGCAACCCACATCCAGAACAGCGCGCCCGGGCCGCCGGCGGCGATGGCGGTGGCGACGCCGACGATGTTGCCGGTGCCGATGGTGGCGGCCAAGGCGGTACAGAGCGACTTGAACGAGGAGACGTCGCCTTCGCCTTCATTGGGTGCGGTAAAGATGAGTTTAAGGGCCATTGGCAGCTTGGTGATCTGCAGGACATTCAGCCTGACGGTGAGGAGCAACCCCGTGCCCATCAACAGAACGATCATCGGGAGGCCCCAAATGGCGTTGTTGAGGGTGTCAAGCCAGTTCATTAGTTGTTCCATACATTCTCCCCATAACCCCGGAATAAAGGAAACCCGCGTCCGCCAAAGCGCGAGATCGCGAACGCACCATAAGATGTATTATCGGACATTAGGTGTCATTTTTTATTTGGGTACTTACCGGCCGGATACAGCGACAACCTGGCGCCGCAACGCCTGCGGACCACCATCGATAACCGGGACACTCTATCATACGCCGTAAAAATCCGCAACCCTCGTGCGTGGGTTCTGGAACTCTGCCTGGCTATGCCGTTAGTGGTATTCCTTAAGCCGCAACCCGGCCTTGACCGCCCGCCTCAGACGCGTCACGTCCAACTGCGCCGCCGCGTAAAGCCTGGCGAGCGCGTCCACCAGCCGTGTGCGCGGCAGATGAATGTTCCACAACCGCTTCGCCTTGACCGCGTCTTTGCCGCGCCCCATCCATTGGGTGCCGCGGGCCGAGAGGTCGATGATTTTCACCCTGCCGTCTTCGCTCAGGACCAGGTTGCCCGGTTTGCAGTGGCCGAGCGCCAGGCCGTGGCGGTGCAGTTCGGTAAAGGCTTCGGCGACAGCGTCGTGGTGAGCGTCGAAATCGGCCAACCGGTCCATCGACGTGCCAGGGATGAATTCAAAGAGGATATAATTATCGTGCGACAACCGGCCCCGCATCTTTTCGGCCACGAGGTAGATGTCCTGCACGACGTCGCAGCCGTTTGCGACGGCCCGGTTCACCATCCGCATAAGGTGCGAGTAGAACGGTCCCGCCGCATACCGCCACACCCTCGTGTCGATTTTGCCGTCCATTTCGCCAAAGCGCTTGAAGACGAACGAGCGGCCGTCCGCCTCCACCCGGTGGACATAGTGTTCGGCGTCGTCGTAGAGAAGGGTCGTCGTGGCGGCTTCGCCCCGGAGGATGCGCCGGTACAGGCCAAGGTAGTCGTAGCCGTCGTCCTTGACCGTGATGGTAAAGCCGTCTTCCTGCCGCACCACGAGCGGATACGGCTGTCCGGACGGATTCCGCCGCGGCGGGATGGAAGGGATGCTGCCTGGTTCCATAGTGTCTACGTTCTGCTTCAGCCCTCGCGGTTCCGGCGGGCTTTGGTGTAAAGGTGGTAGACGGCGAAAACAATCGCCGTGTAGTAGAAGCTTTCGGCCAGGATGCCGGCCGGCTCCATGTTCGGGTTATTGCGGTGCATAATCATCATGCCCGCAGTTATGGCGCAGAACAGTCCGGCCAGGATAAGGAATAAACGCGCCATAAAGTCCCCTCGTTTCAGGTGTTGTCTTCAATGATAAAAACAGGCATATCGGGCGACCGCTCTACTGAACGGGCGGCAACTCCAGCCCCGCGGCCGCGCCGAGCGCCTGAATTGCGGCAACCTCGTCGTCACGGGACGCGCCGTGGCCGCCCATGCGGATGGCCGGCTTGGTTTTGCCGTGAAAGTCGCTGCCGCAGGTGACGAACAAGCCATTGGCCACCGCCGCCTTGTGCCAGGCGGCGCACTGTTCGGGCGAATGGTAGCTGCTGAATGCCTCGACCCCGGCTATCCCCTGCTCCACCAGGTCGGGGAGACTGTCCGCCCCCTTCTTCAGCGTCGGGCCTGGATGGGCCAGCACCGGCACGCCGCCGGTGGCGCGAATCATCCCGACCGCTTCGGCGGTGGTCATGTACTGGGTCGGCACATGGGCTGGTTTACCGTGGGAGCAATAGTCCCAGTAGAAATTCACCTGGGGGTTGTCGCTCCGCGCCCCGCCCTTGCGGTACGGTTTGAGAATGGGGTTGCCGTCGTTTTTCGGATCGGCAAGCGCGACTTCGACGATAAGTTCGGGGATGATCACCCCGTCCCGCGACTTGGCCTCGACCTTGTCGCGGTCCACGACAATCCCCAGTGCCGCGACCTTGTCCATGCGCGCGACAGACCCGGACAGCATCTGTTCCATCACGTCGTTTTCGAGTTTTTCCCAACAGGGGTCGTGGTGGTCGACAGCATAACCGAGGACGTGGAGGCCGCTCCCCTCGTACAGGCTGTCGACCTCGACGGCGGGAATGACGGCAATCCCCAGCCTGTCCCCGGCGGCGATGGCTTCGTCGACGCCGGCGACCGAGTTGTGGTCGGCCAAGGCGGCGTAGTGGATTTGCGCCATGGCTGCCGCGACCATGAGGCTGGCGGGCGAGAGTTCGCCGTCGTCGCTGTAGTGCGAATGAAAATGCAGGTCGACCAGGGCCATCGTCACTTCTTTCTTTTGGCGCGCAGTCCGTTCCAGTAGTCGATACGGCGCTGGATATCTTTTTCAAAACCAAATGGTCCCGGCTGGTAGTATACATGGCCCTGGAGCGATTCGGGCAGGTAGTCCTGTCCGGAAAAACCGTCCGGCGCGTCCGGGTCGTACTGGTACTCCTTGCCGTAGCCGAGTTGTTTCATCAGCTTGGTCGGCGCGTTCCTGATATGGAGCGGCACCGGGTCGTTGCGGGTCTGGGCCACGTCTTCGCCCGCGCTCTTGTACGCCATATACACCCGGTTCGATTTCGGCGCGGTCGCGAGATAGACGACCAGTTGCGCCAAGGCGGTGTTGCATTCCGGCATGCCGAGAAAATGCACCGCGTCCTTGGCCGCGATAGCCTGGACCAAGGCCTGGGGGTCGGCCAGGCCGATGTCTTCGGACGCAAACCGGACCAGCCGCCGAGCGATATACAGCGGGTCTGCGCCGCCCTCGAGCATGCGGCACAGCCAGTAAATTCCGGCCTGCGGGTCGCTCCCGCGCAAACTCTTGTGCAAAGCAGAGATAAGGTTATACCATTCCTCGCCCTTATTGTCAAACGCCACCCGCCGCTGGGTAATGGCTTCTCGCATCAGCTCGACGCTCACCTCGCGTTTCCCTTCCGCGTCGGCCGAACTCCCGGCCACGGCCGTTTCCAGCGCGTTCAAGGCGGTGCGGGCGTCGCCGTTGGCATAATTAACCAGCAACTCGCGCGCTTCCGGCGTCAGGACGGCGTTGTCGTTGCCGAGGCCCCGTTCCCGGTCCGAGAGCGCGTGGTCGACAATGGCGCCGATATCGTCGTCGGTGAGGGCCTTGAGGACATAAGTCCGGCAGCGGGAGAGCAGCGCGCCGTTAACTTCAAAGGACGGGTTTTCGGTCGTCGCGCCGATGAGGGTGATTGTCCCTGCTTCGACGTGGGGGAGGAAGGCGTCCTGTTGGCTCTTGTTGAAGCGGTGAATTTCGTCGACGAAGAGGATGGTGCCGCTGCCGTCCTCCATCAGCATTTCCCGCGCTTCCTCGACAATGGCCCGCACCTCCTTCACCCCCTGCAACACGGCTCAGAAGGTGACGAAACGCCTCTTCTTCGTGTTGGCGATGACCTGTGCCAGAGTGGTCTTGCCGCTGCCGGGCGGTCCCCAGAGGATCATCGACGGGATGACGTCGGCTTCGATAGCTTTACGGATGAGCCGGCCAGGGCCGACGAGGTGTTCCTGCCCCTGAAACTCGTCCAGGGTGCGGGGCCGCATCCGGTCGGCGAGCGGTGCCGGGCCTTTGCGCGGCGGTTGAAAGAGGGCTTTTGCCATGACAAATGCAGTCCTTGAGATTTCATGGTGACACCGTAGTCTCCCTCTCCCTTCGAGGGAGGGGGTCGGGGTGAAGGTGATCGGGCTGCCCAAGCCCCCGTTTTTACCAGGGCAAGGCCCCTCACC
>JAJQBO010000071.1 GCA_021203245.1 Planctomycetaceae bacterium
CGCCCACCCTGGTCCAACTCACCCCCGCCCGGGAGATGACCTTTACCCCTCGTCTCCGACGGCACCATCAAGGCGCGTTTCTATTCTCTCGTCTCGCCCCGCATCGGCGGCATCATCGATTCCATCGAAGTGCGGGAAGGCGATTTGGTCGAAGCCGGCAAGACCCGCCTCTTCCTCATCGACAATGAAAAACTCCGCCAGTCGGTCGAACATTCACGGCAAAGCCTGATTATCGCCCGCTCCACCCTGGACGAAAAGGAGGCCAGCCTGGTCAAGGCCCAGGCCGACCGCGAACAGGCGGAAAAGGACTTCGCCCGCACCGAATCCCTCTACGAACAAAAGGTCGTGCCCCTGGCCGAGTACGAAGTCTACGAGACCAAGGTCATCCAGATGAAGGCCCAGGAAAAGGTGGCCGAGACCACCGTCATCCTGGCGCAGCAGAACGTCGACCTGGCGGAAATCTCCCTCAGAATGTCGACGAAAGACCTGCGCGACTCGGTCATGTACTCGCCCATCGACGGGGTGGTGAGCGCCCGCTTTTGCGAACCGGGCGAAATGGGCAGCCCGAACCAGCCGGTTCTGCGCATCGACGATGTCAAAAACCTCAAGGCGGTCGCCTACCTGCCCGGCCAGTTTTATCCCCACATCGCGACCGGCACCAGTACGGCGGAGGTCACCGTCCTCGACCGCCGCATCGGCGTGTTTCCCATCACCTACAAGGCCCCGGCCATCGACTCGGCCCTCCGCACCTTCGAGATTTGGGCCGACGTGGACGGCGACGGCGCCTACGCCGTTCCCGGGGCGCAATGCGTCATCCGGGTGACCCTGCGGGAGGAATACGGCCTCGGCGTGCCCCGCGACGCCGTCCAGCACCGGGACGGCAAGTATTGGGTCTTTCTCCCCGACGGCGACGTCGCCCGCATGGTCGAGGTGACGCCCGGCATGGAGACGGACGGCTGGACGCACCTCATTGACCCTCCCTTCGCGGCGGGCGACCCGGTCATCACCCAGGGCCAGTTCCTCCTCAACGACGGCTATCCCATCCGCGAGCGGATCGTCGAGCAATAGCCCCTGCACACTCCCGCATTGCACTGGAGCACGCCATGTTTCTCTCCAATGGTTCCGTATCCCGCCCGGTTGCGATGAGTTGCTTCATTATAGCCCCGTCGCTTCTCGGCCTGAACGTCTACCGGAAAATGGGCCTTGAACTCATGCCCAAGATAGACATCCCCTATGTCACCATCACGGTCGAGTACCAGGGCGCGACCCCGGCCGACGTCGAGGTCGACGTGGTGAAGCGTATCGAGGACGCGGTGGCCGGGGTCGACGGGCTGAAGCACATCACCGCAAGCTGCCTCGAAAATTTCGCGATGGTCAAGCTCGAGTTCACCCTCGAGACAGACGTCGACATCGCCGCTTTCGACGTGCGGCAGAAAGTCGACGCCATCACGGACGATTTCCCGTCCGGCGTCGACACGCCGGTCATCCTGAAGGTCGACATCAACGCCATTCCCATCGTCAAGCTGGCCCTGACCGGTACCCTGCCCATTCCCGATCTCTACGACTTCGCCGACCAGGAGCTGTCCGACCGGCTCGCCTCCATCCCCGGCGTCGCCAACGTCGACATTATCGGCGGCGCGGTGCGGGAAATGCACGTCATCCTCGACCGGGACAAGATCGCCGCCGCCGGCCTGTCGAGCCTCGACGTCGTCAAGGCGGTGGAGGAGGGCGTCCTCACCGTTCCCGCCGGCCGGGTGCAGGAGACGCCGAACGAATACAACGTCCGCTTCGACGGCGAGTACGAGGACTTCCGCGATCTCGCCAATCTCCAGGTCGCCGGCAAGGACGGCGCGCGCCGCTATATCCGCGACCTCGGCTATGTCGAATTCGGCTCCGAAGAGGCGCGCCAGGCGTCGTTCATCAACGGCCGGCCCTGCGTCGGCATCCAGATCGTCAAACGGGCCGACGCCAACGCGGTGGCGGTCGTCAATACCGTTCGCGAGCGGCTGGACGAGATTTCGTCCTATCTGCCCGGCGGCTCGGAACTGGTATGGATTTCCGACTCGGGCGAATTTATCGAAGAAAACTTCTTCTCAACCATGTTGAATGTCCGGGACGGCGTCATCCTCACCGCCATCATCCTTTTCCTGTTCCTTATGAACCTGCGGACCACAGTGGTGGTCGTCATCTCAATGCCGCTGACCATCATCATTTCGTTCTTCTTTATGCAACTGTCCGGCTTCACCTTCAACGTCTCGTCGATGATTGCCCTCGGCCTGTCGGTCGGGACGCTGGTGACGAATTCCATCGTCGTGATGGAAAGCGTCGCGGCCCAGCTCGAGAGCGGCAAAAGCTCGTGGGACGCGGCCCGGGACGGCGCGGGCGACGTCGCCGTAGCCGTCCTCGCCTCGGCCGGCACCAACATGGTGGTGCTCCTCCCTATCGGCCTGATGGGCAGCATGGTCGGGATGGCGTTCCGTCCCTTCGCCATCACCACCCTCTACGCGAACCTTGCGTCCCTGCTGATCTCCTTTACACTGGTGCCGATTCTCTGCGGCGTGATCCTGCGACCCACCGATCAAAAATCCATCCTTACCCGCATCGGCAACCGCACCAACGGAGCCATCGACGCGTTTGCCCGAAATGCGGCGATGTTGCTGCGCTATTTCGGCCGCCACCGCTGGGCGGGGCTGGTGCTGGTTCTCGCCACCCTGTTGCTGCTGGTGCAGTCGATGTCGATGTTCGGGGTCATTGGCTTCTCGATGTTCCCCGACGTCGACCGTGGCGACCTCAATGTCAAACTCGAATACCCCACCCAGCAGAACCTTGAGCAATCCATCGCCAGGGTCAAGGAGGTCGAACAGGCGATTACGGAAC
>JAJQBO010000079.1 GCA_021203245.1 Planctomycetaceae bacterium
CAACTCGCCAAGCCGACGTGCGGGGGCCGAGTTTGACCGGCTTCGGGAATCGGCCATCGCGGACGCCAGCCCACCACGTTGTCTTGCCGATGCCCATTACCCGGACGACGACGGGGAGACGGACGAAGCCTTCGGGCGGCAAAACGTTGTTGTTCTCATTCTTAGACATGCAAATACTCCTTTCCTAACCTAAAAGCCTTTGCACCATGCAAAAGCGACTCGTGCGATTTAGCACGAGTCGCTTATAGTCTTATGATAGCGGTGGTTACAATAAGGCTTAGTGGTGGGTTAGCATGTCCTAAGTGGTGGGTTACAGTTCGCTAAGTGGTGGGTTTACCTTTCGTGGATGGTGGCTTACTGGACGGCTTCAAACCAAGCAGGACGCGGGCGCGATCCCGGTCGCTGTTCTTAGTCCTTGATTCTTCTAGCCTTCCGGGATACAGCTTCCCGATTTCTTCCTGCGTGAGATTTGGGTACAAGTGGTAAATTATTTTTGCAGATTTTTTTTGCTGCCTGATACCCATTTGCTTTAGTACCGCAATGACTTCTTCGATAGGCTTTAAGTCATTATTTTTCTTGTGCTTGCGCGTCTTTGGGAAAGGTGCGGGAAGGTTTGCGCCGATCAATTCTTCGGGGAGATCGTCAAGATCATCTAGGGGGAAGGAATCTTTTTCACGCTCTCCGCTCCACCAATGATGACCCGTCGCCATGTAGCGATCCCGGAACGAGTGGTTACTTTCTTCCGGCAACCCATCGACGGTCATTATGTTGCGTAGTGTGAGTGATGCGACTTGCCGGAGGTTTTTACGTGTGGTCTTGTTGAGTGGATTTTCCTTGATAAGTCGCTGGTTTTCGATCCTGATTTCCCGGTATTCCTTTTCGATGGCTTCCACTTCCTCACGCAAGAAGTAAAGCATATCAAACTTCTCGTATAGGTATTCGTATCGGATTCGTAAGTTGTACGGTGGATGGATGCGGCATTGTATCATTATGGCTTCGGCGTCGGTCTGCTTTGGCTTATCCGGGTCGCACTGGAAACCGATTGATATCGCTTCAAGGAAGTGGAGGTAATAGCCGGGAACACCGTCACGCATACGTAGCACCGTAAAAAATGGGATGGTGTAGTGGCTTAGGACATTCCACCGCAACAGCAAATCGGTAAAGCTGATCAGCTGCGACGGGGCGAAATGATCGTTGTTGAGTAATGAGGTTTCATCGCTGCGAAAATAGCGAACATCCATTTATGATCCTTACACTACGTCATAATGAAAGCAGGAATGTTTTCAGATTATATGGCAACGCCATTTCTGCGATTTCCTCCTTGGCAAACCAGCCATAGCGGCCCAGTTCCTTATGTGCCAAAGTTATGCCGGTATTGCCAATAGGGTAGCACATATACACCAAATCAATATGGTGGTGCATGGAATTTCCATCCCCTATTTGTTCATCAAAGATGATGGCCGGGTTGTGGAGGACGCCAACCGTTTCCGATTTGCATTCCGTTCGCGGGCTATCGACGAAGGCCACGTCTAGCCCGGTTTCTTCTTTTACCTCGCGGATCAAGCATTCATCAGGCGTTTCGTTTTGTTCAATATGACCGCCGGGATAGAGCCACATGGACAGTTTGTTGTGCCAAACCAGTAATATCTTCCCGTCATGCTGGATGACTGCTGATGCGGTGAAGTGTTTTTCCATGCTATGCGTTACCCTTCATAATAATCGATACATGAGCGGTCGCGCATCACGCTCCGGACATACGCGGCGACTCGCACATGTTCGGGGTGAACTTGATAGGCTGCTAACGTATCCGCACTTTCAAACAGAGTATTAAAAACAATGTCCATGTTGCTGGACGGCAGGGCGTCTGTAATTACCTTAAACTCCACTATACCGGGAATGATGTTTTTCAGGCTTTCCAGTTCGGTTTTTACCTTTTGGGCGTTCTTTTTGTTTTCCTCTGGCGTAAAACCATCCGCGTACCGCAATGCCACTATGTGACGAACTAAGGGCATCTGAATCTCCTTATTTTTGGGTTCGTAATTCATCGAGATAATCGGCCCATGCTTGCATCATTTTACGCCGTTCCGGCAAAAATTCCGCAAAATTATAGGCGGCTCGTACCTCGCTACGTTCGGCGTGGGCAAGCTGTCTTTCGATAGCATCGCGGTTCCAGCCAAGTTCATTTAGCAATGTCGAAGCCATAGACCGGAAACCATGTGAGGTCATTTCGTCGCCGCTGTATCCCAAACGGCGTAAGGCTTGATTTAGCGTGTTCTCGCTGATGGGGCGTAGTGACGAGGTAAGGCTTGGAAACAGGTATTTTCCCGATCCTGTTACCGCGCGTAATTCTTCAAGGATATGCAAGGATTGACGTGAGAGAGGCACTAAAAGTTGTTCGCGCATCTTCATGCGTTCGGCAGGTATGCGCCACTCGGCTTTATCAAAATCAAACTCGTGCCATTGCGCGTTACGGAGTTCGCCGGGCCGAAGAAAGACATACGGGGCAAGCCGCAAAGCACATGTCACCCCAAAGCTGCCGTGATAGTGGTCAATGGCTCGTAATAATTCGCCCACCTTGCGAGGGTCGGTAATGCTGGCGTGATGTTTTGGGCGTCGGGGTGGTAAGGCTCCGCGTAGATCGGCGGCGGGATTATGTTCTGCCCTGGCTGTGGCGATTGCATAGCGAAACACCTTGCCGCAATACTGTATTGAACGATGGGCGTACTCGATTGCTCCACGCGCCTCGATGCGCCGGGCTATTGCCAGTATATCCGGAGCTTTTATGGTTGATATGGGTTGGCTGCCGATGAAAGGGAATATGTCTTTTTGCATCCTTGAAAGGATGATCTTGCCATGCTTAGGCACCCACGTATCCTTGTTTTTGGCGTGCCACTCGCGGGCGATGGCTTCAAAGGTGTTTTCTGTAATGGCCTCTACCAGTTTGTGCCGCTCTTTTTTGTGTTCCGATGGGTCAATGCCTTTGGCTAGGAGCGTTTTCGCCTCGTCGCGGCATTCGCGGGCCATTTTAAGGGAAACAACGGGATGTGCGCCGAAACTAAGCGTCCTTTCCTTTCCGTTGTAACGGTAGGCAAGTCGCCATAGCCTCGCACCAGTTGGGGACACACACATAAAGGCCGCCGCTGTCGAAATGTTTGTGCTGCTTACCAGTGGCCTTTAAACTAAGGATTTGCCGCTCGGTTAGGCTCATGTGGGTATCTCCTTCCGCTGGGTCGATTATACCCACAGAATTACCCACAAAATGCGCGGTTGTCAACGATTTATCTGGGACGTGCTGGTTTTTGGCTTGTAGTTAAAGCTAAGTCCGCCAAGGCTTTTAGGCCGTTGGCGGACTTTAGCGACTCTAATATTGGCATCCCCTAGGGGACTCGAACCCCTGTTCTCAGACTGAGAATCTGATGTGCTGACCGCTGCACTAAGGGGACATATAATCATTTGGACAGATACTGATAAATGATTTTGTCCTTTATTTGCCGCGCGTGACGGGTTATTATGCCGAATCGACCCGGTTTGTCAATGCCGAAACAAGACGACGACGTTGTTTTCCAGGACCATGACGCCTCCATGACCAGACCCCACTTTGCCCCCGGCTCCACCGTCACCATGACGGTCAAGAACCGTTCCGGGAAAAAGCCCCTCGCCCAATACCTCGGCGCACGCCTCGGTGTCGTCGAACCGTGGGCCGTCGACCTCCTCGCGAGCGGCCACGTCAAACTGAACGGCTCGACCGTCGGCGCGGACGACCGCATCAACCTCTCGGCCGGGCCGCACGAGTTGGAGATCCATTTTCCCGTCGCCTGGCCCAAGCACATGGCCGCGACCGAAATGCCGCTGGATGTCCTCTACGAAGACGGCGACCTCGTTGTCCTTAACAAGCCGGCCGGCATCGTCGTCCATCCGGCGCGCGGCCACCTCGACAACCAGACGCTGCAAAACGGCATGCGCCACCGTTACCGCCACCTCCTGGCTGAAGAAGCCACCACCATCGGGTCGCCGCACCGGCTGGACAAGGACACCTCCGGCGCGATCGTCTTCGCCCTCAACCGCGTCGCCTATACGCATTTGGTGGATCAGTTCAGCGCCGCAACGCCGCACAAACGCTATCTCGCCGTGTTGGACGGACATGTCGATTTCCAGGAAAACTCCTGCCTCTCGCCCATCGGACCCGACCCGGAGCGAAAAGGTGTCGGCACCATCGTGCCTGTCGAAGCCGGCGGCAAAACGGCACGGAGCGACTTCCGCATTATCGAACGCGGCGGCGGCTGGGCCCTCGCCGACGTCACGCCCCACACCGGCAGGCCGCACCAGATTCGCGTCCATGCCGCCAGCCTGGGGTGTCCCCTCGCGGGCGATCGGGACTACAACCCGTCCCCGGACCGGCTCGGCTTTACCCGCCAAGCACTCCACGCCGCGTTTCTTGCGTTTATCCACCCGATCAGCGGCGAGCGTATCGAGGTGCACGCGCCGCTGGCGGACGATATCGCGGCCGGCCTTGACCGATTGCGGGAGGCGCGCCCGTGCCGCTGACCTTTCTCGAAGCCGCTACCGAAGCGGCCCGGCTCGACCCGCTGGGCGAAAAAATTCTCCTCGCGCCGTCGTATCGTATCGGCCGCCAGTGGCTTGACCGGTTGGCCGAAACGACGGGCGGCGTCATCAACATGCGCGTCTGCCCGTTGCGGCGACTGATGCTCGACTACGCCGAACCGGTGTTGCGGGCACGCGGCCGTCGCCTGCCGACGCCGGAGGAAAAAATCCGGCTTATGGGTCAGGCGCTGGCCGAAGTCCGCCCCATGCGTGCCGGGGACGCAGGCTACTTCACCCGCCTCCCCCCTTCCCACACGCTGGCGGCCACGCTGCTGGCTTCGGTTGAGGAATTGGAAGCCGCCGGCGCCGACCGGCTGCACGACAATCTCGGTTCGCACGAAAAGGCGGACGAACTCGCCGCCCTGTGGCGCGGCTACCGCACCCGCAAAGAATCGCGCAATCTTGTCGGCCCGGACGAAGTCGGCGAAGCGGCGATTCTGTCGCTTCGGCGTGCCGACGGCACGGCGCCGATGCTGCTGGTGCCGTCATCCCTGTGGAGCGACGCCGACCGACCGGGACAATCGTTCCTGCGCGCTTGGCCGGAAGACCGCCGGCGCATTCTGCCTGAAGACGAAGCGCCGCCCTCGGCAACGCTGCACTTCAGCGTCGCCGACTGTGTGGCCGACGAGGCGCGCGTCGTGTTCCGCCGCATCCAGTCCGACGGACTGACCCTGGACGCGGTTGAGGTGGTTTGCACCGACGTGGACGGGTATCTGCCCGCCCTCTGCGCCGCAGCCCTCGAAACCTTCGGCGGCAAACTGGAAGACGCGCCCATCACCTCGACCGCCGGGTTGCCCGGCATGTATTCCCGGCCGGTGCGGATTTTAACCGCCTGGCTGGCATGGCTGGACGGCAACCTCCCGCCCGGCGGCCTCGCCGACATGATCGAGTCCGGCCTGCTGGGAGAAGCGTGGCGCGCGGACGCGCCCAGGCTGTCGGGGTCGCGCCTTGCGTCGCGGCTCCGCGCCGTGCCGATCAACGCCGGACCGGGCGATTACCGCATCGTCCTTGGCCAAGGCGACGGCAAGGCCGAACTGACGCGGGGCGAAGCCTGGCTGGCCCGGCTTCTCCCGGATATTCTCCCGCTCGCCAACGGCGGTAACGACCTCGACAGGACCGACGCACGCGCCATCCTGGAAGCGGCCGCGAACCTGCTCCGCCTGGGCGAGGAAAGCGACGGCAAACTGGACGCCTATGCCCGCGTGGCCTTGCGCGAGTCTATCCTCGCCTGGCTGCCGCACTGCGACTGGCCCGGCTTCGACGCCCTCGCCTGGCTTGGCGACCTCGCCTCCACGCTCCGCGTCATGAGCCTTGGTCCGATGCCGGGACGGCTCCATATCTCGGACATCCACGGCGGCGGCCACACCGGCAGGAACCATACAGTTATTCTCGGTCTCGACGACGGCCGTTTTCCCGGCGGAACGCGCCAGGACCCCGTCCTGCTGGACAAGGAGCGCGGCGGCCTGTCGCGCCACCTCCCTCTCTCGCGCCAACGGCGCGAACGGCGTGAAGCTGCCATGCGGCGGCTCCTTGCGCGGGTCGACGGCACGCTGTGGTTATGCCGGTCGGCGCGCGACAGCGGGCGCGGGCGCGAGTTGTTCCCGGCGGGCATCCTCCTCGATCTGCAAACCGGGGATGCGAAAGCGGAGCATGTCTACCTGCGCCCGCGCCGTGCCGACGAATGTCTGAACCGCCGCGACGACTGGCTCCATGCCCTGCTGCCGCCCGCCGGGAAGCGGCCGGGCGAATCAGGGCTCCAACGCTGGTTTCCGCAGCTCGATCGCGGCCTCCGGGCTCGGGCGGCGCGGCTCTCGTCCGCATTCACGGCCTGGGACGGACGCGTCCCGGCAGCGGGCGAAGATTTTTGCCGCGACACGCCGGTGTTGTCTCCGACAGATCTCGAGTTACTGGCCGCCTGCCCGCTGGAGTTTTTCTTCAAAAAGATATTGGACATTACCGCGCCCGATCGCTATGAACCGACGCCGGGCCGATGGCTGGAAGGGAACGAACGGGGCAGCCTCCTGCACGACGTTTTCCAGACTTTTCTCGAAGAAGTGGTCGAACAGGACGCGCTGGTCGACGAGGCGGCCCTGCCGTCGCACGAGAAGCGCCTGGCCCGGCTCCTCGATCTCGCCGTTCGCCGCGAACGCCGGCGCAAGCCGCCCCGCGACGAACTCGCCTTTACGCGCGACCGCGACGAACTCATGGACGCAAGCGTCATTTTCCTGGCGACAGAGGTTGCGAGACAACAGTCCATGCGTCCGCTCTGCCTCGAAGCCGCGCTGGGCGGCGCAAAAGCTGACGTGCCGCCATGGCGTCGGAGCGAACCTATCACCCTTTCCCTCGCGGACGGCACGGTCCTGCGCCTGAAGGGAAGGGTCGACCGCATCGACCGACTGCACGACGGCGGCGGGCTGCGCATCTGGGACTACAAGACCACCGTTTCGTCCAAATTTTCCCCTCGCGATCCCTTCGACAAGGGCCGGCACCTGCAGCCGCTGTTGTACAGCGCCATGGTGGAGCAGGCGGCGGCGGAAGCGGGCAGCCCCGAACCGGTGCGCGCATTTTCGTACTTCTTCCCCATGCCCCGCGACGAAGGCCGCGAGATCGGCTACGCGCGCGCCGACTTGCGAGAGGGGGTGTGGATCGTCGACGCGCTGGCCAATCTGCTCCGGCACGGATATTTCCCCTTTTCGACAGACAAGGAGGACGTGCGCTTTTCCGACTACCTCGCCGTCTACGGCGATGTCCCCGCGCTGGCCGCGGCGGCGCGACGCAAGGCGACGTCGGACCCTGCGCTGGAAGGCTGGGCGCGGCTGCGCGGGCTGGACGGCGGCGACGAGACGGAATCGGACGAACCATGACTCGGCTACCGGACCAGGAAGCGCGCGACGCCATTCTCCACAATCTCGACCACAACCTGGTTGTCGAGGCTGCCGCCGGCACGGGCAAAACCACCTGCCTTGTCGGCCGCCTCGTCAATTTGTCGAAGGCGGGCGCGCTCGCGGGCAACAGCCGCCTCGCCGCCGTCACTTTCACCGTCAAAGCGGCGGCGGAACTGCGCGAACGCCTGACGCGGCGGCTGGCGGAAAGCCTGGCCGAACCCGGCCTCGACGGGCGCGAGCGCCGCAACCTCGAACTCGCGGCGCAAAATCTGCCCGACTGCCACATCGGCACCATCCACTCGTTCTGCGCCAAGCTGCTCCGGGAGCGCCCGGTCGAGGCCGGCGTCAGTCCCGACTTCCAGGAGGTGGAGGAGGACGACGACACCCTGTTGCGCCGCCGCGCCTGGGAGGAATTTTCGCGCGAACTTCACGGCGAAAGCGGGCGCGAGATGCGCACCGAGTTCGAGATCTTCGGCCTCGATCTCGACACCCTTGGCGAAGGGTTTCTTCGCTACGCCGATTACCCGGACATTGCCGACTGGCCCGGCACAGATGCCAGCCTCGATCGTATCGACGTCGCCGGTTTCATGCAGGGCGTCCACGCCTACCGGGGCACGCTGGCGACCCTGCGGCCTTATTTGGACGGAGCCGAATGCGGCACAGACAAACTGCTGCCGATCCTGCAGGTTCTCGACCGCCGCTGCACGCGGCTGCCGCCCGTTCCCACCCTCGGCGTCGCATTCAATCTCTGCCGCCTGCTGAAGGACGTTGACAAGCCGGTCCAGACCTGGTGGAAGCAGTTCGGCCTCACCGGAGCGGAGTCGAAGGAACTGGTCGAGGCCTACAACGAGTTCTGTGAGAAGCGGGTCAAGCCGTTCCGGAACGCCTGCCTCGCCGCCGTCTATGCCCAGGCGCTCCATGCCTACCGCCGCGCCGCCGACATCTACGATCGGCTGCGCCGCGAAAACGGCGTCCTCAACTTCCAAGACCTTCTCATGACCGCCGCCGCGCTGGTGCGGGACTTCCCCGAAGTCCGGGACGACCTCGCCGGCCGCTACGCCCGGCTGCTGGTGGACGAGGTGCAGGACACGGATCCCGTCCAGGCGGAACTGATGTTCCTCCTCGCCTCCGCCGACGCGGGCGAACGCAATTGGCGGCGCTGCCGGCCGCGGCCGGGCGCGCTGTTTATCGTGGGCGATCCGAAACAGTCGATCTACCGCTTTCGCCGCGCCGACATCGTCGTCTACCAGGAGATCAAAAATCGCATCCTCGCATGTGGCGGCCGGGTATTGGGCCTGAGCGCCAACTTCCGCAGCCAGCCGTGCCTGCTCGATTGGGTTAACGCCACCTTCAGCCACCATGACGGCCTGGACCGCACGCCCGAGGCCGTCGCGCTGAGCGGCAAGTTCGCGCCCGAAGAAAGCGAATACAGCCCCGCCTACGTGCCGCTCCTGCCCGGACGCGAACCGGCCGGCGACAGTGCGTTCCGAGGCGTCTACAGCCTGGAAACGATCCCTGTCAAAAAAGGCAGGACCGGCGAAGCCGATGTCGTCCGCGACGAAGCGCTGCGCATCGCTTCGTTCATCCGCCACGCCGTCGACACCGGCTTGTCCATTCCCGACGGCGACGCCACCCGTCCGGCCCGTCCGGGCGACTTCCTCATCGTTACTTACCGGAAATCCTCGGGCGCGGCTTATGCCGACGCGGTGCGCCGCTTGGGGCTGGACGCACACCTGTCGAGCGGCGGCACGCTGGCCGGTTCGGACGAACTCGCGCTCCTGGCCGATTACCTCGACGCGCTCGCGCAACCCGATGACGGCATCAAATTGCTGGCAGTCCTTCGCGGCGGACTGTTCGGCATCTCTGACGAGGAGCTCTATGCCTGGAAAAAGGCCGATATGGCGTTCAGCTTTCTTGCGCCGCTGTCGGCCGCGCCGGCGGGTCCGGTGTCCGACGCCCTCGCCCTGATGCGGCGGCATTATGGCGAACTCAAGAGTACGCTTCCGGCCCAGTCCCTCGACGGCATCGCCGCCGACCTCGGGCTGTGGGCGCGCGCCGGGCTGGCCGACGACGCGCCGCGACGCGCCGGCGTGCTGGCAACGGCGATGGAACTGGTTAAGGCCGAACGTGCAGCCATCCCCACTCCGGGCGCGCTGGCCCAGCGCTTTCGCTGGCACCTGGAGACCTACGAGGACGAACCGCTCACCGCCGCCGCGACGCAGGGCCAGGCGGTGCGGGTCATGAATCTGCACAAGACCAAGGGGCTGGAAGCGCCGGTGGTGTTCCTTACCAGCACGCGGACGGTGCGGACCAAATCGGCCGATTTCGCCATTCGCCGCGAGGGCGACCGCACCCTGGGCGGCATGTGCCTGAAACAGGGCGAGCACGGCAACGTCGTTCTCGCCCGGCCGTTCGAATGGGACGACATGGCCGCGGCGGAAGATCTTTTTCTCGCCGCCGAGCGGACCCGCCTCAACTATGTCGCCGCGACCCGCGCCGGTGCGGCGCTCGTGGTGTCTGTCCACAAAACAAGCAAGGGCTGGAAAACCGCCTTCCTGCCCGAATATCAGCCGGGCGTGACCATAGAGCGCGCGCTGCCGGAGCCGACGGCGGAATGGCGCGCCGAATGTCTTGTCGGGTTGGACGCAGACCAGGGCGGCGGCGTCGACGCGGCCGCCCTGGCCGAGGCCGAACAGGCGCGGCGCGGCGCGCGGAGCGCCATGACGGCCCGCAGTTATGCTGTGGAACGGGCCAAACCGCACGGCGACGGACTGGGCGGGCTGTTTGCGCCGCCGCCGGTCACGCCGTGGGAGGCCGAGGCGGCTCGGGACAAGGGAGAGGTTGTCCACCGCCTGTTGGCGCTGGGCGGCGGCGCGGACGAACTGGAAGACGCGGCCGCGCTACTCCTCCGCGACCACGGCCTGCCGGCAGCCGACGCCGCCGACGTGGCCCGCCTTGCCGCAACGGCGCGGCGGTCCGCCGTGTGGCGGCGGGCGGAAGCGGCGGAACATCGTCTTCGCGAGGCGCCATACGCCCTCTGGGTGGAGGACGAACAGGGCGGCAGACTGCGGCGGGGCGTTATCGATCTCGTCTTCAAGGAGGCGGACGGCTGGGTGGTGGTGGATTACAAGACCGATGCCGTGCCGGAAACGATGCCGATACATGAAGCGGCGGCGCGGCATGCCGAGCAGGTGCGGCACTACCGCGCCGCCTGGGAACAGCTCACCGGCGAACCGGTGAAGGAGGCGCTTGTCTATTTCCTGCGCCGCGACGAGGCGGCGCCGGTGTGACGCGGGGCGTCAGCCCCACATGCGGTCGACCTCCTCTTTGGCTATGCGGCACCAGACGACGGCGTTGTCGGGATTGCCGCCGAGGGTGTGGTTGTCCTTCATGATCAGTTCCACCCGACAGTTGTTCGGCCTGGTAATTTCCAGCGTCTGGCGGATGTCCTGGCGAATCGCATCCTGGTCGACGGTGCCGTAGGACAGCGGCGTCGGCGACGGCTTGCGGGAATAGACATAGCGGTCGCCAAGCATTTCGGCCATCGCCTTCTGGTCGGCCCAGGCCGAGACGGAAACGCGGCGCAGGCGGGGGATTTTCTTGATCACGTGCCAGCGCGCGTCCAGCGGTTCGCAGCAGCCGTAGCAGTTCAGGCCGAAGCGCTCCATAATCGGAAGCTGGTACTGGAAGATGAATTCCTCGAACATGTCGGGGCTGACGCCAAGGGTCTCCTGGCTTTCGCAGAATCCCCACATGTCTTTCAGCCGCACGTGGTCGGGGTCGAAGCCGTCGGCGGGCAGTTCTTCGGTCCAGCCGAAGCCGCCGGAGCCGACATAGGTCCCCTCGTGATTCGGCCAGAGATAGCCGTTCTTTTCCAGCCATTCCATCTTGGCGATATTGCCGTCGGACATGAATTTCATGACCTTGTGGACATACTCCGGATAGTCGTAGAAATCCATCAGGAAGTTGTCCATGTCGCGCAGGCCGATGTAGTCCGAGGTCATGCCGAGGGCGTGCCACCACGGGGTCGACCGGCGCACCCGGAGGATGCCGTCGAAGAGTTCGTGCGCCAGCGCGATGGTGCGGGCCGACATGTCCGTGTCCACGTCGATGACGGGGAAGTGGAGCTTCGGGAAATCCTCGTCGTAATCCTTCAGCGCCACGTCGAAGGTGTAGGCGCCGCCGTCCTCGCCGCCGACGCGCTCCTCCTTCAGGCCCCACTTGCTGTCGGTGTAGTGGTAGGGCACGTTGAAGTAGTCTTCGATCACCTTGTCGTCGCGCATGCGCGTGCCCCAGAAGATTTCTTTTCTGAGGTGCATTTCCCAGACGCGGGCCAGCGGGTCGCGGGTCTGGAGGTGGTCCTGCGGGACGATCTCGTTCCAGCCGAATTCGGGATCGCAGAACACGAGCGGCCTGTCGGATTTCAGGTCGTTGTGGGCGGTCCAGGCGATCCGGCGCTCCGCCTGCTCGGGCCGCGCGGCGAGGTCGGCCACCTGCTTGGCCAGGTCGCGAAGGACGGCCTTCTCGGCGTCCGCGAAAACAAGCGTCGTTTCGATGCCGGCGGTGTTCGGGAGGGAGTCGGGAATCTGGTTGTACGACGGACACGGGTAAATCTGCTGTTCCATTCCTTCTATCCTTTCATTGGCAGGCTCCGTAGGCGTACCAAGTTTTTTACAGTCTCGAAGAAACGCGAGGGTTTTTGAGGGAATGGGGCGCTCCAAATTTCCTAGCGCGCCACCATCAGCGTCTTTACCTTTTCCGCCAGGTTTTCCACCGTCAGCGGGCAGGTGTCGACCTCCTTTTTAATTATGAAATAGGTCTGTCCCCAATAGCCGCCCTCGAGGTATTCGTTGTTTTCGGGCGTGAACCAGACCATGCGCTTGTATTTTTGCCTGAAGGCCCGCAGCCAGGTCAGGCCGGTGTTGGCGATTTCCTTGCCGGGGTAATAGCCGCCGGTCAGTTCGCGCGGGCTCATGAGGGCGTCGCCGACGACGATGACCTTGTATTCCGCATCGATGTTCGCAAGAATCCATTCGGTCGGCACGGCGTCGCGGTCGTCCAGCGTCGGACTTTTGTAGAAGCGCCGCCGGAAGCAGTTGTGGAAATAATAGACCTTGAGATCCTTGAAGTGGTTCGACTTGCTGACCGCCCCGAACAGGGTGGCGCAGAGCCGGGAATACGGGTCCATCGATCCGCCGGAATCCATCAGCAGCATGAGTTTGACCGTGTTCTTGCGCGGCTTGGCGAAGACAAGATCCAGGATGCCGCCCCGGTCGCCGGTGGCGCGGATGGTGGCGTCCAGATCCAGTTCGGTGCGGGGCGCGTCGACGCGGTTCGAGTTTTGCCGCAGGCGACGGAGGGCAAGCTGGAACGAGCGGGTGTTCAACTCGGCGTCGCGACGGAAGTCGCGGTATTTGCGTTCGCCCGCCACCTCCATCGCGAGGCGCTTGCGGCTCTGCCCGCCCACGCGGATACCGTTGTTCGTTTCGCCGGCATTGCCGAAGGGGCTGGCGCCGTGGGTGCCTATCCAGTAGGTGCCGCCGTTGTGCTCTTCCTTCTGTTCGGCCAGACGTTCGCGGAACATCTTTTCAATCGCTTCTTCGGAGAAGTTTTTGAACAGATCGCCCCGGCCGAGATCTTTCGCATCGAAGGGGAAGATCGCCGGATTGTTGAGCCACTCCAGCAATTCTTTCGGCAACTGGTTGGAGTCGTCGGCGATGTCCTTGAAGTATTCCAGGAAGACGCTGTCGTACTTGTCGTAGTCGGCTTCGCTTTTCACGAGAATGGAACGGGACAAATAATAGAACTGGGTGAAGTTGGCGTCCACCAGCCCCTTGTCCATCGCCTCGACAAAGGTGAGCCATTCCGACAGGGTCACCTCCAGCCCGCGCGCCCGAAGGAGCGTGAAGAACGGCGCAAAAACAAAGCCTTCCTTGTGCGGGATGGTCAAAACAGGTCCCCTCGCGACAGGTGGCGTTCGAGAACGGCGATGTCCTCGTCCTTTTTCAGCAGCACGCCGGTAAACGGCAGGTCGCGGAAGATATTCTCGACCGGCACGCCGCTCAGCCTTAGGGCCTGGACCCAATCGAGGAGTTCCGAGGTGCTGGGCTTTTTCTGAATCGCGGCGATCTGGCGAATGCGGTAAAACGCCTGCAACACCTGCGCCAGGAGGTGCTTTTCCACGTCGGGGTAATGGACCCGGACGATCTCCTCCATCATCTCTTCGTCGGGGAAATCGATATAATGGAAGATGCAGCGCCGCAGGAACGCGTCGGGCAGTTCCTTTTCGGCGTTCGAGGTGATGATGACGACCGGCCGCGTCGTCGCCTTGATTGTTTCCTTCGTCTCCGGAATATGGAACTCCATCTGGTCGAGTTCCCACAAGAGGTCGTTGGGGAATTCCAGATCCGCCTTGTCGATCTCGTCGATCAGCAGCACCACCTGTTCGGACGAGGCAAACGCTTCGCCGAGTTTGCCCAGCTTGATGTACTTGGCGATATCGTCGACGCCGGCGCCGCCGAACTGACTGTCGTAGAGGCGCTGCACCACGTCGTAGACGTAGAGTCCGCCCTGGGCCTTGGTGGTGGACTTGATGCTCCAGACGATGAGGCGCTTCCCGAGGGCGGCGGCGATGGATTGGGCCAGCATGGTCTTGCCGGTGCCTGGCTCGCCCTTGATGAGGAGCGGCTTTTGCAGGGCCATGGAAATATTGACGACGTTGATAAGTTCCTGCGACGCGACATACTCGGACGAACCGCGAAACGACGTTTCGCCGGCGAACAGGCTGGTCTTCATGCGTTCTCCACAGTGGGTAAAACGACTATTGTAACGGCGGGAATGGAGAAAAAAAGGATAATTTCAGGCGAGCCTAATGCGGAGCCGTCTCGGGCGTGTCCGGCATCCGGCTGGCCAGCACCTTGTCGATGCGGGTGCCGTCCAGATCGACGACCTCGAAACGCCAGCCGTTCCACACGCAGGCGTCGCCGGTGCGGGGCATGTTGTCGAGAAGCCACATGATCATCCCGCCCAGCGTGTTGTAGTAACCGCGGTGTTCTTCCGGCACTTCCTTGAGGCCGAGGCGATCCTTGAGTTCGGGAATGGGGATAAGCCCGTCCAGGAGCCAGGAACCGTCCTCCCGCTGCACCGCCCACAGGTCTTCCGGGTCGCGCGGTTTGAACTCGCCCGCCAGGGCTTCAAGCAGGTTCTGGATAGTGACGATACCCACCACCTCGCCGTACTCGTCGGCGACAAACACCATCTTCACGCCCGAGTCGCGGAACTGCTCCAGAAGCCGCATGCCGCTCATTGTCTCCGGTACGTAGACGGCGGGCTGGAGGATGTCGTCCAGGTCGGGGCTGCCTGTGCGGGAAGGGTCGAGGGAGCGCCTGAGAAGGCGTTTCGCCGACGTGAAGCCCAAAATCTGGTCCATCCCGCCCCGGCAGACCGGAAAGCGCGAGTGGTTGGTGTTGATGAGGGTTTGAATGGACTGCTCCAGCGGTTTTTCGACATCGAGGAAAACTGCCTCCGATCGCGGCGTCATCAGGGTCGAAATCTGCCGGTCGTCGAGGCGGAAAACGTTCCGGAACATTTCGTGTTCGCTCTTCTCGATAACGCCCGCTTCCGAACCGTCGGCTATGAGGGCGTGGATATCCTCCTCGGTGATATCTTCGCCGGGAAGCGTCTTTTCGCCGATCAGGGTGAGGATGGCGTTGGTGAGGCCGGAAAGGAGATAGACTAACGGGGTGGCGATTTTCGACACGACCGCGATGGGCCGCGCCATGAACCGGGCCACCGTTTCGGCGTTGGACTGGCCGATGCGCTTCGGCACCAATTCGCCGATGATTATCGAAAACAGGGTAATGCCGGCCACGACAACGGCTGTGGCGACGATGCCGGCTGCGCGGGACGACAACCCCCAGCCGGTTAGCGTCGCCGCCAGCGGCACCGACAGGGCGGCTTCGCCGAAAATGCCGCTCAGGAGGCCGATGGCGGTAATACCGATCTGGATGGTGGAGAGGAAGTTGGTCGGGTCTTCGCCCAGCTTCACGGCGGTGGCGGCGGCTTTGTCGCCCGTTTCGGCCATGCGTTCCAACCGGCTTTTCCGGGCGGTGACGAGGGCGATCTCCGACATGGCGAACACGCCGTTCAGGAGGATAAGGGCGATAAGCAGGGCTATTTCCACGCGAAGTCTCCATGCAGTCCGGATCCGGGTCCGGGACGAGTATATACTATTACCTTTCCCCGGCGTCGACAAATTCACGCGCACGTCATCGGAATTTTACAGGCGATTCCACGGGGGATTGCCGACCGGCGCGGCCATATACTGACGGGGGGCTGGAGGACATAGCCATGAAATCACCCATACCCGTCGCCGCCATTGTGGCCGCACTTGCCCTTTTCGCCGCCGTTCCCGCCTTCGCCGCTTCAACGACGGTGGAGATGCACCGCGCGACGCTGCAGGGCGCGGGCGAAAAGATAGGCACGGTCACGATTGACGAGACGAAATACGGCCTCGTCTTTACGCCAAAACTCACCGGCCTGCGCACAGGCGGCCACGGCTTCTATATCCACAAGAATCCCGACTGCGGCCCCGGCCCCGACGCGAACACGGGCCAGACGATTCCCGCCGGCGCCGCCGGTCCGCATTACGATCCGCAGAATGCCGGCCGGCACGGCCACCCGTGGGAAGACAACGCCCATCTGGGCGATTTGCCGCTCCTCTACGCCACTCCGGACGGCACCGCCACGACGCCGGTTCTCGCACCGCGCCTCAAATCGCTGGCCGATATTCGCGGCCGCTCCCTCATGATTCACGAAGGCGGCGACAATTACTCCGACCATCCCGAAGCCAACGGCGGCGGCGGCGGCCGGATGTCTTGCGGCGTGATTCGGTAACAGACCACCTATACCCCATCTTCGCAGCAAAAAGACCGCAGCCCAAGGGCGCGGTCTTTTTTCGTCGCTCTGATCCAAACATCCCAACCCCGTCCCAGCGGACAAAAGGGGAACGATGGTACGCACCCGTTCCAATGCATAATTCACAATGCACAATTATGGACCAATGAATGAATGCACAATGCGCCATTACGATAATTGTCCATTGCCCCATTGCAGAATAATTGTGAATTGTGAATTATGCATTGTGAATTCCGAACCACCCCATCCGCACCACCCTCCCTTATTCGTCACCCCGGCGTGCGGACCTCCATCAGAGGAGGAAACGGGCGGTTCGGCCGGGGTCCACGCCAGGAACAGCCAAGGCACCGAATTTAATACAAAAAGCCCTCCCATACGCCGGAAGGGCTTTTCACACACCGGGCTTTGCCGGTTACCGGTACCAGTTCATGATCAGGGACACGATTAGCGGGTTAAAGATATTCAGGAAAATAACGGTAATCACCGGGAGCATGAACCACGCGTTCGGCGCCGGGCCGTATCGCTGGATCAGCGTGGCCATGTTGGCGACGGCGTTGGGCATTTGGCCAAGGCCGACGCCGCAGTAGCCGGAGGTCATGACCGCCGCCTCGTAATCCCTGCCAAGGGCGCGGAAGATCGCATAATAGGCGACAGCAGCCAAGGCGATGGTTTGCACCGCGAGGATGACGAGCATCGGCACGGCGAGGTTGAGGAGTTCCCAGATACGCAGGGTCATGAGGGAAAGGGCCAGGAACAGCCCGAGCGCGACGTTGGCGATGCCGTCTATTTCACGGCTGCGGAGGGTGAACAAGCCGGTATCGGCGATATTCCGCACAATCGCCGTGGCAAAGACGCCGCCCACATAGTAGGGGAAGGTGATGCCGGTCTTGTTCAGGAGGAGCACCAGGTACGAGCCGAGCGCCATGGTGATGAGAAGGATGAAAAAGCTTCCGGTCACGCTCTTGGCCGTGGACGGTTCCGCCGCCTCGACGCCGAGGTCGACGGTTTTTTCGCCGCCGACAGACGCCAGTGAATTCTTTTCGATAAGCCGTTTGGCAATGGGTCCGCCGATTATGCTCCCCAACACCATGCCGAACGTGGCGGCCGCCACGCCGACCGTCGTCGCACCGGCAGCGCCCAGTTCCTCCAGGGACGGGCCGAAGGCGGCGGCTGTGCCGAGACCGCCGACCAGCGGCGCGGAGCCGATATTAATGCCAAGCAGCGGGTGCAGGCCGAAAAGCCCGCACAGCCCCATGCCAATGGCGTTTTGGTAAACGACTGTCCCTATTGCGATTAGGGCGAGAAACACGCCCTGCCTGCCGCTCCGTTTGAACACCGCCACGCTGGCGAGGAAGCCGGTGCTGGTAAAAAACATGACCAGCAGGAAATTCACCAGGCTGTTGTCGACCTTGACCGCGAACGCGCCTGTCTGGTTGCCGAGGAAGGTGATGAAACAGAAAAGCAGCCCGCCAACCACCGGCGACGGGATGCAGTATTTTTGCAGAGCCGGCAGCCTGGCGTTGACTTTCTGCCCCACCACCAGGACGATAACCGCCAGGGCAAGGGTTTGAATCATGTCGAACGAAAACGTCATAGGCTTTCTCCCGGTTGTGGCTGGCGGCAGGGCGCGATGGGTCATTCGAGGTGTTTCGTTAAGAGGAACAATTGTTTCGTTTAAAGGAACTTTACAACACGATTTTCCCTTAGTCAAATCGGGATGCGGGTTTTTTATACATCCATAGGCATGGAAGGGTGCAGGCCTCGCACAGATGAACCGTGATCCTGGAGTCGCAGTTCATTACGCAGTATGGTGCGGCATTCCAATTCACCCCGCTCGCACCATAAACCGACGTCATTCCTATGAGGTAGTTGATCAAGTAACCTATAAAGATTTATTTATCTTGTAAAGGACCGTTTCAAAACACAATCAGCATCAATTGAAGACAAGTAAAGCCGCAGCG
>JAJQBO010000239.1 GCA_021203245.1 Planctomycetaceae bacterium
GGCGGGTATGCCCCTGGACCGCGACACCACCATTCCGAAGGGCGCCACCGTCTCCGTCACCAGCCTGGAACCCGGCACCGTCCTGCCCGAGGGAACGCGCCTTTCCTTCGACGGCACCATCCCCGCCGGCACCGTCATTCCGCGCGGGTCCTATGTCGAATCGCCCGCCGGCAGCGGCTTCCCGGCCGACGCCATGGGAATCAGCGTCAGCCAGATGAACCCCCACACCGGCCAACTCGAGACCACCACCGTCTCGCCGTCCGCCGGCTACGACATCCAGGCCACCTTCGCTACCATTGAGGACCTCAAGCGCGCCATCAACGAAGCCGGCATTTATGTCAACGCCGAAATCTCCGCCGACGGCAAAGGCATCGAATTCACCACCAGCCTCGCCGGCGCGTGGTTGACCGTGTCGGAGGATTCGGACTCCTACGAACAGATGGGCGACGTCAACAACCAGCTTACCGGCCTCGACCTGAACGGCCTTGTCAAAGGACAGAACACCGACTACAACGGCAATGTCCACACCGAAGTGATCTACTACCCGCCGCCCAACCCGCCCACCGCCGACAACAAGGTGCGGCTGGTCTCGGATTCGGGCGAGGTGACGGAGATCGATCCCGGGTATTATGTCCGCGTCTATTCCGACGCCGATCAACTCAACCATTCCTACGAGAACCGCGACAATACCACCATGGTCGCCGAAGGCTTTATTCCGGCGGGCCAGTGGAACCCCGCGTGGACCGCCAATCCCGGCGCCGACGGCGTCCCGCCGTTTGTGTCCACACAGGACGGCTTCAACCCGCTCGGGCTGATGCAGGATCTCGTCCTCGAGGAACGGAACGATTCCGGCGTGTGGGGCAGGGTGGACCTGGATTACTATGGCGCGTCCGATCCGTCGTCCTATGAAATCACCTATACCCTGACCGAGGACGCCACTTTCCTCGCCGGACAGGTGTTTACGGAAGACATGACCCTGCCCGACGGCACCATCCTGGAGGCTGGCCAGCCCCTGGCGCAGGATACCACGTTCCCGAAAGAAACGGTCGTCACCGTTGCAAACCTGGTGGCCGGCACCGACCTGCCGGACGACACGGTATTGGGACGGGTCTTCAATTACTCCCGTATGAACAACGACAACATCACCGTCTATCCGGGCGGTCTGCGTCCGGTCGGCACCCTCAATGTCGGCGTGCAGGAGGTCGATATCTACAGCCCGACGCCCGGCATAAACTGCGACTATACCGGCACCTTCCACGGCCAGGTCGAACGCCTCGATTCGAGCGACCCCAGTATCGTCACCGATTTCCAGGTCAGCCTGTTCAAGGACAGCAACCGGTCCCTCCCCACCGCCAAATCGGATCCGCGCGAACCGGCGGTCAACGGCAGGGTTACCCTGTACGAGGTGGACAAGAACGGCAATTTCACCACCGACGCCAAAGGGAACCGCATCGTCTCCGGCACCATGGTGGTCGACGCGAGCCAGCTTCGCCAGGGCGAGACCGAGACCTTCGACATCAAGACCGGCGGTATGCGCAACGGCGGCCAGGAACGGGAGGAAAACGTCTTTTCCACCATCAACGACATCCTGGACGCGCTGCACCAGAACGATGTGGAAAAACTCAACGCCCTTATCGGCACGTTGGATCGCGACGTCAAAATCATGGACGCCGCCCTCGCCGACGTGGCGGCCCGCACCAACCGGATGGCGCTTCTGAAAGAGCGCCATGGCGACGACCAGATCCGCTACCAGTCGATTTTCAACAGCCGGGTCGGGATGGACGACTCGGCCCTCGCCGGCGCGGTCATGGACTACAAGGCGGCGACGGACGCGTTCCAGGCGGCGATGCAGGTGTCGGCGACCGTCATGCAGATGAGCCTGTTGCAATACCTGTAAACAACCGGAAACGGTAATTCTTGTTTGGCTTTGCCACATCGTACCGTCTTTGCTCCAACCCCCACCGGAAATCCCCGATGGGGGTTTTCGGTTTCTTGACTAATCACGTGGCCCGTTTACACTTGAGGTCCGCAGTAATGCGGGGTTGAGGGTGCTGTGCGTGTTTCCGAGGAAGACTGAATGAGCAAAATGTATACCGGGTCGGGACGGGTGTTTCAGGAAGTGTCCTCCCTGCCCATGGATGAGGAAGGCCTTCAGGACATGAAGCGCCGGGTCAAGATTCAGCCGCATTTTTTGGGCGAGCCCCTGGTGGTTGTGGCCGAAGCGGAAGACTTTCCCGGCATTTGCTCGCCCGGCGACGAGACGATGATCGCCATCGACTCCATCGGCCGGACCGCCGCCGTCACCATCGCCATAGGCACTGCCGACATCGACCAGCAGACGTCGACCTTGCAGCTTGCCGCCAACCTCTCGCATCTGTCCACGGAGGAAATCGGCCGCATCGCCCGTAATTTCATCGACCGCCCCGCCAACGAGCAGCTTCGCCGCCTGTGGGCCGATATGGATGTGGAGATGTCGGACGATTCGGTGGAGATAGCCAGCCTTCTCGCCGCCGCGTTTGAGCGCGATGCAGAGGATTTCGTCTCGCTCATCAATTCGTCCCAACGCATCATTATCGCCGCCGAGGGCTTCAGTTCCCGCCTGGTGGGGGTTATTGAATGGCTTAACCAGCACGGCGTCAACGCCATAGGCCTGCGTTACCGCAAGTTTATCGTCGGCGGGCAGGACGTCTTTTTCGCCGAGCAGGTGGTTCCGAAGACCGATCCGGCCGAGGACTCGCCCTCGACGGAACGGAACGCGTCGACGGAGGCGGTGGAGCCGTGGTGCATCAAGGGCCGCGTCTACCATGCCGAGCGGCTCAATCCGCGCCTTGCCGCGGTGATGGACGACATCCTCCGCATCACCAAGGACACGACCTTCTCCGTCAATTGGAACAACAAGTATTATTTCTGGATACGCGGCCCGCGCCGCAACCTCCGTATCCGCACCTACAGCCGCGACAAGCTGGAAATCGGCTTCTATAACGCCGCGCCCGCCGCTGTCGCCGAATTCCTCGAACCCTACGACCTCAGCGGACTCAAGGTCATAAGCATCGGCGGCTATTCGGATTCGCCGTTTATCGTCATCGGTCCCGACATGCGCCTGGACGACCGCTGGCAGGCCATGCTGACCGATTGGCTCTCCGGAGCCAATCCGGGCAAAACCCGTATTTCGTCCCGACGTCACGAACCATAACGCGTCTTTCACCCACACAATAAAGGAGACGATCATGGCAAAAACAGCGCTGGTTCTACTCGCCGACGGTTTCGAGGAAATCGAGGCCGCCACCCCCATCGATGTGCTGCGCCGCGCCGGCGTGGAGGTGACCGTGGCAGGCGTCGGAAAAAAGACCCCGACCGGAGCCCACGGCGTTCCCTACACCGCCGACGTCGAACTGGAAGGCGTGAAGGGGGATTTCGATTGCATCGTGCTGCCTGGCGGCATGCCTGGCGCGAAGCATCTGGGCGAGTCGCCGAAGGCTCGCGAGCTGGCGGCGAAGATGGCCAAGGACGGGCGTCTCGTCGCGTCCATCTGCGCCGCCCCCGTCTTTACGCTGGGCGCGTGGGGCATTCTCGACGGCCGCAAGGCCACGTGCTATCCGGGAATGGAGGGAATGTTGCCGGACGCGGTGACGTTTGTGACCGAACGGATCGTGGTGGACGGCAACGTGACGACAAGCCGTGGACCCGGTACGGCCATGGAATTTGCGTTGTGCCTGGCCGGTCAGTTGATGGGCGATGAAGTCGCAAAGAAGGTCGCTGGCGACATGCTGGTGCAGTAGGCCGGCCGGTTCGCCGCAGGATGAAAAAAAAATGACCTTGACAATTACCTTATTCATGAAATAACATAATGTTGTGAAAGTCAAGGCTAACCGGGAAGGCCGCAGGCCAGCTTCAGGAACGATGTGGACGTCGCCGGCGCCCCACATGAAGCGCTTTCCGGTTTTGATCGTTTTTTCCGACCTGTATGGAAGGGGAAGTCCGTGACCAAAAACGACTTGGTGTTGAAGATCGCCAAAGAGATGAACATGCACCAGACCGACATCAAACGTATCGTCCAGATGACGTTTGACGGGATAATCGAAGTTCTGGCCACGGAAGGGAGGCTGGAGTTGCGCAACTTTGGCGTCTACGAGGTCAAGACGCGTAAACCGCGCAAAGCCCGCAACCCCCGCACCGGCGAGGAGGTAATGGTACCTTCGCGCAAGTCGGTCACCTTCAAGGGCGGCAAGTTCATGACCGACCGCGTCAACGGGTTGGTCGAGCCGCAGAACCGTAAGGGCGACGAGGACTTATGAGTGAAATGAAACGCGTCCTGTCCATAAACGGGGAGTCGCGCGAATTCGTCGACAGCCTCTTTCCCGGGACTGTGGCGGATCTGATTGCCACCCTGGAGCTGGACCCGGCCATGGTGGTCGCCGAAGTGAATGGAGATATCGTCGGCCGTGCCGATTTCGCCAGCCACGCCCTGCAGCATGGGGATTCGGTGGAACTGGTGCGCTTTGTCGGCGGAGGGTGAGGCAGGCTTGCTGAACGCATCGAGGGCGCCCAGGCGGGCGCCCTTGTTTCGTGATAACGCCATGTTGATTAGGATCGATCAATGAATAAGGGCAATTTGGTGGTGGCTGGGCGGGAGTTTTCGTCCCGGCTTTTTGTGGGTACTGGCAAATTTTCCAGCAGCGCGGCCATGCAGGCCTCTATCGAAGCGTCGGGGTCGGAGATGGTCACGGTCGCGCTCCGCCGCGTCGATATCGCCAACCCCGCCGACGATGTGTTATCGGCCATCGACCGGAACAAGGTGCAGCTCCTGCCCAACACATCCGGCGCGCGGGACGCCAAAGAGGCGGTCCGGGTGGCCCGGCTGGCGCGCGAGGCGTCTGGTGTGGAATGGCTCAAACTCGAGGTAACGCCTGATCCGTATTATCTTCTGCCCGACCCGATCGAGACCTTCAAGGCGGCGGAAATCCTCGTCAAGGAAGGATTCAAGGTCCTGCCGTATGTCAACGCCGATCCCATTCTCTGCCGTCATCTGGAGGAAATAGGGTGCGCGACGGTGATGCCGCTCGGCAGTCCCATCGGCTCCAACCAGGGTCTGAAAACCCGCGCCAACCTGCGCATCATTATCGAGCAGGCAAAGATACCTGTCGTGGTGGACGCCGGGCTCGGCCTGCCGTCCCACGCCGCCGATGCGATGGAGATGGGTGCGGACGCGGTGCTGGTCAACACGGCCCTGGCGGTGGCCCGCGATCCGGTGGCGATGGCGGTGGCGTTCCGTCTGGCGGTGGAAGCGGGCCGCATGGCGTTCGAAGCCGGCCCTGGCGAGACGCGGGTTCATGCCGAGGCATCGAGTCCGTTGACGGGTTTTCTTGGCGACGAGACGCGGAAGCTCTAACCACGTCGCATTTCAGGCAATCATTCCATCTTCCCCCATCCGTCACCCCGGCGGTGTGGCGTCGACCAGCGGGGCACGCGTGTGGTTATGCCGGGGCAAGGGCGAATGACCGTGTGCTACGAGGTAATTTACGACGCCCTGCCGTCCACGTTCAGCCCGCTTGCCCCGGCACAACCTCCCGTTCGTCTTGTAGCGGACGTATTTCCCGCCGGGGTGACGTACTGGGGAGAATGACGCGCACGTCAAACATCATGATCCAAACAAATCGGCCTCTCCATCATCACGCATGGAGAGGCCGGTTTACAACGGGAATAGCGGGTCGTACCTACAGTTCAATCATAATCTTCACCACATCCGGCTCCAGCCGCGCCGCGTGCTGGAAGGCGGCGATGGAGTCTGAGAGCGGATAAGCCTTGCTGATCAGCCGCTTGACGTCGATTTTGCCGGAGCCAATAAGATTAATGGCCCGTGGATAAATATTGGCATAGCGGAACACTGACGCGAGATCGAGTTCCTTGGCCTGAATCGCCGCGATGTCGAAGGGAACGGGGTCGATGGGAATTCCCACCAGCACCGCCTTGCCGCCGGGGCAGGCGTAGTCGCTGAACCGGGGATAAACGGCCTCGGCGCCGCTCGCTTCCATCACCACGTCCGCTCCCCAGCCGCCGGTTGCGTCCATGACGATCTTCATCGCGTCCTCGGTCGCGACGTTGATGGGCGTGATGCCGTCGTAGGAGCCGGCGATGGCCAGCTTCTCCTTTTTGGTGTCTGTTATGAAGACGCGGCTGCATCCGCCCGCCAAAGCCGAAACGGCGCACATGATGCCGATGGTCCCGGCCCCGATGACGACCGCGACGTCCCCCGGCACGATGCGGGCCTTTTTCGCGGCCTGCAGGCCGATGGAGAGCGGTTCGACCATCGCGCCTTCGCCGAAGGACATCGAATCCGGCAGCTTGTAGGTATATTCGGCCGGGTGGATGACCTCCTCGATAAGGCAGCCGTGGATGGGCGGGGTGGCCCAGAAGCGGACTTCGGGGTCAAGGTTGTAGATGCCCAGCTTGGCGGCGCGGGATTTGGCGTTCGGAATGCCCGGCTCCATGCACACCCGGTCGCCCGGTTTGAGGTCTTTCACGTTCGCACCCGCCTCGACAATTTCGCCGGCGGCTTCGTGGCCGAGAATCATCGGCTGTTCGACGACATAGTGGCCGATGCGGCCGTGGGTGTAGTAGTGGACGTCGGACCCGCAGATGCCGACGGCCTTGACGCGAATGCGGACCGAATCAGGCGTCATTTCGCCGACAATCGGCATGTCCTTGATGACGATCTCACCCTGCTTTTCCAATACGACGGCTTTCATAAGCCTCTCCTTATATGACGTAGGGGATACGCCTAAATGTTCCGGATAAAATTTTCAATATGGACAAGGGCTGCGCCGACCGCCGACGCTTCGGTGTGGCGGGTGCAGACGCGGGCATAGGCGCCGGATTTTTCGTGGCTGTCCAGTTCGGCCACGCGCTGCCGCAACCCGTCGATGTGGGATTCCATATACGCGCCCACATAGCCTCCCAGCACCACCTCGCAGTCGAACACCATTCTGAGCACGTTCACGGCTCTGGCGAGGTAGTCGAGATAGCGGTTCCAGGCGGCCTGCGCGTCGGTGTCGCCGGCCTGGAGCGTTTCAAAAAACTGGCCGAGATTGCCGCCGGTGCGGTCGGCCAGGATGGAGGCGGAGCAGTAGGCGTTCAGACAGCCCCGCTGTCCGCAGTAACACGGATTGCCGCCGTACTCGACCGTGATGTGGCCGAATTCGCCGGCGCGTTCGTTGTCGCCGATTTCCATCCCGCCGTTCGAGACGATGGCGCCGCCGACGGAATTGGAGAGCGACAGATAGACAAACCGCTGGCCCGGAGGCGAGTCCCACATTTCGGCAATGCCGGCGGCGTTGGCGTCGTTGACATAGACGGTGGGCCTGCCGATTGCATCTCCGAGAAGATGGGTCGGGTAGTGCAGCGAGCCGGGGAGGATGGTGGTGCGGAAGACGCTCCCGTCGGCCGAAATAAAACCGGGCAGCGACACGCCGGCCCCGAGAATCGCGTCCGGGTCGACGCCTGACGACGCGACAAGGTCGTCGACGATTGCGCCCAGCGTGGCTGCGTAGCATTCGTCGGGCGAAAAGGGAATGCGGTGCCGCACGCCCTGCAGGACCGCGCCGTCCATGTTGATGATCACCACGCCGATGTGATTCCGGGTTATCTCGACCCCGATGGACGTCCGCGCCTCCTTGACGCAGGTGAGGGCGACCGCTTTTCTCCCGCCGGTCGAATCGAGGTTGCCGTCCTCTTTGACCAGTCCCTGTTCGAACAGGGACTTGACGTTCTGCATGACCGTGGGCAGGCTCATTTCGAGCCGTTGCACCAGTTCGGGACGCGACGACCCCGGGTTGTCGTAGATGTACCGAAAGATGCGGTTGCGGTTGGCGCGCTTGACATCGATTGAATTGGTTGGCATGTGCCGCATGAAGAAATCCCGGGAGTGACCCGTCCGCCCCCCGCGCTGGCAGGGGGCGGGTACGGAAGAAGAACGTTTTGGTCACAATTTACAGTGCGCCTGCGCGCTTGTGCATTTCGATGAACTGTTCGACATTGTCCTTGGTGATGAGGGGGCAGTCAATCATGATGACCTTCGGTTCGCCGCCCTGGAGCATGTCGTGGACCAGCTTGACCGAGGCCTCGGCCAGGTCGTAGGCGCTCTGGAGCGAGGTGGAGGTCATGGCGCCTTCCTGTATGAGGAGGCAGGCTTCGGCGGTGCCGTCGACGCCGTAGGCCAGGAGGTTGCCCAGCTTCGCGTCCTTGGCCGCTTCGATGGCACCCGCGCACATGTTGTCGTTCATGGAGATGATGGCGTCAATCTTGCCGCCCGAGGCCTGAATCCAGTCTTCCATGTAGCGCATGGCCTCGTCCTTGTTCCAGTTGGCGATCTGTTCGCCGATGATCTTCACGTCGGGGCGCTTGTCGAAGAATTCCTTCTGCCAGGCTTCGCGGCGGGCGAGGGCGTGGGGATTGCCCGCGGGCCCGAGGAGGACGACGACGTTGGCGTTCTGGGGGATCTGGGTCAGGGCGCCCTTGGTGTTGACGGCGGCCTGGTCGTAGGGGGTAGCGTCGACGTTGCCGAAGCGCGGATCGTCGATTTGGACGTTGACGCAGGCGGCGGTCAGGCCGGCTTCGACCGCCTGTTCCATGGGATAGCGGTTCGCTTCGGTGTCAAAGGGCTGGAGCAGAATGGCGTCGAACTTGTTGACGACCGCGTTCTCGATGTGCGAGGCGATGGTCTCGTTGTTGGACTGGCCGTCAAAGACGGTGACTTCCATGTCGGGGTACTTGTTTTCGACCTCTTCGCGGATGGCATTGGCGAGCCAGGCGGCAAACGAATCGCCCTGCGCGCGGGCGATATAGGCCATCTTGTACTTTTCACCCGCCATGGCAGCACCGAACAGCATGGTCGCGGCCAGCACGACAGCCAGCATTTTCACAGACTTCAACATCTCTTCTCCTTGTCAAACACGGTATTCTCACCCACGCACCCGCCACGAGCCGGTGCATTGTTGCTTACGCGTCGGAACCCGTTTTCGCCTCCACCGGCTTGCCGGCGCTGACGCGGCGGCCCTTGGAGTAGACGTCCCAGATGACCGCCAGGACGATGATGGCGCCGCGGACGATCTGCTGCGTATAGGCATGGACGCCCAGGAGGTTCATGCCGTTGTTCAGGAAGCCCATGATAAAGCCGCCGGCGAGGGTGCCCATCGCGGTCCCGACGCCGCCGGAGAACGAGGTGCCGCCGATGATGGCCGCCGTCATGGCGTCGAATTCGAGGCCTGCGCCGGCGTTCGGCAGGCCGGCGTTGTTGCGGGACATGTAGAGGACGCCGGCAAGGCCGACAAACACGCCGCTGACCGCGTAGGCGATAAACTTGGTGTTGCCGATGGAGACGCCGGACGCGCGGGCCGCGTCCTCGTTGCCGCCGACGGCGTAGAGGTGACGGCCGAAGCGGGTGTGACGGAGGATGTACCAGGTCAGGACCACCACGGCCAGCATGAACAGGACAGGGGTGGGAATCGGCCCGATATAGCCCTGGCCGAAGATGGTGTAGTTGCCGATGCGGTAGATGTTCTGGCCGCCGGTGTAGGACAGGGCCGCGCCCCGGGCCGCCGTCTGCATCGCCAGGGTGGCGATAAAGGGCGGGGTGCGGAATTTCACCACCACGAGCCCGCTCAGGGAGTTGCACAGCACGCCTACAAGCGCGCCGACCCCGAGGGCGAGGACGAGGGAGCCGGTGGCGACATAGGTCGCGACAGACAGCACGCCCGCGAGGGCGAGGACCGCGCCGGCGGCGAGGTCAATCATGCCGGCGATGATCAGGATGGTCTCCGCCATGGCGATGATGGTGGTGATGGAGATCTGCCGCGAAACGTTGGTCAGGTTCTGCACGGTCAGGAAATTGGGGCTGGCAAGGCTGCAGGCCACCATGAGAACCGCCAGAATGACGTAAATGCTGTAGCGGTTCATAAAGCGGAAAAACTTGTCCCCTGAGGTCATATCTGCTCCTGTGCGACGATTCGGTGTAATTGGTGGTTTTCAGACGCCGGTTGCCAGGCGCATGATGTTTTCCTGCGAATAGCTTTCGGGTTCAAGCATGCCGTTGATGCGGCCGCCGCCCATGACGTAGATGCGGTCGCACATGCCGAGAAGTTCGGGGAGTTCCGACGAGATCATGATAATGCCCTTGCCCTGTCGCGCCAGCCCGACCATAAGCTTGTAGATTTCGAACTTCGCCCCCACGTCGATGCCCCGGGTCGGTTCGTCCAGGAACAGGACGGCGGGGTCGGTCAGGAGCCATTTGGCGATCAGCACCTTCTGCTGGTTGCCGCCGGAAAGGGATTCGATCGAGGTGTCGAGGGACGGGGTCTTGACGTTCATGGAGCGGAAGCTGTCGGAGACGATTTTCTTCTGCTTTCCGGAATGGAGAAAGCCGTTGTAGATAAACAGGCCCAGGCTGGACAGCGCGGCGTTTTCCTCCACCGAGCGCATGGGAATGATGCCATAGCGGCGGCGGTCCTCCGAGAGCATGACGACGCCGGAGCGCATCGAATCGCGCACCGAGCGCACGCGCGTTTCCTCGCCCTTGATGTAGATACGGCCCGAGTCGATGGGGTCGAGGCCGAAGACCGCCCGCGCCACTTCGGTGCGGCCCGCGCCGACCAGGCCGGCAAAGCCGACGATTTCTCCGGCCCGGACTTCGAAGGACACGTCCTCGAACACCCCGGCGCGGCTCAGGTTTTCCGCCTTGAACACGACGTCGCCCACCGGCACCGCTTCCTTGGGGTAGACGTTCGTAATGGTCCGGCCGACCATGAGGGAGATGACCTTGTCGATGTCGTACTCGGCGGCAGGACGGGAATCGACGACCGATCCGTCGCGGAGAATGGTAATCTGGTCGGCGATGCGGAATATTTCGTCCATCTTGTGGGAAATGTAGATAATGGCGATGCCCTTGGCCCGGAGTTCGTCGATCTTTTTCATAAGGCTTTCGACTTCGCGGCTGGTGATGGCGGAGGTCGGTTCGTCCATGATGATGATATCGGCGTCGCGGGATACCGCTTTGGTGATCTCCAGCATCTGGATGTCCGAGACAGAGAGATAGCGGAGCTTTTCGTCCGGCGGGTAGTGGACCCCTTCCGCCTGCATCATGGCGAGGGACTCGCGGCGGATGCGCTTCCAGTCGACGCGGCGCAGGCCGGGAGGGCCGACCGTCGGCTCGCAGCCGAGGAAAAAGTTTTCTTCGACCGTCATCTCGGGGACGAAGTTTAGTTCCTGGAAGATCATGGCAATGCCGTGGCTGCGGGCGTCCTGGGGATTGTGGATTTCCACCGGCTTGCCGTCGATGCGAATTTCCCCTTCATCGGCTTTATAAATGCCGTTGAGGATCTTCATGAGGGTGGATTTTCCCGCCCCGTTTTCGCCGCAGAGCACATGGACAGTGCCTTTTTCGACGGAAAAATTGACGTTGGCCAGCGCCATGACGCCGGGAAAGGATTTCTGGATATTAATGAGTTCCAATTTTGGAGCGTGAGCCATGCGGGCACCTTACTCGGCAAAACCTGGTTGTTTTCGCGGACGCGGTTCAGGCGGAACAGTTGAATGCGGTTGCGGATAGGGTGAGATTGTGGTATTACAGGGTCGTGATAGCTGACTAATGCATTCAACTTTTATAAAACTAATTATACAATCGTGTTTTAGTATGTCAAATCGAAAAGTCGTTTTTTATCGATATGACCGATAATCCTGCCTGGTGAAGGGTCTGCCATGCCGTACGCAGTTCGCCACTGTCTCGCGGTTTTTCTCCTCTGTATCCTGACCGCGACCGGCGTCGCCGGAACGCCCGACGGGGGAGACGGTATCGATGCCGCCCTTGCCGCCCTCAACTATGCCGTGGATTTGGTGGACGAGGGCGCGGTCGCCGAAGCGGTGGCGGAATTGGACGGGGTTATCGCGAAATACGGGAACCATGATGACGCGACCCTGCGGGAACTCGCCCGCCAGGCCTTGTACCTCAAGGTGGTGGCGTTGGGCCAGACAGACGATCACGCGGCCATCGTGGCGGCCAGCGACGATTTTATCGCCACCGCCGATGGCGACGAATCCGCCGGCGGGGCGCAGGTGGCGTCGGCGCTTCTGCACCGGGCGCTGGCGTTCAGCAGTCTGGGCGAAAGCGAGCGTGAACTGGCGGATTACCGCCGCATTATCGCCATGTACCGTCACCATCCCGACGACGATATGGCCGAAGACGCCGCAGCAGCCATGCGCAACCTCGGCATCAGCCTCCGCGAGGCTGGCGACAGAGCCGCCGGCGATGCGCTCCTGAACGAGATGCGCATCCTTTTCGCCGAGACGCGGATGCCGGGCGCTCTCCTCCACCTCGCCGTCGCCATGCAGAACATCCAGCAGACGATGATCGACAATCGCGGTCGGCGCAGCGTCGCCGAAGCCGCCGCGCTTGCCCGGGAATACGGCGAAATCATCGACAGGCACCGCGACGGCGACGATCCCCAGACCAACGAAGCCCTCGCCAGGATGATGTACGCGAAGAGCGCGTTGTTGTATCTGGCCGGGGATATGGAGCAGGCGAATGCGCTCGGGGCCGAACTGGCCGACCGGTTCAAATACGAAATCGAAGGCGACATCCGCATGGTCGTCGCGTCGGCAATGGCGCAACGGGGCATCATCCTTGGCGCGAAGGCGGACAAATCGGACGCCATCGCCGCGCTGGACGACTATATCGCCGTGTTTTCCGACGCCTGGGAGCCGGAAATTCTCGACCAGATGGCGCTGGTGCTGTTGACCCGCATCCGCTATCTCGTCGCCTCGGGCGATTCGGAGGCGGTCGTGGCCGCCTGCGACGGGTATCTTCGCCGCCATGCCGAGGGCGGCAATCCTGGGTTGTCCCGTTTTCTTTCGTCTGTCGAAGAAACGCGGCGCGAAGCGATGAACAACGACCCAAACCTGCCCAGCCGAGTCCTGGTGCATATCCAAATTCCTTCTACAAGCCGCTTGACCCACGATATCGCCGAAATCGTCGAGGCGGTCACGGCTGGCAGCGACAAACCCATTCCGGCGAGGTCGGTTGTTTCCTTGGCGAACATCTATCTGCCGCTCAGCCGGTTTTTTACCAGCCGCGACGTCGCGGTTGATTGGGTAATTTGTGAAAACCGTTTGGATGAGGACGACTCGTGGGCACTGATCATTCAGCGGTGGGATTTTGCCGAAATCCAGACCATGCTGGACGCGGGAACGCTGCGTTCTAGTTATGACGAAGAAAACGACGCCGCCATCCTCCAATTGTACCGTGGGAGCGCTCATGCCCTCAGCCGCCATGGGGACGGCTTCCTTATCGCCTCTGATGTGACGACGCTCCGCGCGCTCCGGCAGGCCCTTGCAAGCGGCTGGCAGCCTGGCGTCGACAGCGGTGATCCTGTTGCCCTTACCGTCACGCCCCTACTGTTGCGGAGAACACAAGATCTGGCCCCGGATGCGTTTCTCCGTCGCATTGCGGCGTCTCTCCGTTTGCCTGATTTCGAATTTCCCGCCTCGCCGGCGCTTGCCGAACAGCTTTCTCGAGTGTTCACCGAAGCCGCAAAAGGGGAGGGCATAACTGTAACCGCCGCCCGCGAGGGCGACACAGTAGCGGCAACGGTATCCTTGGCCATGGAACCGGGAACTGTCGCGTCGTGTAACGGCGATGGCGAGTCCTATAGCGGCGCGATTCCGGCATGGGGGCTGACCGGCGCGATTGACGTCACCATGGGGGGAATCCTTCCGGACGATGCGGTCGAAACGCTTCGCGGCTGGCTTGTGGATATCGGCTGGACGCCGAGTGACGGCGCTACAGCGTTCCGCGCCATTCCCGGTGCCGATCTTTTCCCTGATACACTGGACGTCGCCCGCCTCGGCCTGGCCGTGGTGGATGCCAATGCACTAAACGCCTTCGCCTTCAATAAGGCGGCGGCTGCCGCCGGGGGAAGCGGCGATCCGGAAGAAGAGGCGGCGGTGCGTTCTTCCCTAGAAAAGGCCCGGGCAGCCATAAAAACAACCGATGTCCGTGCCGGGTTCGCCCTGACCTGTGGGCGGGGCCGAGTCGAACTGCGGTGCCGCATCCCCCTTGCCGCGGCCAATGCGGTATATGGCAACCGCCTCGCGATCGGCCGGGTCGAGCATGAAGCGCGTCGCGCCTGGGCGAAGGTGCGGGACGGCGATCCAATTGCCGAGGCCATCCAGGCCGCGTCTGTTGGTGAACCGCCGGCCGCTTTGGCCGCGCTGTCGTCCAGCGAACCGTTGCCCCGGCAGGTCGGAAAACCCGTCGCGGATCCGGCGGCGGAACTGGCACCGTATCCTCATGATGGGAAATGGGGATTCGTCGACGCGCATGGGCAGGCAGTCGTGCCGTTTCGGTTTGAGTATGTGCGGCCGTTCGGCAGCCATGGCCGCGCACCGGTGCAGATCAACGGGAGGTGGGGGTTTATCGACGCTTCGGGCGCGATCGTCGTGCCGACCCGTTTTGAGGACGCCCGTTCCTATGGGGAATGTGCCCTTGCTCCGGTGAAATTGGACGGTGCGTGGCAGTATATCGATCTGGAAGGGAACGATGCCATTGGCGAGCGTTTCACCGAGGCCCATTCCTTTTCACCATGGGGCGGAGCGTGGGTGGAACAGTCGGGAAAAAAGGGCTTTTTTATCAACAAGCGGGGCGAGTGCATTGGTACCAATCCGCATCCCGATTTTGCCGACAATGGGCTCGCACCGTTCCGGACTCCCTACCCGGGTGAAAAGATGGGGTATATCAACCGGGATCGCGACGTGGTCATTGAACCGCGATTCCGACAGGCCTTTGCGTTCGGTAGAAACGGCTTGGCGCCGGTCGAGCAGGACGGGGCGATGGGCTTTATCGACGCGACCGGCGAGACGGTGATTCCTTTCCGCTACAGTCACGCAAACGGCTTCCGCGGCATCCCGTTCGCGCCTGTGCAGCGTCGCGACGGATCATGCAAGGGGTACGGCTTTGTGGACGAGACCGGACGGGAAGTCGTGCCAGCCATTCACGACGACGTCCACGGCACACCCGAACGCGGCTATGTTGCGATGAAAAAGGACGGCAAATGGGGCTTGTGGAACATGGACGGCACGCTGGTGTGGCCATACGAGTACGACCGCATCGACGGCTATATTACCGACCCTGCCTGTATACGGGTCAAGCGGGACGGCAAGTGGGGATGTATGAACGTCGACGGGGAAGTCGTCATTCCGTTGATATACGACGAACTCGCCGCTTTCGGCCCCAACAGCATCACTCCCGCCGCTCGAAACGGGAGGGCGGGATTTATCGATAAATCGGGAAAAACGGTCATCCCTTTCGAGTACACCACCACCGAACCATTCGGCTACGGCGGGTTGGCGCCGGTGGCGCGCGATGGACTGGCCGGCCATGTCGATACGAGCGGTACGGTTGTCATCCCGCTTCACTACCAGATGACCTAGTCGTTTGGCAAATGCGGTCTGGCCGTCGTGGTAAAGGACCGCAAGTGGGGAGCCATCGATGCTTCCGGAACGGTGTGCGTGCCATTCCTGTATGATTATCTGGGCCGCTTCGATGACGATGGCGTGGCCCAAGCGGTTATTGGCGAAAAACACGGGGAGGTCGATGCGAACGGCGCTGTCGTCGTGCCGATCCGCTTTGGCAGTCGTGACGAATTTGCCCGCAACGGCGCGCTCAAGAACTTCGCCAGGCGTCTATCCGGCGAGACGGGCCGCTTTGACGAGGCGGGTCGCTACGATTTCTACATCAGGACGATGGATCCCGCCACCAGGCGGTGGAATTGTCTCGCCCCCGACGGTACGGTCGTGATGCCGCAGGTCTTTACCAGCCTCGACCGCATCGACGGCGACGGCTGGGCGCAGGGCTCGTCGGAAGAGAACCGGGTCTTCGTCCACGTCGACGGGTGGATGGTGGCCAGGACCCGGTTCGACCGGAGCATCCGCGACACGGCCCGCTGCGGTTTGGTGCGGGTGTTCCGGGACGGCAAATACGGCTATGTCGATGTCGGCGGCGGTGTCGTCGTGCCGCCGCGCTTCGACGCGGCCTGGGATTTTCTGCCCAACGGCACCGCCCTGGTGCGGGAAGGCGGGACGGTGCTCCTCATCGACACCGGAGGAGACGTCGTCATCCCCCGGGATGCCGAAGAATCCGCATCCAGAGCGCGGTAGAAAAAGGCTCCTCCCGCCGAAGGAGGGAGCGGGAGGAGCCTCGCGACGCAGGTGTTTTGTAAGGTTGTCAGAAGTCCATCGGGATCTGGGCGAAGGTGTGGTCGTTGTCCACGCCCGACTGAATCGAATCCGGGTCGATGCGCACCACATGGCCGTTGCCGTTTTTCCCGTTTTTTCCGTTCCTGCCATTGCCGTTATGGCCGTTTCCGTTATGACCATTGTGGCCGTTGTGGCCGCCGCCCTCGACCATGACGATGAGATCGTCGACCATGGCCTTGAGCTGATCCGCCTGATCCGACAGGTCGGTTGCGCCGGAGGCCGATTCCTCCGCTGCGGCGGCGTTGGATTGGGTGACCTTGTCCATCTGCGCGACGGCGGTGTTGACCTGATCCACGCCCTGCGCCTGTTCGTTGGTCGCGGCGGAGATTTCCTTCACGAGGTGGCCTACATTCCTGGCCGCTTCCTCGATTTTCTGGAAACTGTCGGCCAGGTAGTCGACGTTTTCGGAACCGTGGTGCACCCGCTCGACCGTGCTGCGGATCAGTTCCGACGTATCCTTGGCCGCCTGCGCCGACCGCTGGGCGAGGTTCCTCACCTCGTCCGCGACGACGGCGAAGCCCTTGCCCGCTTCGCCCGCCCTTGCCGCTTCCACCGCCGCGTTTAGGGCCAGCAGGTTGGTCTGGAAGGCGATTTCCTCGATCGTCTTGATGATGTGGCCAATCTTTTCCGCCGACTCGCTGATGTCCGACATGGCGCCGGTGACGTTCCGGACAGTCTCCGCCCCTTCGCTGACCAGGCGGAGCGTCTCGTCCATGGTCTGGCTGGTTTTGTTGGAATTGTCCGCGTTCTGGCGGGTCATGGAGGCCATCTGTTCGAGGGCGGACGACGTTTCCTCCAACGACGCCGCCTGTTCGGTCGCCCCTTCGGCGAGGGTTTGGGACGATTCCGAAATATTGCCCGATGCGGCGTAGACCCTGGTTGAACTCGACCCAAGGCCTTCAATAATGCTGTTCAACCGCCTGACCACGCCGGAGATGATGCGCCAGCCGAGGATGGACATGACCACGATGCCGACCAGGCTGATGGACAACATCAGGATGACGGAACGCCGTTCGATTTCCCTGGTATAGTCCCGCGCTTCCATTTGGCTCGCGGTGATCCGCGCCAGGTAATCGCCCGTCATCTCCTCGGCCTTGATGCGCGCCGCGCGGGTCGGCCCTATCATGTGGGCGTTGGCGCGGACGTTGGTGTCCTGGGCGACAAGGTCTATGATCTGCTGGACAATGAGTTTGCCGTTTGTTTCAAGCCTGTCCTTGTAAATGGCTCTGGCGATGTCGCCGCCCTTGTCCGGCGCTGCCGAATTGACGATGGAGAGGAGCACGGAATCTACGCTCTGGATAATGGCGAGGATGTCTTCCTGGTATTTGGCGGAGACGGCCTTGTCTGTTTCGTACAGGAATTTGACCAGCATGAGCCGGAAGCGCAGGAGGTCGGAGCGGATGTCCAGAGCCTGCTTGCCGAAATCGCGGGAACGGGCGTCACTCTGGGCGAGGAGCACGGAGCCGAGGCGCTCGAGGTCTGCGTCCACGCCGTTCCAGAATTCGACGTTGGCCTCGTTGATGCGGGTCGCCTTGTTGTTGGTGTTCTGCAAGGCGAATTCGCCGACAATCATCGACTCGTCGACAAACGCCTTCCACGGTTCCCGGAGCTGGCCCGTAGTGGCCCGCATGGCCGGCTCGGCGTTAGCCGGGATGTTGGCCTCGTAGAGGGCGAGGTAATTCTGCACATTGGCGTCTGTCTGCGCCATGCGGCCGCTGATGAGGTCGGCGATGACCTTTTCATCCGTGGCGGAATTGACCTCACGCGTGATGATGGTGCGCTCAAGGATCGCCTTGTCGATGTTGTTGAGGGCGGCCGAGCGGTTCCCCAGGAACACCAGGTTTTCCGCCACGGCGGAAATGGTGCGCAGGTTGTACACCGACAGCCCCACAATCGCCAGGGAAAGTATGATTAGGAGGCCCAGGACGCAATAGATTTTTTGAGACATTGACATTGTCGTTCTCCTTTACAACGAATCGAGCAGGCGCGTCAGCTAGTCAAGTCCAAAATGTGGTGTAAAATACCTCCAGACAATTTATACAGGGATGC
>JAJQBO010000080.1 GCA_021203245.1 Planctomycetaceae bacterium
ACGGCCACCGCAATACCCTCCGCACCCTGCTCGGCAGTTGGGGTTATACCATCCATGTCGCCGCCGACGGCCGTGCCGCCATTGAGGCGGCGCAAGGGCAGCCGTTCGACCTCATCCTCATGGACCTGCGCATGCCCGACATGAACGGCATCGAGGCGATGCAGGACATTCTCGGCTACAACCCCGCCATCCCCGTCGTCATCATGACCGCCTACTCCGACGTCGAAACAGCCGTCGCCGCCCTCAAGGCCGGAGCCTACGACTACCTCACCAAACCCCTCGACTTCGACGAACTCAAACTCACCCTCGGCCGCGCCCTCGACCACGCCACCCTGCGCCAGGAAAACACCAGCCTGAAAAAGACCCTGGCCGGTCACGATTCCCCCATCCTCGGGAAAAGCGAGGCGACGCGGCGACTCCTCGAGATGGTCGACACCATCGCCCCGTCCGAGGCCACCGTCCTCATCACCGGGGAATCCGGCACCGGCAAGGAACTGGTGGCGCGGCTCCTGCACTGGAAAAGCGGCCGCGCCGCCGGACCGTTCGTCACCGTCAACTGCGCCGCCCTGACGGAGACGCTGCTGGAATCCGAACTGTTCGGCCACGAAAAGGGCGCGTTCACCGGCGCGGAAAAAGTGCGGGAAGGCCGCTTCCGCGCCGCCGACGGCGGCAGCATCTTTCTGGACGAAATCGGCGAAATGCCCCTGCCGATGCAGGCCAAGCTGCTCCGCGCCATCCAGGAGCGGGAAATTCACCGGGTCGGCGGCGACCGCCCCATCACGGTGGACGTCCGCATCATCGCCGCCACCAACCGGGATCTCGGGGCTGAAGTCGAGGCAGGCCGCTTCCGCCAGGATCTCTTCTACCGCCTCAACGTCGTCTCCCTCCACCTGCCGTCCCTGCGCGAACGAAGCGGCGACGTGCCGGTGCTGGCCGATCATTTTCTCCGCCTCTTTGCCGAAAAGAACGGCAAGCGGGTCAAGGGCTTCACGCCCGGAGCCATGGACCGGCTGCTCAGGCACGACTGGCCCGGCAATGTGCGTGAGTTGGAAAACACGGTCGAGCGCGCCGTCGTCCTCCTGGTCGGCGAATATGTGAGCGAGCGCGAACTGCCGCCCGCCCTGCTGCCGCCGACGGCGGATACGGCGAAAGGCTCGCGCGAGTGGGGCGACATGACGCTGGAGGAAATCGAACGGGCGGCGGTGCGGGAGGTGTTGCAGACGACGGGCGGAAACAAATCGGAGGCGGCGCGCCGGTTGGGGATAACGCGCAAGACGCTGTTGGCGAAGTTGCGGGGGGAGGAAGAATAACGTGGATGGTGCGAGACCAGTTTTATGGCAGGAGATCGGGGCGGAAGCGGCGCGTCTTCTCGATCGCCTTTTCCCGCCGCCAGGCGTCGATGCGGGCGTGGTTGCCGCCGCGCAAGACTTCGGGCACCTCGAGGCCGCGGTAGACGACCGGCTGGGTGTAGTGCGGGTGATCGAGAATGTCGGAAGTAAAACTGTCCGCGACCGCGCTCTCGGCGCAGCCGAGCACGCCGGGGAGAAGCCTGGCCACAGCGTCCACCACCAGCATCGCGCCGACCTCGCCGCCTGACAGCACCACATCGCCGACCGACAGCCGTTCCGGCTCGAGGATTTCGAAGATGCGTTCGTCAAAGCCTTCGTACCGGCCGCACACGAGGACGATCCGCTCGTCGGCGGCGTATTCCTCCGCCACCCGCTGATCGAAGCGCCGCCCCTCCGGCGTCAGGAACACCAGCCGCCCGGGCGAGGCGGCGTCCGCGTCGGACCGCACCGCTTCGACCGCGTCCACCAGCGGCTGGCAGGTCATGACCATGCCGGGGCCGCCGCCGAAGGGACGGTCGTCCACCTTGTTGTGCTTGTTCCGGCTCCAGTCGCGGATGTTGTGGAGGCGGACGTCGAGGATGTTTTTCTCCTGCGCGATGCGCGGGATGGACTCGCCGAGAAAGCCCGAAAACATGCCGGGAAACAACGTGAGGATATCGACCCGCATCGCTACTCCACTGTCACGCTTTTGGCGAGGTTTTTCGGCTTGTCGACGTCGCAGCCGCGCGCCACGGCGATGTGGTAGGCCAGGAGCTGCAGCGGCACGGCGCAGCAGATGCTGTTCATGATGCCCGACTCGGCCTTGACGTAGATGACGTCGTCCGCAACCTTGGCGATCCCGGTGTCGCCCCGGCTCGCCAGGGCGATGACCTTGCCTTTCCTGGCCTTCACTTCCATGATATTGCCGATCAGCTTGTCGTAGCGCCGGCCCTGCAGGGCGATGGTGAAGACAGGCATGTTTTCGTCCACGAGCGCGATGGGGCCGTGTTTCATCTCGGCCGCGTCGTAGCCTTCGGCGTGGATATAACTGACCTCTTTCAGTTTGAGCGCGCCTTCCATCGCCAGCGGCCAGCCGGTGCCGCGCCCGAGAAAGAGGAAATTGGCGGCGTTCATGTATTTGTAGGCGATTTTCTTGACATGCGGCTCCATCGCCAGGACGCCGAGCAGGCGGTGGCCGATGCCGAGCAGATCGCGGACGCGGCGGCAGAGTTCCGGCTTGTCGATGCTGTGCCGGATCTGGCCCATCCACAGGGCGACGAAATACAAGCCGGCGATCATGGCGGTAAAGGCCTTGGTGCTGGCGACGCCGATCTCCGGCCCGCAGCCGAGATAGAACACGCCGTCCGCCTCGCGGGCGATGGACGAGCCGACCGTGTTCACGACAGCCAGCACCTTGCAGCCGGCGGCCTTGGCGAGGCGGACGGCGTGCAGGGTGTCCATCGTCTCGCCCGATTGGGTGACGGCGATGACGAGGACGGACGGGTCGAGGATGGGATCGCGGTAGCGGAAATCGGCGGCATATTCGGGATAGGTCGGAATCTTGGTGGTGCGCTCGAGGATGTTCCGGCCGACCATGCAGGCGTTGTAGGCCGTCCCCTGCGCCAGCATGACGATGCGGCTGATGCCGTTCAGGTATTCGGGCGAAAAGTCCACCCCTTCGAAAACGAACTCCGGATCGGCGTCGGCCGTGGGCGGCAGGCGCAGGCGGTTCCGAAACATCGTCTCGAGGACGGTGGGCTGTTCGTAGATTTCCTTCAGCATATAGTGTTCGAAGCCGTCCTTCTGCGACGCCTCCGGCGACCAGGTGATTTCGGCGCAGGCGATCTCCACCGGTTGCCCGTTGGCGCGGATTTCGCAGGAACCGGCGGTGATGACCGCGATCTGATCGTCTTCCAGAAACACGACCCGGCGGGTGTGGGGGACGATTGGAATAGCGTCCGACGCCGCCATGTGAAACCCGGCGCCGAGGCCGACGGCGAGCGGGCTGCCCCGGCGCGCGGCGACCAGCAGACCGGGTTGGTCCGGCACCATGATGGCGAGGGAGAAGGTGCCGTCCAGCATGGGGATGACCGTCTCGACCGCCGAGACGAGATTGCCGTCGTAGTATTTGGAGACAAGGTTGGCGACGACCTCGGTGTCGGTGTCTGAATGGAACGCCACGCCCTCGTCCTGGAGCGATTGTTTCAGTTTGGCGTAATTGTCGATAATGCCGTTGTGGACAACCGCCACCCGCCTGTCGTGGGAGACCTGCGGGTGGGCGTTCTTCTCGGACGGCGTGCCGTGGGTGGCCCAGCGGGTGTGACCCATCGCCGCCTCCGCCTCCGAACCGGCGCGCTCGCCCAGGAGCGCCTCCAAATCGGCGACGCGGCCGGCGGCGCGATACACGGCCAGCGTTCCGTTCTCCGGCCAGGCGATGCCGGCCGAGTCGTAGCCCCGGTATTCAAGCGACCGCAATCCGTCGACGACGGTCGCGATGGCTTTCGGCAATCCGACGACAGCGACAATTCCGCACATGGTGGTTCCTTTTTCTAACGAATGGGGGGACGGCGCGTTTTCAAACCCAGCGACGCACGGACCGGCTACCCCTCACGTCACCCCGGCGGACAAACGGCCGCCGTACGGAAAACGTGTGAGTGTGCCGGGCAGCCGGATAAACACCCGCTACAGGGTTATCGGCGCTGTGCACAGGCGGAGCACATCGCGTCCCCGATTGCCCCGGCACAACTACGCGCCCCTCGCCCGGTTCAACGCTTCACCGCCGGGATGACGGTGGTGGGTGAAGAGCAGCGTTTTTTTACGCCTTGGCGATTTTCTTGCGGCGCTTTTCCGCCGCGCGGGCAATCCGGTTCCACGCGCCCGACAGGCCCATCGCGGACTTGACGTCCTTCATGGTCTGGGCCGAAATCTCCCGCATCCGCTCGGTGCCGTCGACGATGACCTGGTCGACAAAGCCGGTGTCGGCTTCGTACTGGCGGTAGCGTTCGCGCATCGGGTCGAGAAAGTTGTTGATAGCCTTGGCGAGGGCGTCCTTGATCTCGACATCGCCGATGCGGCCTTCGCGGTAGCGCGTCTTGAAGTCCTCCACCTGGGCCTTGTCCGGATTGAAGGCGTCGTGGTACTGGAAGACCGGGTTGCCTTCAACCGTCCCCGGGACGTCGGCATGGATGCGCTTCGGGTCGGTGTACATGGCGCGCACCTTCTTGTTGACCGTCTTTTCGTCGTCGGAGAGGTAGATGGTATTGCCGACCGACTTCGACATCTTGCCCTGGCCGTCGGTGCCGAGCAGGGTCGGCACGTCGCCGATAAGGACTTCCGGAATGGGGAAGACTTCGCCGTAGAGCGAGTTGAAGCGCCGCCCGAGTTCACGGGTCACTTCGACGTGGGACTCGTTGTCCTTGCCGACCGGCACCAGGTGGGCGCGCGGCAGCAGAATGTCGGCCGCCTGGAGGACGGGGTAACCGAGGAGGCCGAAGGGCATTTCCTCGTCCGAGAGGTTGGCGGCGCGGGCCATGTCCTTGATTGAAGGGACGCGGGTGAGCCGGTTGACGGTGATGAGCATCTCCAGGATCAGGTTCAGTTCGTAGGTCTCGCGGACCGCCGACTGGAGATAGATGGTGGTGATGTCCGGGTCGATGCCGGCGGCAAGGTAGTCGAGGACGAGGCCGCGCGCGTTTTCGCTGATCAGCTCGATGTCGTCGTGGCTCGGCTTGGTGGTCAGCATATGCAGATCGGCGACGATCAGGATGGTGTCGTAGCTGTGCTGGAGTTCCACCCGCGACTTCAGCGACCCGACGTAGTGGCCGAGATGGAGCCTGCCGGTGGGCCGATCGCCCGTGAGGATCCGCTTTTTCTCTTGTGGTTTTTCACTCTCGTGCATACCCTGCCTTTCAGGTATTGTCCGAATTATCCATAGCGTAACCGGAAAGCCGCCATCCGGCGTTCCAGCCAAAGATGACAACTTTACATCTTATGGCGGTAATTGCAACAGCCGCTGGAGGATTCTCATGCACAACCGCCCCCTCACCCTCAGCCTCGGTGAAGTTTTGTGGGACATCCTGCCCGACGGAAAAGCCCTGGGCGGCGCGCCCAGCAACGTCGGCTGGCACGCCGCGCAGATGGGCGCGGACGCCCGCGTCGTCTCCGCAGTCGGCGACGACGACCTTGGCTGCGAAATCATCGACCGCCTCGCCGCCATGGGCTTCGACACGTCCACCGTCGCCGTGCTGCCCGGCGTCAGGACGTCCACCGTCGATGCATTCCTGGACGCCGCCGGCAACGCCACCTACATCATCCATGAAAACGTCGCCTGGGATCACATGCCGGTCACGGATGCGGTCCTCGACCTCGCGTCGCGGGCGCAAGCCATCAATTTCGGTTCATTGGCCCAGCGCCACCCCACCGGCCGCGCCGCCACCCACGCCATCCTCGACCGCGTGCCTTCCACGGCGGTGCGCATCTTCGACGTCAACCTCCGCCCCCCCCTATATCGATCGGGATATCCTCGACGGCGGGCTGCAGAAGGCGTCGGTCGTCAAGATGAACCACGACGAACTCCCCTATATCGCCAGTTTGTTCGGCTGGGACGGCATGCCCGAAGACACGATGCTGCGGCTGCTGGACACCTACCCCGGCGTCAACCACCTGGTGGTGACCCGGGCGTCGGACGGGGCCTGGTGGCAAACCCGAGACACACTGTACAGCAGGACGCCGCCTCCGCTGGCAGCCATGGTCGACACCATCGGCGCAGGCGATTCGGTGACCGCCGCCGTGATGATGGGCCTGCTGCGCGGGTGGGAACCGGAGCGCATCCTCGATGCCGCCATGAACATCGCCTCGTTTGTCTGCTCGTGCCGGGGCGGCACGCCGGAACTGTCCGAGGCATTGAAGAATCCTTTCCTCGGTTAAAGTTGATTTTTCTCTGGATTCCCGACGTAAAATGGTTACAACCAAGGTTTGGCGAATCGCCGTTTCCGTATGGTTTTTCCGCAAAACCATTGAGGCGATCCGGTTCGTGCCATTGGGCCGTGACAAATGCCTGGCGTGAAAACGCCCAAAAGGTTGCTAACCATGAAATCCGGTTACCGGCGGTCGGCCTAGCCATATGCCGACATTTTATTCCAATCATTCGGACTTAATTCTCTGCGTCCTCTCCTGCGTGTTATTGCTGGCGGGCGTGGTGTCGGCTGGATTGTCCAGGCGCGACATCGGCGTGACGCCATCGCTGGTCCGCTGGCTTGGAGCCGGGCTGACTGTCCTGGCGGCGCGGGAATGGCTGGGCATTATCGGCGTGTCGGAGCCGGGTTTTGTCTCGTGGTATCCTCTCGCCGCCCTGATGCAAACCGTGTCCAGCCTCTGCCTCCTCCAGGCGGCGCGGTCGGTCGCACCGCCGGGGTCGGCCCGCCGCACCGGCCTGACGGCGGGGCTGGTTTTGCTGATCCTCGTCTTTGCCTGGGCGCTCGTTCAGCCGTACCTGTCGTACAGCAGTCTCGTGGAGTCGGGCCAGGCGCTTATTACCGCGCGAATCTTTTTCGTCATTAAATTCACGACCTTTTTGGCGGCCGTGCTGCTGCTCGCCTGCGCGGTCAGGGAGACGCCGCGGCCGCCCCGGTCCTTTGTCGCCGCGCTGGCGGTGTTCTGCCTCCACGCCGGCATTATCTTCGTCTGCCGCCCGCCCGGGCCGGCCGGAGCCGACGCCGACACGGCGGCCATGGCGACCCACGTCAACGTCTGGCTGTTCAACCTGCGCATCCTGACCGCCCTCTTTATGGTCGTCGTGTTCTGGAATCTTTTCTCGGCGACGGACGGGGTGCGGCAACTGCGCTGGTGGCCGCTGGCGCTGATGCTGTTCATCCTCGCGGCGGCGGCGATTTTCACCCACATTTTCACCATGAACTTCGAGTCGATGGTGCGCCACACCTATGACGCGCAGGTTAGCTTGCTCGACCGCTACCTCTACCGGCGGCCCATCCTGCTGTTTATTCCGCTGGCGTTTTTCGGACTGCTGCTCCTGATGTCGGGACAACAGAACGCCTGGCGCGCCAGCCATTCCTGGACCCGCTTCGAGGCGATGCGCCAGGCGCGGGATTATCTCCAGCTTGTCTTGGACACCATCCCGGTGGCGGTGTTTGTTAAGGATACGAACCACCGCTACCGGATGATGAACAAGCGCTTCGCCACCGAAATCCTCCAAATCTCCGGACCCGAAGCCGCTGTCGGAAAACGCCTCCACGACGTCGCGCCCGACTATCCCCGGGACGCCGAGACCCAGGACGACGTCGCCCAGAACCTGCGCGGCGAACTGCTGACCTACGACCGCACCCTGGAGCGGCCCGGCGGCACGCGCCACTACGAAGTCACGAAAATCGTGCGCCGGCTCGCCTCGGGCGAAACGATTCTCATCTGCTGCCTGCACGACATCACCGAACGCCACGCCGCCGCCGAGGCGCTCCGGACCGCCAACTACGCGGCCCACAAGGCGGACCGCGCCAAGGCCGCCTTCCTCGCCAACATGTCGCACGAACTCCGCACCCCCATGAACGGCATCGTCGGCATGGCGGACCTGATCATCGAACACGAGACGACGGAACCGGTGCCGAGACTGTACGCCGAGACGGTCATCAAGAGCGCCAAGACGCTGCAGATGGTGATGGACGAGGTCATGGACGTCGCCACCGTCGACGACGCCTCCAGGCGCATGATCATGTCGACCGCGCCGTTCCCGCTCCTGTCCCTGGTCGAGGAGGCGGCGCAAATAGTCGGCTGCATTGTCGACGCGTGGGGGGTGCAACTGAGCCTCGACTACTCGTTCAGCCTGGCCAGCATCTACGAAGGAGACGCCCGCCACCTGCGCCAGGTGACGGTGCAAATCCTTACCCATTGCTCGCGTCTCGCCTCCGACAAGCGCATTCGCCTCGAGGTTGCGGAAGACACGGGCGGCGTGGCGTTCCGCGCCGTCTTCACGCCGAACCCGGCCATCGGGCCGGCCGACCTGGAGATGATGTTCAAACAGTGGAACGACGCCGGCTCGGCATCCGATTCCCACATAAACCTCGGCATGTTCAACGACCGCATCGGCCTGCCGCTGGTGTGGCGGCTTGTCGATGCGATGGGCGGCGCCCTCGCCGTGCGGGAACGGGACGGCGGCCTGCTCGGGTGCGACATCGTCCTGCCGCTCCAGCCGAGCGGGCCCACCGGCGCCGCGCCCCTCACGCCCCCGTCCCTCGAGGACGTGCGCGTCCTTGTCGCCACCCGTGACGACGACATGTACCGGGGCGTCCGCGACTGCCTCGTCTATGCCAAAGCCGAGACCGCTCGGGCCGACTCGAAGGAATCGGCCATGCAGGAACTGCGCCGTTCCTGCGACGCGGGGTGCGGTTACGACATCCTCTTTATCGACGCCACCCTCCCCGGCTTCACGGCGGGCGCGGAACTGCAGAAGGTCGTCAACAGCCTCGCCGTCACCACCCAATTCGGCCGTCCCGACGTCATGCTCGTCGTCTCGCCGAAGCAGGTGGGGGAACTGGTCGGTTTCTCGGGCGGCATTTCGTGCCTTATGCTGCCGCCCCTTTGCCCGAGCGAAATTTGGTACAAGGTCGACGCCATCAGCGCCGCGCGGCGGAGCGAGGCGCTTTCCTCCGGCCAGCCGGCGGAGACGGAACGGCGCAAGCCCACCACCGTCAAGCTGCGCCGCCGCTCCACCCGCATCACCCGGCTGGTGAAGATTCCCGCCTCGGTCCTGCTTGTCGAGGACAACAACGTCAACCAGATGGTGGCGATGGGCATCCTCCAGCGCCTCGGCTGCAACACCGTGCTGGCGAAAAACGGCAGGGAGGCGGTCGACCTGGTGACCTCGGGCAAACATTACGACATTATCATTATGGACTGCCTGATGCCGGTCATGGACGGGTACGAAGCCACCGGTCTTATCCGCCGATTCGAGGAAAGCGAACCAAACGGCAAGCGCCGCATTATCGTCGCCCTTACCGCCAACACCGTCGCCGGCGACCGGGAGCGCTGCCTGAAGGCGGGAATGGACGATTATATATCGAAACCGGTGACCCTGGAACAGCTTCGCGACGTCATCAGCCAGCACCTGCCCGGCCTGGTGACGGTGGTGGATCAGGCCAGGGAGGAGTAGGGCCGTCCGGTTGCGGCTGCCGGCTTTCCCCGACGATTCGGCGCTGTCTCCGGCGAAAGGCATTATTCACCTTGCAACATACGGAAAAAAAGGGACAATTCCCGGTCGCCTACAGGAAACGGTATGCCGCCTTTCTTTTTGGCGCCTGACATCGATTGCCGGCCGAAGCCGTTTCAGCCGCCAGACATTTATAAATATATGGAGAGGTTGTACTTTGGCCCGCAAACGTAACCCGAAAAAAACAGAAACAACGGAAAAGGAATCGCCCGCCGAAACCAAAAAAACCCTGTCCGACGCCCATTCCCCGAAACGACGGGTCTTGATGAACGTCCTGGACTCGGAACAGCTTCGCGTCGCCATCGCCGGTCCCGGCGGCTTGGAGGAGCTGTATATCGAGCGGTCGGCCAACGGTTTTGCCCACGGCAACATTTACAAGGGCAAGATTCAGAACATCGAGCCGACCCTGCAGGCGGCCTTTGTGGACATCGGCGGCGAGAAAAACGGGTTCCTTCACGCTTCCGACGTCATCCCCCCCTTCGGCGGCTATGACGACGTCCTCAAGCGCCGCAAGCGGAAGGAAAAGACCAAAAGCGGCAGGCCTGCCATCGAGGACATGCTCTACAAGGGACAGGAAGTCCTGGTGCAGATTACCCGCGAGCAGCTTGCGAACAAGGGCCCCAGCCTCACCACCTACATCTCCCTGCCCGGCCGCTACCTCGTCCTCATGCCCGCCGTGTCGAAGCGCGGCGTGTCGAAGAAAATTTCCGACGACCGCGAGCGGCACTCCCTCAAAAACATCCTTGATCAGCTCGAGCCGCCCCGCGACATGGGCTACATCATCCGCACCGCCGGCATGGGCCACGGCAAAGAGGAACTGCAGAAAGACTTGGGCAGCCTCACCCGCCTCTGGGACGCCATCAAGGAACAGGCCCGCAACTCGAAGCCGCCCCTCGCCCTCTACCAGGAGTCGGATCTGGTGGTCCGCGCCGTCAGGGACTTTATCTACGACGATGTCGAGGAAATCATCCTGGACAGCCGCGAGGCGTTCGAACAGGCCAAGACCTTCCTCGACGCGTTTATGCCCGAATTCACCGATCGGCTGTATTTGTACGAAGACGGCGAGCCGATTTTCGACAGGTATGGGGTCGAGCAGTCAATCGAACGCACCTTCGACCGTTCGGTCCGGCTGCCCTCGGGCGGCGAGATCGTCATTGAACAAACCGAGGCACTGGTCGCCATCGACGTCAATACCGGCCGGTTCCGGAAAGGCGATTCGACCCGCGAGACCATCCTGGCGATGAACAAGGAAGCCGCGGCCGAAGCGGCCCGGCAACTCCGCCTGCGCGACCTGGGCGGGTTGGTGATGCTGGACTTTATCGATATGGACTCCGCCGCCGATCGCCGCGCCGTCGAGGAGGCGTTCCGCGCCGCGACCAAGCGAGACCGCGCCCGCACCACCATCCTGCCGATTTCACAACTCGGCGTAATGGAGATGACGAGGCAGCGCATCCGGCAGAGCGTGAAAAAGACCCTCTACACCCCCTGCCCCTGTTGCGACGGCACCGGTATCCGCAAGTCGACGGACGTGCTTGGGCTGGAGTTCCTCCGCAAGGTTCGGGGCTTTTACGACGACCACCACGGGAACGTCACCGTGCGCATGCATCCCGAAGCCGCCCTCGCCCTCGCCAACTCGAAGCGCGCCGCCATCGCCCAGATGGAGGAGGAGAAGAAGGCGACCATCACCATCGCCGCCGACCCCCGCCTCACCTACGGCGACATCGAACTCGACTTCGACGACAAGGAACAGGCCGGGGCGCACTGATTCTTCAGCCGGGGTGTAACTTCCGCATGTCCCGGTATAAACTTCTTCCAGACCGCCGTCCGGTCCGTTATACTTTTTAACCACCCCCGGGCGGGTTGCAGTTCCGGCCCGGCGGTGTCCAGGAGGCAAGGCAAGGCGTGGACATCACCATTCGCAGGGCGCGACTCCCTGACGTCGCCAAACTGGTCGAACTGACGCGGGAATTCGGCCAGGAGGGGATTATGATTCCCCTCTCCATCGGCGACACCATAGAACGCCTCCGGTCCTTTCTCGTCGCCCAGACCCCGGACGGAACCATCGTCGGCTGCGTCGCCGTCGACGCCACCTGGGAGTATCTGGTGGAGATCCGGTCCCTGGCGGTGAGCCGGACCCTGCATGCCCACGGCATCGGCCGCATACTGATGCGGGCCGCGCTCGAGGACGCCCGCGAATTCGGGGCAAAGGAAGTGTTTACCCTCACCTATGTGCCGGAGTTTTTCAAGCGCTTTGGCTTCGCGCTGGTGCCCCGCGACTCCCTCCCGCACAAGGTCTGGCTGGTGTGCGTGAAGTGTCCGCGCTTTCCCGATTGCGGCGAAGTGCCGATGAAGCTCTACCTGGACGAGGAAGCGGAACGAGACGCCACCCGGCGTAAATCCCTTCGCTCGGTCTACCGTCAGAGCGGGGAATCGGAAAAACAGTAACACAGCATAAGGTATGAGCATTATGCCAAGTTTTGCAGTGACGGTGCGCTACGGCCTCATGGCCACCACCGAAAGATTCGCGGCGGAAACGGACGATTTCCGCACCGAGGACGAAGTGATTGTCCGCACCGCGAGGGGCATCGACGTCGGCGTCGCCATGGGCAAGGCCAGGCCGCTGGCGGAAAACGAGGAAACGCAGGGCGAATTGCTCCGCGTCGCCAACGAGGCCGACCAGAGTATCCTCACCCATATTCGCGAGACAAAGGAACCGGAAGAGTTCGTCACCTGCCAGGAATGCATCCGCGAGCGCGGCCTGCCGATGCGCCTCGTGGGGGTGGAGCACCTCTTCTCCGGCGACAAGATAATCTTTTACTTCCTTGCCGAGAACCGGGTCGATTTCCGTGAACTCGTCAAGGAACTGGCGCGCCGCTACCGCACCCGCATCGAGATGCGGCAAATCGGCGTCCGCGACGAGGCCAGGCTGCTGGCCGATTACGAGCACTGCGGCAGGGAACTCTGTTGCCGGACCTTTATCCGCAATCTCGAGCCGGTGACGATGCGCATGGCGAAGATGCAGAAGACCACCCTCGATCCGTCGAAAATTTCCGGCCACTGCGGCAGGCTGATGTGCTGCCTCCGCTTCGAGGACGAAGTCTATTCGACCCTCCAGGCCGAACTGCCGGCACGGGGCGCGGTGTGCGTGACGGCGAATTTCACGGGCGAAGTCGTTTCCTGCGACATGTTCAGGCAGGAGGCGGTGCTGGTGTTGCCGGACGGCAGCTTCGAGACCATCAAGATTTCGGACATCACGGAAATCCAGGGCCGCCGGTCTAGAGGCTCAACCATGCCCGGCGCAGGCCGCAACGACGGCAACCGTTCGAGCGGCCGGTACCGGAACTCGGACAGCGTGCGCCGCGGCGGCGGCGGCAGGCCCGACCGGTCGAACCGGCGGGAGCGTGACACCCAGGCCGAGGCCGCTCCGTCCGCGCCGCCGCCCGAGCCGCCCGCAGCGCCGGAGCCGCCGCGCGCGCCGGACGAACCAACGACATAAACCGTCCCCGCTTTCCGGGACGGGACAAGGAACACTGATGACAGATACCATGACCCCGGAACAGGTTCGGGAACGCATTGTCCATGTCGCGGTCGAGGACGGCCGCTACGACCCCGCCGCCTTCTTTTTCGTGAACGAGGCGGTGGCGGCGGCGGTGAAATGGCTGAAGTCGGGCGAAATGAAACCGCGCGACGTTTCCCCCACCCGCGGCGAAGACGGCGTCAACTTCCACATCTCCGGCTACGAACTTCTGGAGGCGTTCCGCCGCCTCGCCCGCGAGCGCTGGGGCTGTCTGGCCCGCACCGTGCTGGAGAGTTGGGGCGTGCACCGCACCGACGACGTGGGGGAAATCGTCTTTCTCATGGTCAACGACGAAAAGCTTGAGTGGAAGCGCCGCGAGACGGACACCAAAGCGGAGTTTGCCGGCGTTTATTCTTTTCGGGATGCTTTCGATGTTTTTGATTCGCAGTAGTTTGCGCTAATTCATAATTCATAATTCACAATTATGATACAATGCAGCAATTCACAATGTACCGACAAAATATGAATGGGTGGTTGATCATTGTGAATTGTGAATTGTGCATTGTGAATTAAAAAAGAGGTTTTTATGCCCGGCAACTTCTCCTTCCTCATCCCCGGCAAGCTCGCCGGCTGCGCCCAGCCCGGGCGGTTTTCGGACCTGCGGTCCGATCTCTCCGGGTTGTCCCGGCAGGGCATCGGGGTCATCGTCTCCCTCACCGAAACGCCGCTCGATCCGGCGGCGATTCGGGACTATGATTTCCTCAGCCTGCACCTGCCGGTGGCGGACTACACCCCGCCGTCCCGGACGCAGATTCGCCGCTTCGTCGAGTTCACCCACCAATGCATCACCGACGGCCGGGCGGTGGTGGTGCATTGCACCGCCGGGATGGGCCGCACCGGCACCATGCTCGCCTGTTTCCTGGTGAGCCAGGGCATGTCGGCCAGCGACGCCGTCCTCACCGTGCGCCAGGCGCGGCCCGGTTCAATCGAAACGGCCGAGCAGGAGCGGTGCATCCTCGATTTCGCCCGCACCGTCAAGAAGAAGAAAAAACGCTGACCGCCCGGCGAAACATTGTGCGGCGCCGTGTTTTTTATCATAATAAGGACATCCACGCCGCGCGTCCGCGTTGATGTGACGACAGACTTTATTTCAGGAAAGGGTAACCGTGGCCGACTCAGTAGAACTTCCGGATATGGAGAAGGATCTGGATTTCGCCACCCTCGCCATAGCCCACCGGGTTCTTACCCGCGAGCAGCTCGAGGAGGCCGAACGCACCATCAACCGGGAAGCCGAAGCGGGCAAGCCGCGCCGGCCAGTCGAGGATGTCCTGCTCGAGAAAGGCGTCCTCAAATCGGACCAGGTCTGGGCCGTCTACAAGGCCAAGGAACGCCTGATCCGCGACGCCCGCGCCCGGGGCCAGCGCATCGGCGGCTACGAAATCATGGGCAAGCTCGGCGAAGGCGGCCTGGGCGTCGTCTATAAGGCGCGGCAGTTGTCCATGGGCCGCATCGTCGCCCTGAAGGTGTTGCACGAACGCTGGGTCACGGACGACGAATTCCGCAAGCGCTTCCTCGTCGAAGCCAGGCTCGTCGGCCGGCTGTCCCACCCCAACCTCATCCAGGTCATCGACGTCGGCCGCTACAAGTCGACCCTGTACTTCTCCATGGAGTTTGTCGACGGCGAGGCGGTCGACGCCATCCTCGACCGCGAGGGCAGGATGGACCTCCAGTCCACCGTCTCCATCGCCATCCAGGTCGCGAGCGCGCTCGAATATCTGCACCAGCGCCGCATCGTCCACCGCGACGTCAAGCCAGGCAACATCATGGTCACCAAGGGCGGCATCGCCAAGCTGGGCGATTTCGGCTTTGTCAAGTCGAGCCTCGAATCCGTCCTGTCCACCGAAGGGGAAGTCCTCGGCACGCCCGACTACATCTCCCCCGAGGCGGCGCGGGGCGAGAAAAACCTCGATTTCCGCTCCGACCTCTATTCCCTCGGCACCACCCTCTACCACATGCTGACCGGCAACCCGCCCTTCGGCGGCAGCGTCTCCGACGTCATGGACCAGCACATCAAGTCGGAGCCGAAGTCCATCTCCTCCATCACCAAGGACCTCCCCCCCAAGATGATCGAGGTGGTGGAAAAGCTGATGAAAAAGCGGCCCGCCGACCGGTACCAGAATTTCTCCGAACTCCTGAACGATCTGGACGAAGTGCGCCGCGCAGCCAAGTCGCCGGTCGTCTCCACCGGCATGCCGAGCGCCAGCGTCGCGACAATGGCCCGATCCAGCGGCCCGGCGGATTCGTCCCTGGCCAAATCCGTCGCCCCCCTCAAGACCAGCCTGTATGTCGTCGGCGGGTTGCTGGTTGTGGCGGTGGCGGTTATCATTTATTTGCTGGTTTTCAAGCAGGGTTGACCGTTCCGGCACGACAAAAAACAAAAGGGGGAAGAGACCAATATCTCTTCCCCCGCTCTATAAACCCGCGCCGGGGACGATACCGTCCTTCCGTCACACGGGTTGGAGAGAGAGAGTTCATGCGCCTGACGCGCCCTCCCCGACCCTGTTCAGTCGTAGATGGGAGCGGCGTATTTGAGGGCGCGACGGTAACTGACGCCGCTGCCGCCGGTGGCGAGGCTGGGCTGGTCAACCACATCGTAGCGGCCGGCATCGGTCTCGGGCATGGAATAGGCGCGGCTGGCGGTCATGCCGCCTTCGCTCAGGGTTGACTGATCAACGACGTCGGCGCGGCCGTAGTCGTCCTCGGGCATGGCGAAGTCCTGGGCAAAGACCCCGATGGACAGGCCGATGGCGGCAAGGCCGGCAAGCAGTACGGATTTCTTGAACATGGACGTTCCTCCTGGGAAATATCGTGGGCGGCCGCGGAAAATCGTATCGACGCCAGTGCCGCCATATAATAATTAACGCTATACAAACGCTGCGGGTTTATCTCCCCGTTCTTTTATTTGCTATCCCGCAGGCCGGTTTATCATTTGGACTTATCCATAATTTCGCAGCGTTTCAGAGCGAATTTCCGCCCTCGATACAGTGTATTTACGCGCAGTACAGGTTAGAATACACGGGAGATGGACATGAACAGACGCGATTTTCTCAAAAGTTGCCTGGCCGCCGGCGTCGGCCTCGGCATGGCGAGGATCCCCCTCCTTGGAACCGCTTCGGCCGGCGAGGCCGGGCTTCCCGATATCGTGGCTGTCCGTAACGGCGAACCGGACAAGATGTTCGACGCCGGCATCGCCGCCATGGGCGGGATGGGCCGCTTTGTCAAGCCGGGCCAGGTGGTCGCCCTCAAGCCGAACATCTCATGGGACGTCCCGGTGGAGATGGCCGCCAACACCCACCCGGCCCTGGTGAACCGGGTCGCCCGTCATTGCCTGGAAGCTGGTGCCAAAGAGGTGCTTGTCTTCGACAATACCATCGAATACTGGCAGCGTTGTTATGAATCGAGCGGCATCCGCGCCGCGTCCGTCGACGCCGGGGCGCGCATCGCGCCGGCCGAGGCGGAACGGTACTATGTCAAGCAAGACGTCGGCGGCACGAGGCTGGGGTCTGTCCTCGTCCACGAGGCGGTGTTGGAGGCGGACGTCCTGATCAGCCTGCCGGGTCCTCAAGCACCACGGCGGCGCCGGCCTTACCGGCGGCATCAAGAACTTCATGGGCGCGGTCTGGGACCGCAACTTCTACCATTCTCGCGGCCTGGCCCAATGCATCGCCGACTTTCTGCTTGTCCGTAAACCCGATCTGACCGTCATCGACGCCTACCGCGTCCTGACCGGCAACGGTCCCCGGAGCCGCAACCCGGCCGACGTCAGCCTGATGAAGATGCAGATCCTCTCCACCGACGTCGTCGCGGCAGACGCTTCGGGGGCGCGCCTCCTCGGCCGCAAACCGGAGGATTACAAACACCTGCGCATCGCCGGCGCCATGGGATTCGGCACCCTCGCTCCCGAGTCGCTTGTGTCGCGGCGCATTTCGTTGTAAAGGATTATTCATCCATGCGCACCCTCGCCCGCTGGCGATTCGCCATCGTTCTGGTCCTCCTGTGCCTGTTCGTTTTCCTCTTTGCCGTCGACGGCCACGATTGGCTGTGGCCGCGGAAGGCGGCCCTGGGGCCGCACGTCTCTACCGCGACGACCTTCTGGTGGCACAAGGTTGTCGTCGGCCTCGCCATCCTCGTCCTCACCGCCGTGTTCGGGCGCTGGTATTGCTCGCTCCTCTGCCCCGCCGGCCTGGTGCAGGAGGTTTTTTCCCGCCTGGGGAAACGGCTTGGCCTGTCGCGGGTGCGCCACCGGCCCGGCACCCTCGCCGGGACGGCGAGACCGGTGCTGATGCTCCTTTTCGTCGTCGGTTTCGCCTGCATCGGCAACCTCGCCCCCCTCGATAACATGGACCCGATCGGGCTGTTCGGCCGCCTCGCCGTCGCCACCGGCGATGCCGCCGCCTCGGCGCAGAGCGGCAGGTGGGAATACGACGCCCTGTACCTGCTCGTTTTCGCCATCGCCGCTATCATGCTGGTGGTGACGCCGCTGTTTCTCGGCCGCTGGTTCTGCGCCACCTTATGCCCGGTGTCCGGGCTGTTCCACCTCTTTGGCAAACCGCCCGGGAAGCGCATCATCATCGACCGGGAAAAATGCGTTTCGTGCGGGAAATGTGGATCGGTGTGCCCGGTTGGCTGCGCCGATCCCGTCGGCAAATCGGTCGACGATCAGCGCTGCGTCCTCTGCCTCGAATGCGCCGCCGCCTGCCCGGTTGACGCCATCGCCTACGGCCGCCCCGACAGCGTCCACCGCAATCGCCGCGTCTTCCTGGACGCCGCCGCCGCGGCTGCGGCGACCGCCGCGTTTGTTTCGGCCCGGTCAATCGGACCGGCGCTCGGGCTGCCGATACGGGATCCCCTTGTCGTCCCGCCCGGATCGGGCGGCGATACCCGCCACCGCAGCCGCTGCGTCACCTGCCAGGCCTGCGTCCGCGCCTGCCCGGTCGGCATCATCCGGCCGCAGGGCGATGCTCGCCGCCCCGGCCTCGATTTTTCCCGGGGCTATTGCCAATACAATTGCACCGCCTGCGCCTCGTCCTGCCCGGCCGGGGTGTTCGAGCCGATTGCGCTCCAGGACAAGCACCGCACCCGCATCGCCACCACCCATCTCGTCCTGCCGAACTGCGTCGTGATCACCAAACACCAGGAGTGCGGCGCCTGCGCCGAGGTCTGCCCGACCCACGCCGTCATCATGAAGGCGCGCGGCCCGGGTCAGCCCACTATCCCCGATTTCGACCCCGACTACTGCATCGGCTGCGGCGCGTGCTACCACGTCTGCCCTGCCGCTCCCCGGGCGTTCTCGGTCACCGGTCTTGCCGTACACGAGCGCTCGCAGGGCGTGCGAATCGTCTCTTCCGGCGAAGCGACTCCCGCCCTGCCGCCTCCGGACGCCGGCGGCTTGACGGAGTTTCCCTTCTAGGCCGGATAACGGTCGTACCCTATTTTCCCTCACTCCATATCCCATTCTTAACTCCCGCCAATACATTTAATCTTATGCCGGTTTTCCTCGCGGCATCCAACACCTACCGGAAATATCACCGCATTGTGGCTGAAAATGAAAATTGCGAGGCGGATGCGAGCAGCAAAGCGATAGTCCTTGATAGAGTCGAAGCGCTAACGAATCACCAATTAGCGTTTATGAACGAGGAGACTAATCGCATGGTGACGCATGGGTTGTACGATAGAAAATGGGTGTATCCGTCGCTCCTGTTCCTGTTTCTGCTGTTCCTGATCTGGGCGCTGGGGCTGGGTAGGGCGCGGGCAGCCGAAAATGCGCGGCCGGGAATGCTCCGCCACGCCGCCGCGATGCCGGGGAAACGTTCCGCAGTCGCGCCGGCCATGGCGAAGACGATTTCATCGCCGCTGCCGAGCGCTTCAACGGCCGTCTCCACGACGCATCCAGCGGCTATGACCGCTTCACCGGCCGGGCCGACGACCGCCGGGACCTCTATTCCGGCTTCGGCGTGGGCGACGCGGTCGCAGGCTATTTCCAGGACCGTTCCGACGATGCCCGCCTTTCCCGGGATTCGGACAACGATCGCCGCTACCACCAGGCGCGCCTCCAGATGAATCAACGCCGCCTGCAGGAAACGAGCGCGTACCGCAACCAGCGCCGTGAGATGGAGAACCGCCTTTCCACCTCCAGCCGCACAAGTCCCGAATACACCCGGCTCGAGCGCGAACTGAACGACCTTGATCGTCGTCACGCCGAGCGCGAGCGCAACTACGAACGTGATTTTCGCAACATGGACGCGGATTATTCAGTGTCGCAGTGGTAAAGCAGGCGAAGGAGTTTCGGGCCGGCGGTGTACGTTGTGCCGGCCCAGGCGTTGCCGGGTTTTCCCATCAGTGAAAGGTTGGCAACGCACCTGTCCATCCGGGGACGACAGCCGTTATGACGGCCGCGTTACAGTAGGGATGGACGCTTCCGGCGGGGATGTGGCGGACATTGGTCCAAAGTATCTCCCGCCCATATGCGGGGCACGAGGGCAAGACTCGGGTGTCAGCGATACCCTATAATAACCAGGCTCTTTTCCCGCGTAGGATGGGGCGCCCGCATTGGTGGGCGCCCTGTTTTTTTCTTCCATGGCCTGCCGGGGGCTGGCAGGAATCGCCGGTAGAATTTGCCCCCGCTGGTTGCCGGCAGAAACCGGCGCGACCATCGCAACTTTTTCCATACGTCCATCACCTTAAATCAAAATAACTTGCAAATTCCTTTACTCTAAATGCCAGAGTGGCACGCCTGTTGCTCTATCTTCCTGTGTGGACAAGGATGACGATGGTCTGGTCATGTAAAAGGAGCCGCACATGGCGATTTGGGTTAAAGGGTTGATTCAGCGGGAAAGCGTTCCGGTCCTCGAGGCCGCCATGGGCTTCGCCTTCCAGCGCCACCTCAACATCATGAACAACATCGCCAACGTCGAGACCCCCTACTACAAGCGCCGGGTCCTGCCGGAAAAGAATTTCGAAGACGCGATGGAGACCGCCCTTCGCGAACGCCGCGAGCGCCACTGGAACGAATTCACGCCCCGCGACGTTCCCGGCGTCGACTTCTACCAGAACCACCACCCCAACGTCCGCAACCTCGAGGGCAGGGATTGGGGTCCGATGCGCCACGACGAAAACAACGTCGTCATTGAAAAGGAAATGGCCGACCTCGCCAAGAACTCGGCCTATATGGAAGCCTTGCAGCAGTTGTTCAAGAACAAGACGACCGGGTTGAAGAGCGCGCTCAGGGACCGCGTCGCATAACACCCGCACCCGGCACCGCCAGTAAACGGAAAGGATACCGTCATGAACATCGATACCGAGACGCTCTGCAACGAGGAAACGGCGAAGATAATGGGCTCGTCCCTTCTCAAGCACGCCAGGGAGATTTACCGCTACGCGCTCTCCTATTGCGCCGAATCGCCGGCGAACGAGTATATGGACGACGAGAGCCGCACCGTCTACCGCCGCAATCTCGACCGCATGATCAAGGAAATGTACGCCCTCATGCTGATGGCCCGGTACAAGGGGGTGTCCCGCTACTGCAACCGCGAACAGGTGGACGCCTATGTCGAAGCCGCCTACGAGACCATAGCGCCTCGTCCGGTCGTCGACTATCCCGCTCTCTGGAACTAGGAGCGGAACAAAGGGTTACCGGGAGGAAGCGACATACAATCGGGGGAACGAAATGAGCAACATGCTGGTCGGCGGCGTTTTTACCATGTTTGACATCAGTGCTTCGGGTATCAGGGCGGAACGGGCGCGCATGAACGTCCACGCCAACAACCTCGCCAACATCAACACCACGAGGGGCGAGGACGGCGAGCCCTACCGCAGGCGCAGGGTTTATTTCAAGGAAGGCGCGCCCGAGATAACCGGTTCGCGCGAATGGGGCGTCTCGGTCGCCCGCGAGGACAAGGACTACGATACCGAATTCCAACTGAAGTGGGACCCGAACCACCCGGACGCGATCAAGGAAGGCGAACTCGCCGGCTATCTCCGTCTCCCCAATGTCCAGGTGGCTGTCGAAATGGTGGACATGATGATGGCTGCCCGCGCCTACGAAGCCAACCTCACCACCATGGACACGGCAAAGCAGATTCACTCGGGGGCACTCAGGATTATCGCGTAAGGCATCACGGAATTTGCTTGAACACGAGGGTGGTTTTCCCTAAGGTATGAATGTGGAAACGACATTTTTAAGCGGTTATAGCGGATAACTCCCGAAATACGGTCATTTTCTTCAGGCTGTTCAAGTTTTATCCGCCGCAACCGATAGAAGATATGTACAATAGTGGTATGCGGCCGCCCTGTCGGCGGACGCAACCAGAGGAGGACGGGATATGGCAATCGATCCCACAACCGGAAGACTGGATGGCATCGGCCGCGTGGGCGAACCCGCGCGCGGCCCGCAACGCGCCGATCCCGCCACCGGCGACGACTTCAAGCAGTTCCTCCTGGAAAACCTGAACAAGGTCAACACCATGCAGCAGGACGCGGGCAAGGCCGTGACCGACATGGTTATGGGCAAGGAGCAGGACATCACCAAGGTCATGACGGCGATGGAAAAGGCCAGCGTCGCCTTCGACACCCTGATGGCCGTCCGGAACAAGCTGGTCGAGTCCTACCAGGAAATCCTGCGTATGCGCGTATAATATGGACGCCGGAGGGCGCAGAGCGCCCTCCGAAAAAAGCGGCCCGGACCGGCCGCCTTTTTTTGCCCTCTTTTTTTTCAACTTTGTCCGGAAATCAGAGTGCATGGAATAGCAACCGCACAGTCAAGCACCGCCCTCCTATCCGCCCGCTCCGGCCCCAGGCCGGCTGTGGGTTTCGGTTTTGCAGGATAGGGAGCCGCGACGCCCGCCCGGAACGGCGTGGGGACGCCGAACCGGAAGCGCGGGATGGCCGGAAGCAGGGTATGCCGGCCGAGGGATCGGGAACACATCTAGGGGGAGTGTAGCGCATGAACGTTCTCAGGCAACTGTGGGCCGACGCCCAGTCCGTCCTGCGGGATATGTCTGTCACCCAGCGGGTGGCGGTCACGTTTCTGGTCCTGACCGTGGCGGTGTGGCTGACCTTCGCCGCCTGGATGGGCACCACCCCGGGCGAGTCCGGCCGCCGTCCCCTGCCGATGGAAGTCGACCCGGCCGACGTCAACGACGTCCTCGCCCAACTCAAGGCCAAGGGCATCCGCACCGCCGAATACGACTACGACGGCCGCCGCATCATCGTCAATGTCGAGGAGGAAAAGAACGCCGTCATCGCCCTCGCGGAAGAAGGCCTGCTCCGGGACGCCCACGCCTTCGGCTTTACCCAGATGCTGGACGGCTGGGCCTTTTCCGACACGCGCATGAAATCGGAAGAGGCGATGCGCCTCGCCCGCGCCAACGAAGTCTCCCGCCTTATCGAAAACCTGGACGTCATCAAGGAAGCCCAGGTCATCTACTCCGACGACGTCCGCACCTCCCTGTTCGGCGTGGCCCACAAAAAGACCGCCGCCGTCCGCGTCCGCACCAAGCTGCAGAAGAGCCTAACCGAAAACGACGCCGAGACGATTATCGCCCTCGTCTCCGCCGCCAAGGCGGGTCTCGACCCCCGCGACGTCGTCGTGACGGATCAGCTCGGCAACAAGTTCCACACCCAGTCCAACTCCGGCCTCACCGCCATGGCCAAGCAGAAATGGTCGACCCAGTACGCCCTCGACGAAGAACTCCGGCGCAAGCTGGAAAACCTCATGCGCTCCTATATCCCCAACTTCTCCTACGAAGGCGACGTCAACGCCTTCCCGAAGCACGACGTCTCGTTCGATTATGTCGAAGTCCTCGACCACCAGATTCTCCCGGGCGAGGTCGGGCGTTCCACCAACTCCACCTATTCGATGGTGTCGACCAAGCGGCCGTTCGAAGAGCCGGGGGTGCAGCCGAATGCGCGCCGCGTCGCCAACATGGGCGGGTACGGCTGGCTCTACCAGGAGGAGACGCGCGAGAACCGCAAGGACAAGTCGCAGGAAAACCAGAACTCCTACCGCCAGACAGCCACCAAGGTCGCGCCGATGGTGAAAAACCTCACCGTCGCGGCGGTCATCCACCTGCCCTTCCAGCTTCGCAGGGACGAAGAAGGCCGCCCCATCCAGGCGGTCAATGAGATGGGCGAGCCGCTCATCGACCCGGAGACGCGCCTCCCCATGTGGGAGCGGGAGTCCGCCGCGCCCCTCGGCCAGGCCCAGATCGACGAACTGAAGCGCCAGATCGCCTTCGCCTCGGGCATAGCCGCCGCCGACATCCCGGAGAAGATCGAGGTCAGCCAACTGCCGTGGATGCCGCCGGTCTACTCGCCTCCGGGCGGCGAAGCGCCCTTGGCCCTGGCCATGCGCCTCCTGTCGCAGCACATGACGTCGATAGTGACCTTTATCTTCTTTGCCCTGGCGGTATACATCGTCTACCGCTATGCCACCCGTCCGATTCCGACCGAACTCGAGGAATACGTCGAGCCCGAAGCCATGTCCCTGGCGCTGACCCAGGCCGAGGACGACGACGAGGACAACATCGACGAGGAATGGGACAACCTCCGCTCCAAGGTCACGGCAGCCGTTCAGGAGGATCCGAAACGCGCCGCGACCCTGCTGAAACGGTGGATGCGGAAGGAATAGCGGGTATACTGGTACACATAAGAGAATACTGACAGGATACAGCAGCCATGGCGAAATCGACCAAGCTCGAAGGACTGACCGGTTTGCGGAAAGCCGCCGTTTTGATGATCTCCCTGGATATGGACTCCAGTTCGAAGATCATGAGCAACTTGTCGACCGACGACATCGAACGGCTGTCGATGGAAATTGCCCGCATCGAGGAAGAGATTGCCCCCGATATCCGCGACGCCGTCGTCCGGGAGTTCTACCAGACCCACATGGCGTCCAAGTACCTGGAACAGGGCGGCATCGAATACGCCCGCCAGCTCTTGGAAAAGAGCCTGCCGCCGGAGGAAGCGGCCAAGATCCTGGCCACCCTCGAAAACACCATCCAGCAGGCGCCGTTCCATTTCCTCAAGCAGGCCGATTCCGAACACCTGCTCATGTACATCCAGGACGAGCACCCGCAGACCATCTCCCTCATCATGGCCCACCTGTCGCCCAAGCAGGCGGCGGAAATCCTCGGCGGTCTGACGCCGAAGAAACAGCTCGAGGTGGTCAAGCGCATCGCCCGGATGGAACAGACGACGCCCGAGGCCATCCGCCTGGTCGAGCAGGGCCTCGAATCGCGCCTCGCCTCCATCGTCACCCAGGACCTGGAGTCGGCGGGCGGCGTCGCGTCGGTGGCGGAGATGCTCAACCTCTGCGACCGCACCACCGAAAAGGGCATTCTCGAAAATCTCGAGGAAGCCGACCCCGATATGGTCGAACAGATCCGCAAACTCATGTTCGTCTTCGAGGATATCATCCTCGTCAACGACAAGGGCATCCAGTCGATGCTTCGGGAAGTGGAGAACGACGAACTCGCCACCGCCCTCAAGACGGCGTCCGAAGCGATGCAGGAAAAGATATTCAAAAACATGTCCAGCCGCGCCTCCGAGATGATCAAGGAAAACATGGAATTCATGGGCCCGGTCCGCCTTTCCGACGTCGAACAGGCCCAGCAACGCATTGTCGATATTGTCCGCCGTCTGGAGGAGACGGGCGAAGTCATCATTTCCGGCCGCGGCGGCGACGACAACGTGGTTGTGTAAAGCATGGAAGAATCCCCGGTCATCAATGATTCAGACGATTTTGTGCCGATGGACCTCGTCGACGCCGTGCCGGACGAGGCCCTGGACGACGTGCCGCCCGAGGCCGCCGCCCCCACCGGCGACGACAACGACGGCGGCGACGGCTCGCCCGTCCACGACCCGTCGGACGAATTCGTCCCCATGGCCGCCCCGGCCGCGCCGGCGGCGGCTGCGCGCATGCCCACCCCCAACCAGGTCCTGCACCTGTCGGCCGAGGACAAGCGCCTCGACACCGTGCCGTTCGAATTCGCCGACATCCGCGCCCTGGCGCAACGCATTCTCAAGCGCGCCCAGGAACAGGGCCAGGCCAAGCTGGATTCCGCCCGCAAGCAGGTCGAGGCGATGGAGAAGGCGGCCTACGACAAGGCCTACAAGGAGGCGTTCTCTAAAGGCCAGCAGGAAGGTTTCGCCAAGGGCGAAAAGGACGGCAAGGCCGAAGCGCAGACCCAGATCAACGAAGCCATCGAAGCGGAAAAGGAGGCGCTCCGCAACCATGTCGCGCCGGTCGCCGAGACGCTCCAGCACATCGCCGAAGCCTTTACCGCCGCCAAGGACCAGCTTATGGCCCAGGCCGAAGGCGATCTGCTCATGCTCGCCCTCGACCTCGCCAAGCGCCTCGTCAATCACGAGCTGTCGGTCAATCCCGAGGCGATCAAGCCCCTGGCGCTCGAGTGCATCGGCCTTGTCACCGATCGGACTACCCTGACGGTCAGGGTCAATCCCGAAGACAAGGCGGTCATGGACGAATATTATCCCGACCTCAAACTGATTTTCCCCGATCTCGGCCCGGTCGTCATCCAGGCCGATCCGTCGGTGGAACGGGGCGGCATCATGGCCGCGACCCGCGAAGCGGAGGTGGATATGCGCCTTGCCACCCGCCTTGCCGCGTTCGAGGAGGTTATTCTCGGCTTCTCCGGCGAGGACGCGATTCCGCCATGGGGAGCCATCCCCGAGGACGCCATCGCCGCCGCCAAGGCCGCCAGCGCCGAGTCGGCCTATTCACTGTGGGACGACAATGACGGCGACGCATCCGAAGCCGACTCGCAAGCGGAAAGCGCCCCGGAAAACAGTGCGGAAGTTCCTGAAGAAAATCCCGGGCCGCCCCTGGCCGCCGATGCGGCCGAACCCGTTCCGCCCGAAGCCGATGGCGATGTGGCGGAGCTTGCCGATCTCGTCGACGAAGGGATTTCGGACGAAGGACAACAGCCGGAAGGCTGATACGACCATTACAACTGAGAAAAAATGAGCGCCTTACTTTTCATCGCGGCCTCATCCATAACCTCACGCATTCCCCCATCGTCACCCCGGCGGTGAAGCGTTGAACCGGGCGAGGGGCGTGAGGTTGTGCCGGGGCAATCAGGGACGCGATTTGTTACCCGATGGAAGAAAACGTGCGTTTACTGCAGCAACGGTTCGTCCGCTGCCCCGACACCACCTCCCGTTTTCCGCACGGCGAACATCAGCACGCCGGGGTGACGCGAGAGGTGAAAGTTCTGTACGTCGTGAGAAGTTTTCGTTTACCCTTTTTTCTTACCTGGCGGTTCGATGAGCGCATCCACCTACGAGTACAAACGCCGTCGCCTCCCCAACATCCTTCCCGCGCGGGTCGCGGGCCGGGTGCGCCGGGTCACCGGGCTGATCGTCGAGACGACCCCCCTGCCCCTCCCGGTCGGCAGCCTCTGCTATATCTTCTCGCGACTGTCCCGCACCGCCGTCGAGTCGGAGGTGGTCGGCTTTCGCGAAAACGCCACCCTGATGATGCCATTAGGCGAAATGCGCGGCATCGGCCCGGGCGACCGGGTCGAGTCCAACACCACCGAGCAGGTCGTGCCGGTCGGCTACCAGCTTCTCGGCCGCGTCCTGGACGGCATGGGCAGGCCGATGGACGGCAAAGGCCCCATCATCGCCACCGCCACCTACCCGATTTACGCCGATCCGCCCGACCCGGTCCTGCGCCCGCGCATTTCCGAGGTGTTGTCCACCGGCGTGCGGAGCATCGACGGCTTCATGACCATCGGCAAAGGCCAGCGCATCGGCATCATGGCCGGTTCGGGCGTGGGCAAGTCCACCCTGCTCGGCATGATCTCCCGCTTTTCCAATTCGCAGATGTCGGTTATTTCACTGGTGGGCGAGCGCGGCCGCGAGGTGCGCGATTTTATCGAACGGGATCTCGGCCCCGAAGGGATGAAGCGGAGCGTCGTCGTCATCGCGACATCGGACCAGCCCGCGCCGGTGCGCGTCAAGGCGCCGTTCGTCGCCACCGCCATCGCCGAGTTTTTCCGCGACCAGGGCCACGACGTCACCCTGCTGATGGACACCATCACCCGTATGTGCATGGCCCAGCGCGATATCGGCGGCTCGGTGGGCGAGGTCGCGGCGTCGAAGGGCTATACTCCCTCCACCTTCGCCCTGATGCCGCGCCTCCTGGAGCGCGCCGGGCGCAGCCCCGAGGGGTCGATTACCGGCTTCTACACCGTGCTTGTCGAAGGCGACGACATGAACGAACCCATCGCCGACACCGCCCGCGGCATCCTTGACGGCCACATCGTCCTGTCGCGCCGCATGGCGCACAAAAACCACTACCCAGCCATCGACGTGCTTGAATCCATCTCCCGCGTCGCGTCGGAGATCGTGCCGAAGGAGGAGATTCAGGCATCGCGGCGTCTTCGCGCCATGCTCGCCACCTACAAGGAAGCGGAAGAACTCATCAACATCGGCGCGTACACGCCCGGCTCCAACCCGGAGATCGACAAGGCCCGCAACGTCATCGCCGACATCAACGCCATCCTCCAGCAGGATATGAACGACAATTCGGCCTATGAAGAAACCATGAAGAAGATGATCCAGGTCGCGAAGAAAAGCAATCAGGAGGTGGCGGTGAGGCGTCCGGCGCAGCAGCAGCCGGGGCGGCGGTGAAGACCAAAGTTACTGTTTAATCAATACCGCAAATACAGCTTGAGTCTGGTGCTATTACCGTCTTTTCCAGTGGACCCCGGCCGAATCTCTGCTGCGCCAACCCTGAACGGCACACCATCCCACGCTCATCACAAAAACCACGTCACCCCCGCGAACGCGGGGGGCCAGTGGACGATACAAAGAGGGAACGAAATGTTTTCCGTAGGAGGTAACGGGTATGTACTACCGTTCCTCTTTTGAACTGTTCGCTGGATTCCCGCGTGCGCGGGAATGACGGGATTATTGGAACGAGTGCGGCATAATGCGGCGTGGGTATGCTTCGAAAGCTCCTGACTCCACACTCCGATACGTCTATATTGCCTTTGCCGTCGCCGTCTTTTCCATGGACCCAAGCCTAACCGCCCGTTTTCTACGTTTGTGGACGTCCGCACGCCAGGGTAGCGAGATTTAGAAGTGGTGGTGGATACCGTTTTGTTTCATAACTGCGTTGGCGCTGTGGCGGGATTTTATCTTCGCGTCAACCGTGACGTTGCGATCGGTAATTAGGCTGTACCATATGTCGTGGTCGCCTTTTCCACGCCGGAGAAAAGAGCACCCATTTTGCAGTAATATTTCCCTGACCTTCTTTTCGTACTCGGCCATCACAGACAGACTTGTTCAAGCCGTTCTGAATGGAACAGCAGGGAAAAGCTCGTTTCTTCGATGCCGTTCAGCGCCATTATCTCCGGCGCGCCAAAACGGACCCGTTCGATAAGGGCGTCGAGCGAACCGGATTCCATAACCAATCCGGGAATGTCGTCGCTGGTCGCGGTCCAGACGGCGGCATCCGCATCCCAGGTCAGATGTATATGGTATTCAGGCATTTTCTCTCCACGTTTCCCCAAGTATAGCCCACCACCTCCCAATCGTCAAATAGCCTTCGCCGTCGCCGGCTCAACCAGCACCTTTTTCAAATACTCACCGGTATACGACGCCGGGTTGGCCGCGACCGCTTCGGGTGTGCCGGTGGCGATGATCTGGCCGCCGCCGTCGCCCCCTTCGGGGCCGAGGTCGATTATATAATCGGCCGATTTCACCACGTCCAGGTTGTGCTCAATGACGATGACCGTGTTCCCCATGTCGACAAGTCGCTGCAACACGCCGAGGAGCCGCTTGATGTCGGCGAAGTGCAGGCCGGTGGTCGGTTCGTCGAGAATGTAAACCGTGTTCCCGGTGGCGCGCCGGGACAACTCGGTCGCCAGCTTGACCCGCTGCGCCTCGCCGCCCGACAGGGTGGTTGACGACTGCCCGAGCGTGACGTAGCCGAGGCCGACGTCGACCAGCGTCTGCAAACCTTCCCGGAGCGGCGGCACGTTCTGGAAAAACGGCAACGCGTCGGATATGGGCATGGCCAGCACTTCGGCGATATTCTTCCCTTTGTATTTCACTTCCAACGTTTCGCGGTTGTAGCGCGTGCCGCCGCACTGCTCGCACTGGACAAACACGTCGGGCAGGAAGTGCATTTCGATCTTGATAAGCCCTGCGCCCTGGCAATGCTCGCAGCGGCCGCCCTTGACGTTGAACGAGAACCGGCCCGGCATATAGCCGCGCATCTTCGCTTCGGCCGTCTGGGTAAACAGCTTGCGAATCTCGTCAAACACGCCGGTATAGGTCGCCGGGTTCGAGCGGGGCGTCTTGCCGATGGGCGACTGATCGATTTCCACCAGCTTGTCGACAGGACCGAGGCCGGTGATCTTGTCGAACGGCGCCGGCCGCACCTTGGAATTGTTGAGTTGCCGCTGCAGGGCGCGGCACAGGGTCTGGGTGACCAGGGTCGACTTTCCCGAGCCGGACACGCCGGTGACGCAGGTGAAGACGCCCAGAGGGAAGTCGGCCGAGACGTGGCGGAGGTTGTTGCCGCTCGCGCCGACGAGGTGGATGGCCCGCTTCTTCAGATCGACCGGACGCCGCGTTTCCGGCACGGGGATGCACTCTCGGCCGGACAGGTACGCGCCGGTGGGGCTGTTCGGGTTGGCCGTGACTTCGGCGACCGTGCCGTGGGCGACAATTTCGCCGCCATGGCGTCCCGCGCCCGGGCCGAGGTCGACCAGGTAATCGGCGGCGCGGATGACGTCTTCGTCGTGCTCGACAACGAGGACGGTGTTGCCGAGGTCGCGCATTTTCAACAGGGTCGCCAGCAGCTTGTCGTTATCGCGTTGGTGCAGGCCGATGGTGGGTTCGTCGAGGACGTACGCCACCCCCACCAGCCCCGACCCGACCTGCGAGGCGAGGCGGATGCGCTGGTGCTCGCCGCCCGAGAGGGTGCCGGTCATCCTGTCGAGGGTGAGATAGTCGAGGCCGACGTCGGCCATGAAGGTGAGGCGTTTCAGGACTTCGTTGCGGATCGGCACCGCCACCGCCTCACCTTCGCGGTCGAGGTGGAGGTCGCGCATGAACTCGATGGCGTTCCGTGTCGACATGGCGGTGATTTCATTAATGCCGAGACCGCCGACCTTGACCGCCAGCGCTTCCGGCTTCAGCCGCGCGCCGTGGCAGTCCGGGCAGACGCTTTCCGCCATATAGTTGTGAATCTTCTGTTTGATAAAGTCCGAATCGGTGCGGTGGAACTGGGCCATCAGCATGGGAATGACGCCGTCGAAGCCGGGGCCTTCGGTCGGGCCGTTTTCCACCGCGCGCGGCTTGCGTGAATCGGGATCGCCCCACAGGAAGATGTTCTGCAGCTTCTTCGACATCTTGTTGAACGGTTCGCGGACCCGCGCCTTGTAAAGCCGGGCGAAATCGTCGATAACGCCCTGGTACTGCATCGCCAGGAACATCGTCCCCTTGCGGGTGATGTCAAGCGCGCCGTCCTTGAGGGCAAGGTCGCCGTCGGCGATGATGAGATCCGGATCGAGGTCGAGCCGCGTGCCGAGGCCGTCACAGGTCGGACAGGCCCCGAACGGCGAGTTGAACGAGAACATGCGCGGCTCGAGTTCCTGAAACGAGACGTTGCAGTCGACGCAGCCGTAGTTTTCGGAATAGGTGACGTCGTGCCAGTCGTCCTTGCCGCGCTCGACCGAGACGACGACCAGGCCGCCCGACAGCCGCAAGGCAGTCTCGACCGCTTCGGCCAGGCGGCCGGTCGAGTCGTCCTTCACCACGACGCGGTCGATAACCGCCTCCAGGGTGTGTTTGCGGCTTTTTTCCGGAATCTCGCTCAGTTCATGCAGATCCTGCATCAAGTCGTCGATGCGGGCGCGGACATAGCCCTCCCGCTTCAGCATGGCGATGATGTCCTTGTGCTCGCCTTTCCGGCCCCGGACCAGGGGGGAGAGGATGACGACGCGCTTGCCGACCGCGTCCGCCATGATTGAGTCGACGATCTGCTGCGGCGTCTGACGGGTGATCGGCTTGCCGCAGTGCCAGCAGTGGGGGATGCCGGCGCGGGCGTAGAGAAGGCGTAGGTAGTCGTAAATCTCGGTCGTGGTGGCGACGGTGGAGCGCGGATTGGCGTGGCTCTTCCGCTGTTCGATGGCGATGGTCGGCGGCAGGCCGGTGATGGACTCGACGTCCGGCTTGCCGGTCATGTCCAGAAATTGCCGGGCGTAGGCGGAAAGGCTTTCCATATAGCGGCGCTGTCCCTCGACATAGATGGTGTCGAAGGCGAGGCTGGACTTGCCCGAGCCGGACAGGCCGGTCAGGACGGTCATGGTGTTGCGGGGCAAATCTATGGAGACGTTCCTGAGGTTATGTTCGCGCGCCCCAGTAATACGGATAAATTGATCCGACACGGCTTGTTCCCTCTGTATATATGGTACCGGGGCGGCGCAATCGTCCGCCCTCCATCCCTGACAGTATAGCTCAACCTAATTTTGTCAAATCCACAGGTCCATCACTCGTACGGTTTCCGTTGTTTTTTCCATTTCGCCGGTTGACGAAAATGTGGTCAGGCACTATATTCACGCCTACATTGCCGGATATTCCGGTTGGGGTGGGTATGGCTTTTCCGCCCGGCGTTGCCGGCCCGCACAAAAGACCTAAGGAATTGATATGACCCATAGAAAACTGATCCTCGGCGCCGCATTGGCCATGGTGTTCTCTTCCGGTTGCATCCCCGAGGGGGAGGAATCGGTGCGGCAGGAGGTCGATTACGTCCGCGATGCAGCCTTCCAGGAATGGCGCACCGCCCGCGAACGGGGCGAAAACGAGACCAGGGCCGACGGTCCTCTCAGTATCGACGACGCGATCAAGCTGGCGCTTCAGTATTCCAAGCCGTTACAGAAAACTGTTTATAACCGCGAAGTTATTCGCGGTCAGCGTATGTCCGCCTACGGCGTGGTGCTGCCGAGCGCACAGGTCGTCGCCGGCTATTCGCGATGGGAAAAGCGTAACGACTACCTGAATACCGACGTCGACAATTACTCGGCCGGCCTGACCGTCACCCAGCCGCTGTGGCAGGGCAGCATGATTCCCGCCACCCTGCGCCAGGCGCAGTTGTCGGTCGCCCTGACGGACGAGCAGATCCGCGAATCGATCCAAACCCTTATCCAGGACGTCGCCAACACCTATTACGACATCCTCCTGGCCCAGCACCTGGTCGAGACCCACCGCGAAGCGCTGGTGTCGGCCGAGGCGCAACTCCGCATGACGACGGAACGCCGCCGCCAGGAAACGGCGACCGACTACGACGTCCTCCGCGCCCAGGTCGACGTCGCGTCCTATCGCGCGCAGATGATTTCGGAGCAGAACTCGGTGGATTCGAACCGGGTTCGCCTCTTGAAGCTGATGGGCATCTCGCAGGACTCGGAAATCACCCTTTCGGACAAACTGACCTTCCTGCCCATGCGGCCGGTGTTCGAGCGCGCCGTCGAGGTCGCTTCGTCCAACCGTCCCGACCTGCGCCAGGCCGAGATCGAGGCCAGAGTGCAGCAGGAGGCGATTCGCATAGCCCAGAGCGAATTCTTCCCCATGGTCTCGGCGAACTTCTCGCAGGACTTCGGCAAGACCTCGCTCCGCACCCACGGCTTCTCCCGCCGTCCGTGGGAAGCCGGGGTGCAGGCCAGCCTCGACTTCGGCATCGACAACTTCGGCAACCTGCGCCGCACCAGGGCCGAGGCGCGCCAGGCTGAAATCGAAGTGCTGAACCGCCAGGAACTGACCCTGATGGAAATCCGTCAGGAAATGAACAACCTGACAAACTCCGAGGAAATGGTCCGCTCGCTTGAAGTCAACCAGGACGCCGCCCGCGAAGCCCTGCGGCTTGTCCTCGTCGGCTACCAGGCCGGGGTGCGCACCGAAGTCGACGTGACGGACGCCCGCCGCGCCCTCACCGAAGTTCAGGGCCAATACTACTCCGCCCTGACCGACCACACCAAGTCGCGCCTGAACCTGCAGGTCGCCATGGGCGTGCTCGGACCCCGCTTTATCAACGACGGCACCCAGACGAAGCCTGACGTGCCGATCGCCAATATCGAGGAATTCGCGGCCAAGGACTACCAGCCGCCGGAACCCATCTCCATCCCCGGCATTGAATCGACCCCGCGCGACCGGAACAACGGCTCCAGGCCCGAAGCGCGCAGCAGCGAGTCGCGCTCGCGGTCGAGCGGCTCCGCCACCCTCGGCACCTCGCCGACCTCGCGCCGCACTCCGTCCGGACCAGCCGCCGGCGCGGCCCGCCGCGACCCGACCGTGGTGGAGGATTCGGTCCGCCGCACCGAGGAAGTCATCAAGGAAGCGGAGGAATCGGTCCGCGGCAAGCCGCAGTCGAGCGCGGACTCCGAGACAAGCGGCAACGTCACGACGGCCAAGATCACCATCAGGCCGGACCGGTCCGCCGTCGCCCGCGCCGAGAGCGAAAACAGGCCGCAGTAGCGTTCGACGCCACAATCTAACAACAGGGGAACGATTGGTTCGTTCCCCTTTTTCATGGGGGAAATTATGCTGGAACGATTCTTTAAACTCAGGGAACACAATACCACCGTCGGCACCGAAATGATGGCCGGCCTGTTGACCTTCCTGACCGCCGTCTACATCCTCGCCGTCAACCCGATGATTCTGTCCAATGCCGGCATGCCGCAGGATGCGCTGTTCACCGCCACGGCGCTGGCGATTATCGTCGGCACGCTGCTGATGGGGCTGTTCGCCAACATGCCCTTCATCCTCGCGCCCGGCATGGGCATCAACGTCTTTTTCGCCTTTTCCGTCGTGCTGGGCAAGGGCTATAGCTGGCAGGAAGGGCTGACCGCCATCCTTATCGCCGGCATCCTCTTTGTGGTGTCGGGCGCGCTCGGGTTGCGGCGCATTCTTCTGAAAGGCTTCCCCGAGCCGCTCAAGCACGCCATGACCATATCGCTCGGCCTGATGATCGCCCATATCGGGCTGACGAACGCCGGGGTGCTGCGCGTCGACGGCGGCTTTATCAAGCTGGGCGACATCACCTCCGGTCCGCCGCTGTTGGCGCTGCTCGGGATTGTCATCACCGGCGCGTTTCTGGCGCTCGGCGTGCGGACCGGCATTCTCGCCGGCATCATTGTCACGACGATTCTCGGCGTCTTCATGGGGGTGACGGACGTCTCCGCCCTCACCGGCGGCGTCGTTTCCATGCCGCCCTCCATCGCGCCCATCGCCATGGCGTTTTCGTTCGATACCGCGCGCATCCTGACGATGGATTTCTTCGTCGTCATCTTTACCCTGCTGGTCATCGACATCTTCGACAGCCTCGGCACCTTTATCGGCGTGTTCAACCATTTTTCGCCGCAGGAGAAAGCGAAGTACGAAGCCGGGATTCCCCGCGCCCTGATGTGCGACGCCGTCGCCACCGTCGCCGGCGCCTGCTTCGGCGTCTCCACCGTCACCACCTTTGTCGAAAGTTCGACAGGCATCCAGACCGGCGGCAGAACCGGCCTGACCACCGTCGCCATCGCCATCCTCACCGCCCTGGCGCTGTTCGCCTCGCCGTTGTTCCTCATGGTTCCGGCGGCCGCCACCGCGCCGGCCCTGGTGATGGTCGGCATGTTCATGATGGCGATGTCGCGGCGTTTGAATTGGAGCGACGTCTCGGAAGGCCTGCCCGCCGTCATGATGATGCTCGTGACCGCCCTGACCCTGTCCATCTCCGACGGCCTGATGTTCGGCTGGATCGGCTACATGGTCTTCAAGCTTGTGATGGGCAAATGACGCGACCTCAACCCCACGGTTATCGTGGTCGGCCTGTTCTTCATCCTCCGTCTGATCCTGATGTAAGAATTGGTCACGGGGGAACGGTCATCGCACCATACAACCACTCGTGCCGTCATAGAGGCAGGCCTGCCACGGGCCTGCCCCTTTTTCTGTATGCCTACGCCCTCTCGCTTCCTCAGTATGTTCACCAATACGCCTTCCTCCTGGCCCAAACGGCATGCCGGAGGAAAAATGTGATCCCGACCATACCGATACAGGACCATACAATATAACGACCACATTTCCTGCCACCAAACGTCCCAAATAATTCACCATGCCGAAACTTTTTTCCAAAAATTCACCACGAAAAAGTTGCACAAGTAAATTGATGAGATATCATACGTATGATGGCTGACATCGCACCGATTCCGCTTTACCCACATCATAGAAAGGAGGTTTCGTCCAGCACGCGATCCCGTCAATTTTTGTGCGACATGCATTCCTCAACCCTGTTCTCGAACTGTAAAGGAAAGCCATGGAAAAAGTTGTGCTCTTGGGCGCGGCAGGCAAGATGGGCATGCGCCTGGCTCGGAACCTGCGAAACAGCAAGAATTACGATACGCTCTATATCGAAACATCCCCTGAAGGCGTCAAGCGGCTGGCTGATGTCGGCCTGTCTGTCAGCGCGTTTGCCGATGCCATTCCCCAGGCCGATTATGTCATCATGGCCCTGCCCGACCGGTTTATCAACACCGTGGCGACTGACATGCTGCCGCTCCTCAAAACCGGCGCGATGGTGATGATGCTGGACCCGGCCGCCGCTTTTGCGGGAAAGCTTCCGACAAAAGACGGCGTGGATTATTTCGTCACCCACCCCTACCACACCGCATTCATCAACGACGAAACCGACCCCAATGCCAAATCCGACTATTTCGGCGGCGATTATGCCAAGCAGAACATCGTCTGCGCCCTTTTCAAGGGAGACGAAGCCCAATACGGCCGCGGCGAAGCCCTGGCCAAGACCGTGTTCGGCAAGGTGGTGAACGCCTACCGGGTCACGGTGGAACAGATGGCCATCCTTGAACCCGGCCTGGCCGAAACGGTCTGCGCCACCCTCCTCTATGGCCTGCGTGCCGCCCTGGACCGCGTCGTGGAAATGGGCGTCCCGGCGGAGGCGGCCAAAGCCTTCCTCATGGGGCATATGCTGGGCGAGTCGGTGGTGGTGTTCGACTATGTGGATTACAATATGTCCGACGCCTGCCTCGAGGCGGTCAGGCTCGCCACACCCGAAATTTTCCAGCCCGGCTGGCTGGACAAAATCTTCACTCTCGAAGCCATCCGCAAAAGCGCATGCGACATCACTGTGTGAAATACACGCCGGGCCTGTCGGGGAGTTTGCTATTGCCTTCCAGTGAATTGCGGTGAAAATGGTCAGGCGGCGGCGCGGTGCGCCATTGCGACCGACCCGAACAGGAATTCACCCGGAGCACGTATCGATGGATGTCGAACCAAGCATGTTTTCCGAAAAAACCGAATCCGGACGCCTCGTCACCAAGAGCCGCGATGCACGCAACGGCGTGCTGGACTTCTTCGCGACAGACGGCAGGAGGAGCGCCGTGGAACATGTTATCGATCGCTTCAAGATGCTGTTTCTGCAGCGGGTGTTGAATCCTGGCGATCGCATTCCGTCTGAAAAGGACTTGGCCGACAGCATGAATATCGGCCGGGGCAGTATCCGCGAAGCGGTCAAGGTGCTGGCGGGATACGGCATTCTGGAAATCCGCCGCGGCGACGGCACCTATGTCTCGGAAAACATGGGCACCACCCTGTTCGACCATCTGCTTTTCCAAATCCTGGCGAGCGGCTACGACCAGCGCAACCTTATCGAATTGAGGAAGCTGATGGAATACGGAGTCGTCGACCTCGCCATCACCCGGCATACCCCGGAGGATATGGAACTGCTCGACGCCGCCCACCAGAGCCTCAAAACCATTCTCGAACGCGGTGACTATACTGCCGAGAATCTCATCGACGGCGAACGGCGTTTCCATCTCGCCATGAGCCGCGCCACCCACAACGAGCCGGTGCATCGCATTTACAGCTTTACGCTCGAACTGATTCTCCCCACCATCCGCAACACCTTCGCGCTGCGCGACAAGGACGAGCAGTACAAGGTTGTGGTGGGCACGCATTCTGAAATTGTGGACGCCATCCGGGAACGAAATCCCGGAAAGGGCATCAGCGCCGTCGCCCATTCCATCGACACCTGGATCTACTCCATGGACCGTTTTCCGTAACACTATCCTTTCCCTACTCCCAGCCGTACCCGGTTCGACGTGATTGCCCGGCATCACGTAGTGGACCCGTGCGGCCTAACACCGCTCCCGCGTCCCGTCCCTGCCCGAAGCGAATCGGGACGGACGGCCATGACCAAAGGACATGCCCCCATGTATATAGCGAGTCAAAGCTATCTCTTCGACCGAACCGGCCATTCCCTGGTCGAGGCGATCACGATTTCATCATCGCGCGGCATCCGGTTTTTCGACTTTTCCTCCAACCGCCACAGCGATCCGTCGACTTTGCCGCCGGGAAAACGCAAGGACGTGGCCGCAGCCCTGGCCGATCACGGCGTCACCGCGTCGCAACTTCTCATCATTATGGCGGACGGCATCGCCTCCACCAGCGCAACGGCCCGCGACAAGAATATGGCCTATATGCAGCGTTGCGGCGAGTTCATCCGCGAAATGGGCGGCAGACAGGCGCTGATCTGCGTCGGCGGCTACCGGGAGATCGGCGTCGCGCCCGAACGCTCCTGGGTGCACATGCTCAACTCCATAGGCGAGTATGGCACATGGGCCGCCACAATGGATCTGCTCGTCGGCGTGGAGATGGAACCGCACGTCTATTATCTTCTTTCCAACATGGACCGGCTCTACCGCGCCCTCCAGCAGATCGGCCTCCCCAACCTCTACCCCAACGTCGATATCGGCCATATGTGGATGACCCGGGAAGGCCCCGAGTATCTCGACCGTTTCGCCGGCCGCCTCTACCACGGCCACCTCAGCGATCACAACGGCATGGCCCATTCCAACAATATCCTCGGCACCAACGGCGTCCCGTTCTCCGCGTATTTGCAAAAATGCCGCGACATGGGCATAGCCGAAAGCTGCCGGCAGGCGGGCATTGAGCCCGTTTTTTCCATGGAGATATCGCAGGACGACAGCCCCGTCGACAGCGTCGAAAACTGGCTTGACAGAAGCCTCGCCTACCTGAAGGCACACGTTCCCGAACTGTCTCTCTAGACTCCTTCGGGAATACCCGCGGACACCACGTTCCTGGATTTCCCCGCAATGTATCGAAAGAGTGACACAGTATCGTGTGACAGCATCGCCATCCATTCCATTCCCGAACGTCAGAGGAGAAAACCGTGCAGAGAAAATTCTTTTCCGCCGTCATCCTGGCAGCGGTCATCATGTCCCTCGCCGTCGCCCTGGGAGGCGAACGCTTCAAACTCGGTTTTACCAGTGAAATAGACAGCAACTACCACAAGGGCGCGCTGCGCTTTCAGGAGCTGGTCGCCGAGTATACCGGCGGCGGCATCGTCATCGATGTCTTTCCCGCCAGCCAGTTGGGCAGCGAACGCGATCTGATCGAGGGCACCTCCCTCGGTACGGTGGAAATGTGCATCAGTTCCTCCGGGCCGCTTTCCAACTTCTCTTCGGACTTTATGGTCATGGACCTCCCCTACCTCGTCACGAGCCGGGAAAAACTCTTCGCCACCCTGGACGGCCCGATCGGCCAGCAGATCCTTTCCACCCTTGAACAGGCCAACCTCAAGGGCCTGGGCTTTTGGGAAAACGGCTTCCGCTGCCTGACCAACAACCGCGCCCCGATCACCAGACCGGCCGAACTGGCCGGAATGAAGATCCGCACCATGGAAAACCCCATCCACCAGTACACCTTCAACAACTACGGCGCCACCGCCGTCCCCATGGCCTGGGGCGAGGTGTTTATCGCCATGCAGTAGGGGGTTGTCGACGGCCACGAAAACGCCATCAATTCCATCTGGGCTGCCAAGGTCTACGAGGTGCAGAAATACCTTTCCCTTACCTTCCATTTCTATTCCCCGGCGGTGCTCCTCATGAACAACGACCTGTACAACAGCCTTTCCGACACGCACCGCGACCAGATCGACCGGGCCGCCCGCGAAGCCATGCAGTACGAGCGCCGGTATTCGGCCGATATCGAACTGCAGTTGATCGACGAACTGAAAAAGAAGGGCATGACAGTGCTCGAGGTCGACGTGGAGGAATGGAAACAGGCCAGCGCCAAGGTCTATGACGAGTTCCGCGACAAGATCAAACCTGAATACATGAAGGCTTTTATCGGAGAATGATCGGTTGTGGCGCGATTTGTTCATACGCGGCCCGCTCTCCGGCGGGAGGGCGGGCCGTCGACTCCTCTGCCATAAGCGAGATTCCCAATGCGTGAGCGCTTGAAGAAGATTTCCGGAAATTTCGAAGAATTTTTTATCGCCTTTTTTCTGACCATCATGGTCGTCGCCGTCTTCCTGGCCACTGTCGGCCGCTATACCGCCCTGTTTTCCATGCCGTGGGCCGACGAGTTAAGCCGGTACCTCTGCGTGCGGGTGGTCTTCCTGGGCATTGGCGCCGGAGCGCGCCACAACGCCCACTTCATCGTCGACATCCTGCCGGCCATGCTCTCCCCCCGGCATCGCCGCTGGCAACGGATCTTCGTCACCGTCTTTGTCGTGTGCTTCATGGGTGTGCTGGTCTATTACTCCGGGTCGATGGTGTCCCGCATCGTTCGAATGAACCAGATCTCTGCATCCATGCGCATCCCCATGTGGAGCGTCTATATAGCCATTCCCATCGGCTGCCTCCTGATGGCTGTCCGCACCATCCAGGCGTGCGTGGCGAGCATGAAAACCGAAGCCGCCGCCCGACCCAATCCCGAGGATGAAGTGTAATCGGTTCTCTGAATTTCCGTGAGCAAATGCCGTGAACGCGATACCGGCGGAGAGCAGCCGCCGGTTTCATCTCACCAAATTCGTAGAATGCCGTAGGAAGGAGACGCCGACATGGCAGTAATTTTATTCTTCGTGTTGTTCCTCACCCTGTTCCTGGGGATTCCCATCAGCCTGTGCATGGGCTTTTCCGTCTTTGTCACCCTGGTCCTGACGGGTTCGCGCATACCTCCCATCATGATCACCCAGCGCATGTTCACTTCGCTTGACAACTTCATTTTTCTGGCTGTGCCGTTCTTTATTCTGGCTGGAGAAATAATGCAACGGGGCGGCATATCGAAACGGCTGGTCTCGTTCGCACAGTCCATTCTGGCGGGCCTGCCGGCCAGCCTTTCCGTCATCACCACCGTTTCCTCCTGTTTTTTCGGCGCCATCTCCGGTTCGAATCCCGCGACCGTCGCCGCCATCGGCGGCCTGATGATCCCCCGCATGATCGAAACGGGGTATCCGAAGTCCCGCGCCGCCGCCATCGCCGCCGCAGCCGGAACGCTCGGCGTAGTCATTCCGCCCAGCATTTCCATGATCACCTATTCGATGATGGCCAACGTCTCGGTCGGCAGCATGTTTATTTCCGGCGTCGTGCCGGGACTACTGATGACCGTAGTCATCTCCGTCGTCAGCATGCTGCTGTGCAAGGGGTATGAAACCAATCAATCGCTCCGGTTGGCGTTCAGGGAGATGCTGTCCGTGTTCGCAGGAGCGGTGTGGGCGCTCCTCATGCCCGCCATCATTCTTGGCGGCATCTACGGCGGCATCTTTACGCCCACCGAAGCGGCGGCGGTTTCCTGCGCCTACGCGTTCTTTGTCGGCAAATACGTCTACAAGGAACTCACCATGGGTGAAATGGTCAACGTTATGGTCAGGACTGCCAGGAGTACGGCGGTGGTGCTGTTCATCGTCTCGATGGCGTCTTCCTTCTCGTGGCTGATGACCTCGACCGGCATTCCCGGTTATATTACCGAGACGCTATTGGGCGTTTTCCACAATAAGTATGTCCTCCTGTTGATGATGAACGTGGCGCTGCTTTTCTTCGGCTGTTTTCTCGAGACCCAATCCATCATCCTCCTGATGACGCCCATTCTCCTGCCGCTCGCGGCGCACCTCGATCTGCATCCCATCGCCCTCGGTATCGTCATGGTCATCAACACCTCCATCGGTATGGTCACCCCCCCCCGATGGCGGTCAATCTCTTTGTCGCCGGCGGCATATCGGGCGTCACCATCCCGGCGATAAGCTGGGCGGTCCTGCCTTACTTCTTCGCCCTGATCGGATTGCTGGTGGCATTCACCTATTTCCCGTTTATCTGTACCTTCCTGGTCGTCTGACGCGTTCGGAGAAAATCCGTTACGCCTCCGTTCTTCCCCAAAATTCCCAAGCCGTTCGCGGCTTGGGAATTTTTATGCCGTACGGATTGTTTCAACCCGTGACAAGTGCACGGAGCGATTATAGTAAGAATACGCACGACAAAAAGCGCACCATAGTGGAGCGGAAAGTATACTAACCGGAATTTCCGCCCGAAGTCATAATCCACCCCGCAGGATTTTTCAGTAAAGTTATTATTCCAGTTGCGAACCGAATTTTGACAGGATATAGTATCTGAAGAAAACATATAAATTGGACAATAAGGTCCAAACGACTGCAATCACCAAGGCTTGCTTAACGCGACTCGTCGCGGAGCAAGTCTTTTTTATCGGGAGATGTGCCTTGAAAGACACCCTTGTCCTTATCGACGATGAGCCCATAGCCAGGATGGACTTCTGCGAAATATTCGAAGAAGCAGGCTACGAGGTTGTGGGACAGGCTTCCGATGGGTATGACGCTATCGAACTGTGCCGAGCGAAACGACCTGACATCGCATTAATGGATGTAAAAATGCCAATCTTCGACGGTCTGAGCGCTGCCGAAGTCATCATTGGCGAAGAGTTATGCGACTGCGTGATTTTGGTTACCGCCTACTCGGACGATGAATTCATCGAGCGTGCCAAGCGGGCCGGCGTCATGGGATATCTTGTTAAACCTCTCGATGAAAAGACCCTTCTCCCAGCCGTCTCAATCGCCTTGGCCAAAAGCCGCGAAATCCGGAAAACACGGGACAAAATGGCGGAGTTGAGTAAAAACATCGACGACCATAAAATTATCGAACAGGCTAAAGGGATCCTCGCCCGTGCCCACGGGATTTCGGAGACAGAGGCTTATGGCCAGTTGCGGCGGCTGGGCATGGACAAGCGTTGCCCGGTGGCGGAAATTGCCAAGTTTGTGGTGGAAACAGGCGGACCGCGTGCGGAGGTGAACAAGGCGAAAGCCGTCTTGTCTAACAAGCACGGCTTGTCCGAGTCCGAGGCCTATACTCGCCTTAAGGAACATGCCAAGAAAAATCGTGTTTCTCTGGAAGAAGCGGCCAAAGATATTCTTAGAAACCGATAGGCCCATTATTATCCAGGATCTATGCAAAAAATACCCCGACCTTGCCGACAGCGACATCGACATCCTGAAACAAATCGCCGGAAAACTGCCGCTTTTCTCCGAATTGTACGGCACCGACATGTTTATCGATTGTCTTCTGCGTAACGGGGAAAATGCTGTTGTTGTCGCCGAATATAAACCTACCAGCCGCCCATCCGTTATTTCAAAATCGGTCGTTGGGGAAATAGTCGGCAAATCGGTCGAACCGGCAGTCATCCGCACTCTCCATACCGGAGTGACCAGTACGGATCTAAAGTCCATAACAGTGGAACAGCGCACTGTCTCGCAATCGGCTGTTCCGGTGTTCAACAGCGATACTCGGGTCATCGCCGCCTTGGTCAGCGAAGAACCACTGGAACGTGGTGGCGAAACCCACGCGCCCGCAAACAGAGCCGGACTTTCCGAACGCAGCGTCATGTTGACCGGCGACCTCCTTTCGGTAACCAGACACATCAACGACGCCATCGTCATGTTCGACTCGGAATGGAAAGCCATACACCTCAACCGATCCGCCAGGGAATTCTACCAAAAGCTGGGCTATATGGACGAGATCAAGGGCATGCCGTTGGGTAACCTCATCCTGGATCGCGACATGTATGACCTGATTCGGCGTGAAAAACAGGACGTAGGCAAGGAAATACGCTATGGCTCCCTTACCCTGCATGTCCAGTGCGTCGTTATTAATCACGGGTCGGGAATAGTCCTCGCCCTCATCATCAGCGATTTGTCGGAACTACGGGCCAAGGACAGGGAACTGATCCATAAATCGGTGGCTATGCAGGAAATTCATCACCGTATTAAGAATAATCTGCAAAACATCGCGAGTATCCTGCGCCTCCAGGCCAGGCGAAGCCAGGATGAAGGCACCCGCCATGTCCTGAGGGAGAATATCGGCCGTATCCTCAGTATTGCCGCCACCCATGAGATCCTCGCTAAGGTCGGCGTCGATTGCGTCGAGATAAATGATCTCCTCTGCAGAATTCGCGATAACGTCGCCCGCTACGGCCTGCCCGCAGCCAAAGCGATCGACATCTCCGTCGAAGGCGACGCCTTCCAAGTGATGTCCAGCACCGCCAACACGGTGGCGCTCGTCGTCAACGAACTCTTGACCAATGCCCTGGAACACGCCTTTACCGACCGTTCCGAAGGCATGGTCAAAATCCGTATTGACTACGGCGCGCCCATGGCCGGCATTTCTGTCGAGGACGACGGCGGTGGTTTTACACTTTCCGAGGTTCGTCAGGAAAGTCTGGGGTTTGGCATCGTCCGCGCCCTGGTCAAGGATACGCTTGGAGGCGAATTGACGGTGAGCTCCACCGAACAAGGAACCAGAATAGCCTTCACCTTCAGTAACTGAACCATCATGGCTACGTCATCTCTGGCCATGGTATAGTCGAAAAGCTGCGACACGGCACGATGTCGCCATTTAAAGCGAAAAGGCTTTACCCCTTCTTCCGACCCCGATCGGAACGGAGCGGGTGTAGGCCTTTTCGCTTTTTTTCGTTTCCCGATTATACCCATCCCGTCTGTGTGGCGGGTCTATCCCACGAAAAAGGAGAATGTAATGGCAGGCACGAAGATTGCGGTTCTAGGCGGCGGTAACGGCGGCCACATGGCGGCGGCGGATATGAAGCTGAAGGGGCACGAGGTGCGCTTGTATGAAATGCCCGCCTTTAAGCACAACCTGGAGGAAGTTTTCAGGACAAGGACAATCGAGGTGTCCGGCACCATCAAGGAAAAAGTCGTGCTGGATATGGTGACCGATGATATTGAAGCCGCAATCGACGGAGCATGCTACATTCTCATCGTCACTCCCGCCTTTGCGCACGAAGGCTATGCAAAACTCCTGAAGGGTAAGGTCAAAAAGGATCAGGTTATCACCATCTTCCCCGGCGCTTTCGCCGCGTTGGTGTTCCGTAACGTCTTCGGCGAAGCCGATTGTCCAGTCATTGCCGACGTCAACAACCTCCCCTATGATACCCGCATTTCCGCGCCGGGGGAGATCTCGCTCTTCGGGCGCAACAAAGTGAATATCGCATTCCTTCCCGCATCGGCCGCCGATGGCTTAATCGAAGAAATGCGCCGCGACCTCTTCCCCTTTGAAAAAGTTTACCAGGACGTTCTCGAATGCGGTCTGAGCATCGTCAACCCGGCTCTCCACTCCGGCCCTTGTCTCTTCAGCATCAGTTCCATCGAGCGTCCCGATGTCAGCTTCTACCTTTATGAGCACGGCTTCACCCCGTCGGCGGCAAAACTCGACATCGCGCTTGATAACGAACGCAAGGCTATCGGCCAAAAACTCGGTTACACGCTCACCCCCATCGAGGACTTCAGCGGTCTTAAGGAAGGCTATGCCTGGCAGGAGTTGTATCAGGCGACGCACGGAAGCATCGCGCTGACGCCCATCTGCGGGCCGAACGACATCAATAACCGCTACCTGACCGAAGACGCCCCCTATGGACTTGTTCCCTGGAGCGCTATCGGCAAGCAGGTTGGCGTAGCCACCCCCCATCATCGACGCGGTGGTGAACATCTACAATATCATCCATGAGACCGACTGGTGGAAGCGAGGCAACGGTGTCGACAAGTTTGGTTTGGACGGTCTTGACCAAACCGCGCTTTCGAGTTTTGTCAAAACAGGAAAAAAATAACAATTGATGGCGGTTAATCCGGGCTTGAAATAGAGTAAGTCGAGTCCAGCTCTGTATTCAAGCTTCGGTGTGCCGCCCCTGTATAAGGATAGTAAACTATGAAAAAGGCTTACAGCACGGCCAAAGTAATCAACCTCGCCGGGGCAATGATAGCATATCTCATCGGTTCCGGTTTCGCGTCCGGACAGGAATCGCTGCAATTCTTCACCGCGTATGGGACATGGGGCTGTCTGGGCGCGGGGATTTGCGCCGGGGTGATATACTTTTTTTTCAGCACCACGATCATGGAGGATGGCCGAAAACTCCAGTTGACCCAATCCAACGACATCTTCCGCTATTATTGCGGCCGCTATCTGGGTACGTTCTATGAATGGTACACGCCGTTTTTTTCTTTTCCTGGTTTTTGTCGTGATGATCTCGGGGCGGGGGCGATATTGAACGAGTATTATGGCCTGCATCCGTTAGTGGGTCGAGCCATGATGGCGGGCCTGTCTCTTGCGGTGGTCCTGCTCGGTCTTAACCGGATGATTGACATTATCGGGAAAATTGGCCCTATCATAATCATTTTCGGCATCATTGTCGGCCTTGCCAACATCTTTTTGTCCAGCGATGGTTTCGCCACCGCCGATCAAACCCTGGCCGCGATTGAGGTGAATAGGGCAGCCCCCACCTGGTATCTGTCCGGCGTCATTTTCGCAGCGTTCGGATGCATCTTAGCCGCGCCGTTCCTGGCCCGTATCGGTGCAACCACCAGTTCCTCGACCGAAGCGAGGTTTGGCGGCGGTCTGGGAGCCGTTACCTTTATCATCGCGTGCATGGTTATGGCGTACGGACTACTGGCGAGCATTGGCGACATTCACTCGAAGAATGTTCCAGCGCTCATTCTGGCGGATAAGATGTTCCCAGCTGTCGGCGTTCTTTTCTCTCTCATTCTTTTTGGTGCCGTCTTCTCCACCGCCGTTCCCATGCTTTGGTTGACGTGCAATCGCATTTCCACCGACGAGAAGAGTGGTAAGTTCCGTGCCTCGACGCTCATTCTGACCCTCATCGCCTTCTTCGGTGGCCAACTTCCTTTTGCCACCCTCGTGAACACTATCTATCCATTTACGGGATACTTGGGTATTCTCTTGATCGTATGTATTGGCGTGCGGTGCTTGCGTAGCGCCGTCCGTCTATCCAAAACGGCTGAGGACGGTACCATGAATTTAGAACGACAGCGGTGATTGGCTGGACTTACATTTCCACTGGTACGTTTCTAGCCCTGCGGGTTAGCGCTTTTAAAGAATGCCTGGTTCCTGACTGCGTTTTTCGGTTATGATTCCGAGTAATCCACAGGCCCAGCAGAGCGAATCAGGCAAATATATGTAGAAGCTGTTTCATAACTTCCTCAGTGTGATCATAAGGGATATTTGGAGCAGGTGGGCTCTTGACAATACCCCTAGCCAAGAAATAGGGCGGATGAATTCCTCATCCGCCCATTCTCGACCACGTTTGCGTTCACCCCTTAGTTTTTGACTGCATCAAGCCAGGCTTTGCAGATTTCTGAACCAACAGCTTCTTCAATCATCTTGTGTTGCGGGTCACAGGCTTTTTCCATTTTCAACAAGTCGTCCATCGACATATCCACTACTTCAATACCCTTCGACTTCATGAAATCCAATGCCTTGGCATTGTCCTCTTTGGCACGGCGGTGCATGTCGTTAGCGAACACTTCAAACACCTCTTCCAACATGGCCTTGTACGAAGCGGAAAGACCGTTCCATATATTTACATTGAACATAATGCCGTGGATGCTGGGAATGTGATTGGTAAGGGTAATGAACTTGCCCTGTTCAAAGGTCTTTTCGGCGATGAAAGTTGTGGGGTTATTCTCAATCGCGTCGATAAGGCCCTGCTGCATGGAGATGTAAACTTCGCCTGTCGGGAGCGGGGTCGGGTTGGTGGTCAAATTCTGCCACATGGTGATGAGGTTGGCGGCGGGCTGGGTGCGGATCTTCAAACCCTTCAGATCTTCAAAGGTATGGATAGGACGACGGCAGGAAAGCAGGACACGGAACCCTTCGCTGCACATGCCAAGCAAGCGCATATCGGCGTCGGCGGCAGAGGTATTGATGATGTTGAGCAGTTTTTCGTTTTTGAGAGCGGCGGTGAACTTGTCGAACGGAGCGATAATGCAGCCCATGTCGAAAGCGCCGAACTCAGGGACGAAATTAGCATAGTTACTGACGTTGACCATGGACATGGCGATATTGCCCATCTGCACCGCTTCCACGATATCCGCATTGGAGCCAAGTTCTCCAGCACCAACGTAGGAGATCTTGATTTTCCCGTTGGACCAGGCGTTTATGGTATCGACCATAATGCGGTTGGTGAAATCGGGAATGCTTCCCCGCGCGTATAACGCACCAAATGTTAGCGTCACATCGGGTCCGGATTCAAGGGTGAGACCCTTGTCATTGGTCCAGGTCTTTTCACCCGCGATGGTCGTTGTGTCGATGCTTTCGGTGCCGTAGACGGTACCGGCGGCGCACGTTTCGGTTATACCCGGTATTATCAGGACTGTAAGCGCCAAAAGTGCTAAGAAAGCTACTTTTCTCATTTTCATATCTCCTCTGCAAAAAACCATCCTATTTGCCCTGAATACCCGCGTATTCAAATAAGCAAAAGTGTGATGGATGGTATAAAAACAATCAGCGACAGCGCGACAATAAAGAACACGATAAAGGGAAACGCCTTCTGTGCGATTTCCATGACCTTGGCATTGACCAAGGGCGCCGCGACAAACAGATTAACCCCAAACGGTGGGGTGACAAAGCCGATGGCGAGGGCGACGACCATTATCATGCCGAAGTGAACCGGGTTGATGCCCATAAGTTCGGCGGCGGGGACGAGAATCGGAGCGAGGATGAGAATGGCGGGCGCCACATCCATAACCATCCCGAGAAACAGGAGGAAGATGGTGAAAATGACCAGGAACAACATAGGGCTGCCACCAAATGTGTACACGACGAAATTGGCCATTGCAGCGGGAGCCCCGGTAAGGGTAAGTACCCGGCTAAATGCACACGCCATCATGAAGACTAGTAGCAGCGGGCAGTAGGATTTGACCGTTGTCACCAGGAAAGCGGGAATTTCACGCACACGAACCGATCGGTAAATAAAAACGGTCACGCCCAGTGCGTAGGTAACGGAGATAACAGCAGCTTCGGTCGGAGTAGTCCAGCCGCCATAGATGCAGCCAAGAATAATAACGGGAGTGAGAAGGGCCCAAAAGCTTTTCACCATGAGACGGCCAATGCCGAGTTCTTTCAATTTCTCGTGGTGGGCGTTGATCTTTTCCTTGTCTTCGCCGACGTATTTACAGCGTATGAAGGCCCATATCATCAAACAGAGAGCGATGACGATGCCCGGTATAATGCCGCCGATGAACATGTCACTCACCGAAACCCCAGACACCATGGAGTACAGAATAAACGGAATGCTGGGAGGGATAATCACGCCAAGACCACCTGCTGTTGCGCAGATCGCCGCCACGAAATTCTTGTCGTAGCCAAGCTTGACCATAACCGGAATCACCATGCCGCCAACAGCTGCGCATGTCGCCGGGCCGGAACCGGAGATAGCCCCAAAAAACAGGCATGTAACAATGGCAGCACAGGGCAAACCGGCTGTGACCCGTCCAAGGAAATAGGCGAATACATTGAACAGCTTTTCCGAGATGCCGCCGCTGGCCATGATAGCCCCGGACAACATAAACATTGGGATTGCCAGCATGGGGGTGGAATCAAGTCCGCCCAACATGCCGCGAATAATATACTGTGCATCGGCGACAAAGCTCGGATCCGACCAATGCGGGTATAACGATGCCAAGCCAACAGAAACGCCGATTGGCAGTCCAATCAGGAGGCAAATGGCAAATACTATTCCAAGTCCTTGAATCATCATCTACTCCTCAACCGCACTGAGACGCAGATTATCGAGATCACCCGTACCCCCAACTGTAGCCTCTTCATTATCGACGACAGTAGAAAGGACGCGTACCTGTCCAATAACATCCTGGATACACCGGAAAACAACCAGGCCAAACCCGATACACGCGATAACATAGAGGATCCACATCGGCATTCCCATTGCGGCGCTGGTTTGTTTAAAGCGGATCATTTTCTTCGCCAGGCCGAAGGAGCTATAGAACAGGTAACCGAAAAATAACCCGGATACGACCATGAGGAGAATATTGAGAACCTTTTTAACGCTTTCAGGAAAGAAATCGGTGATGATATCGACCTTGAGGATAATCTTCTTTTTGACGGTATAACTGATGCCCAAAAATCCCGATGCAACGAAGAGATAACGAGACAATTCCTCAACCCAGGTCAGCGACCCGACAGTGCTCCGCATCACGATCTGTAACTGAAGGATGATGTACATGGCGACGAGGAGAATCACCAAGACCGATTCCTCAAGATACTTATCCAACCATTTTAAAACTTTCATAGGCGACTCCTTGTGGTTTGCCGGTATGGGGATATGCCATGCCGAGCCAGTAACTGTAAAAATCGCTGCAAATCTTGTTCAAAATCCCGTGCGGTGTTGGCCTCGACAGACAGGATTCCTTTGTAACAATTCTGTTTAAGAAAGTTGAAAAATGGGGAATAATCAAATTCATCATCGAGACAGGCAACGGTGCGAGTGGGAAAAGCCGAGGTTGGATCATCGATATGGACGTGTTGGATAAAATCGATATATGGCTGTACATCAGCCAATGTTTGCCCCGCATCGAGCATCCACCGGTAATCCAGCATTGTCTTGATATTGGGGATTTCGGTCACCTGTGTATAATCATAAATTTCCGCCACGGTGTTGAATCGGTTGGTAATTGCCGGTCCCAATGGCTCCAAGAGGATGGTTATGTTGGCTTGGGCGGCTAGACTGCAGGTGATGTTTAGCACGCGATCATTTTTCCCTATAGCCGCTTCCCGTCCAGAGCCTTCGGGTATACTTCGGTGTCGGCTGCATCCGAAAACATAAAAGCGGGCGCCCAGCTCGGCGGTGCGTTCCACCACATTCTTCATATACTCGCAATACCAGTCGATGGAAAATGCATCCTCGTGTATTGCCGGCCGGACCGGTATGGTATTGTCGAACACTTCCGCCGTGAGGTCGGAACCACGTATCTTTTTTTGTAACTCCCGGAATCCGTTGTTATCCAATTCCATGATGCGCCAGTTGTGCATCTCGATGCAATCGTAGCCGGCACGGTCCAGGGCTTCCACGTTGTTGGTGAAGCCAAAATAACCGGTTCTCATCCTCACTGCCTACTCCTTCTGTTCCGAACCACCACGGCCGTCAATCCACCAATATGACCTTAACATCGGTAGACGACCCGAACACCAACTCTTCCATCTTTTTTTGCACCTGGCTCATGGGCACAACGCTGGTGATCAAGGACTTGAAGTCGAACTTTCCTGCCACGAGCAAATCGGCGATTTCGCGCGGTTCATTGGTATAACAATAACTGCCCTGGAGGTGGATTTCCCGCGTGACGCATTCCTTGTACTCAAAGCCGTCGATCTGAGCCGAGGCCATACCGACCATCGAAACAATACCGTCGTTTTTTGTCATTTTGATGCACGTATTAAGACTGGTGGCGATTCCCACACAGTCCGCAGAAGCATCGACTCCCAAACCGTTGGTCGCATCACGGGCCTTCGCAACAGCATCCTCTTTGGAAGAATTGATGGTGGTGGAAGCACCGCTGAATTTCTTCGCCATCGCCAGGCGCTCATCCACGATATCAATGGCGATTATCGTGGCGGCACCCATGATCCGGGCAGACTGCATGGTAAGAAGTCCGATGGGTCCAGCGCCAAAGACCGCAACCGTCTTACCCTTGATGTCTCCCATTTTCTTTGCGCCACGCAAGGCGACCGAGGCAGGTTCAAAGACGGCGGCTTCTTCAAAACTAATGACATCGGGGATGCGAATAAGCCTGTCCTGCGGCACAACGACGTACTCGGCGAAGGCGCCGTCCCATGGCCCGGCAGGCATGGTTGTGCCGGGGGTGAAACGGTTGTTGCAAATATTGGGAAGCCCGGATTCACATTCCGGACAGGTTCCGCAGGCAATGGTGGGGTGCACACCGACTCGCGCTCCTACAAGCGAGACATCCGCCCCTTCACCAACCGCATCGACGATACCGGCGAATTCATGCCCCATAACCAACGGCGCAACCCGCATGGCAGACGTTCCCTTGAACCCGCCGATGTCGGAACCGCAGATGGAGACCGCCTTAACTTTAAGACGCACCTGACCGGATTTCGGTTCGAGCAGTGGGCGTTCCTGCATCTCGATGGTAAAAGGTTTGGTGTAGACGTAGGATTTCATGCGACCTCCTCTATTGATTCATGGTCATTTGAACTTTTATTTCGCTATTACCGGGAGAAGTGATGAGATCCAGCGCCTGTTTGCCGTCTTCAAGCGAAAAGCTGGAGGTGACGATGCCATCCACTGACATTTTGCCTTCCGATACCATTTTCATAGCATCGGCCATTTCCGTGGTGAACATATAACTGCCAAGGAGATTGCAACCACGGCTCATTATTTGCATGGGATCAAACTCAATTATGTCATGGATCATCGCCACCAAAACCACATTGCCACCGTTTCTGACCATGGTGAACGCTTCGGCAATGGCTCCGGGAACACCTGCGGCAATGATGACGCGGTCTGCGCCAATGCCATTGGTCAGTTCCTTGATGTTGGCGGTAACACTCACGTGACAGGGGTTGAAGACATGGTTCGCGCCGAAGTCTTTGGCTTTTTGCAGACGGGCATCCAGAACGTCTGTGACGATGACGTTTTTGATTCCCAGGGCTTTCAGGAATTTGACATTGAGAAGACCGATGGGGCCGGCTCCCATGACGACGGTGTTTTCTTCGCCGGCGGTCAAGCCGCAGCGGGCGGAGGACAGACACACCGCCATGGGCTCCAGAAGAGCGCCATCGCGGTAGGAGACGGCGTCGTCGATAGGGACCAGGTTGGAGGTGCGCATGGTCATGTACTCGCGCATCGCGCCGTCGGTCTGGGTACCACCAATTGCTGTGCCAAGGCTGCGACGATATCCGCACAGATTGATTTCACCCCGATTGCAATGGTAGCACTTACCGCAGTACATGATGGGGTTAACAGCGACACGTTGGCCAATATCGAACCCTTTGACCCTCTGGCCGATATCGGTAATGATGCCGGAGAATTCGTGCCCGATCACCAGCGGCGGTTTGAAACGTTCGGAATAATGGCGGTAAGCGCCAATGTCGGAACCGCAGATGGAAACGTTTTTGATCTGTATTTGCACTTCACCTTCAGCCGGGATGGGCATGGGCCGCTCTTCGATCACCACCTCGCCGGGATTCTGGTACACAAGGGCTCGCATTGTTTGTGCCATTGTTATGCCTTTATAATTGTGGGTAGGGAAACGGGGTTGCATGCTATTCGATGATTACGATATAGATAATGTGAGCGAGGGGCCGATTTCGGCACGAAGCTTTTAAATTGAGTATGAACCTTCCCTGCGCTTTTCGGTCTATTTCGGTAATAACCGTAAAACGCAGAGAGCAACCAATCTCTATGTAAAAAGCGCTAAGGTGAGATGATAATGTTTTGTCGTCGTGTTTTTATTTCATGGAATTGGTGATCTCGGTAAAAATAACGCCAAGAGCGTGCGCTCCCGCATCGGGGTGACCCAGGCTTCGTTCTCCGACAGCACCGGCTCTGCCCATCCTGGCAACGATATTTTTTGTATTCTTGGCTCCTTCAACCGCTGCCTGAGCTCCCGCAATGAATGCAGCCCTCATATCAAAATTTTTCTGAGCGGCGGTAGACCAGGAATCGGCACAGGGCACCAGCGCATCGATGAGAGTTTTGTCGCCAACAACCGCCCCGCGACTAAAAGCCTTTTCGCCTACCGTCTGGATTCCCGCGACGGCAGCCTGCATCATTTCAGCAAAATCGGCGACATTCAACGTGGCTTTGTCTTTGGTCGATTTCGCCGCGCATTTAAAAGCGATTCCCTATATCGGACCAGAAGCGCCGCCGCAGTATTCCATAATGACAAGGGAGCAGGCATTGAGAAAACTGCTGATGTTGGCGCTTTCTTCTGCCATAATGCGCGCCCATTCACGCTTCAACTGCTTAAACCCTTTAGCCACGCTCATACCAAAATCACCGTCGCCCGCGTGGGCATCGAGCTCGCAGAAGGGAATTTCATTTTCGATAATCACATCACCCATTTTATCGATCAGGAAAACCATATTGTCTCTGGTTATCTGGTTATTATGGATGACATTATCGCCGGTATTTTCACTGGATGGGAACGAACCGTCTTGGTCCGTTTTATCAGCCACTGGCGCGGTATAGACAGTGCTGGTCTCGGTGCCGGTCACCTGGAAGGCAGGTGCGTTGCAGGGTGCAGCCAAGAATGTTTTCAGTTCGTCATCGAGAACCATAATTGAGACGGAAGCACCCATCATATCTATGGATGTCATATAGTTACCGACAAAGTTCCGGTAAATGGGAATGTTCTGCTCCGCCAGCTCACGCATAACACAGTTATTGAGGACGTATAACTCCATCAAAGGTGTAGCGCCAAAGCCATTGATAAGGACCGCCACTTCTTTCCCGGATTGTACTGCCAGCTCATCGACGAGTGACGTGGTCATGCGTTTTGCCAGCTCGTTAGCCGAGAGTACCTTCTCACGCCTGATACCCGGTTCGCCATGGATGCCGACGCCGTATTCCATTTCCCCCTCTTCGATGGCAAAGGTCTGCGTTCCCTTGGCGGGAACCACACACGAGGAAAAGGCGAAACCGACGGAACGAACGCTGTCGGCAGCTTTCTGGGCGATGCGTTTTACTTCAGACAGATCTTTACCTTCCTCGGCTGCGGCTCCGGCTATCTTGTGAACCAGGACGGTTCCAGCCACGCCGCGACGGCCTACAGTATAAAGGCTGTCCATAACGGCGATGTCGTCTGCCACCTTAATTGAATCGATGGTAAGGCCATCGAACCCAGCAAGCACTGCGCCGTTCTGGAAATTCATAATATCCCCGGAGTAATTCTTGATAATCAGGAGCGTTCCGGCTTCGCTCGCAGTTGCGGTGATTGCCTGATAGATCTGGATTTGAGACGGCGATGCAAACACATCGCCGCACACCGCAGCGTCCAACATCCCCCGGCCAACAAACCCGGCATGGGCCGGTTCGTGACCGCTACCGCCGCCACTGATAAGGCTTACCTTTTTTGGATTGATTTTCAATTTCTTCAAGACGCGATATTTTGACAAATACTCGAGTGAACCGTGGGCGAGAGCAATGCCCCGTACCATTTCATCCACGACGCCTTCCGGCTTATTGATAATTTTCTTCATTTCTTCTGCCTTATCATACGGCGTCTAATGAAATCCATCCGCCCGCAGCGTGGGCGGATGGTCGGGAAATAATGTACTTAGCTGGGCCAAGCGATGGTGTAGATGTGCTTGCCGCCATTCTGAACGCCCTTGAGGTAGGCTTCAACTTCCTCATTGGAGCGCATGGTGGTCTTTTCGGCGGGCGGCAGCGTGCCGACTGGGAAGGTGGCGAGAATATCGTCATGGAGCTTAACCAGGTAGCTGCACACCTTGTCTACTGCCGGCTCGGCCTTCTTGGGATCCGCTTCGGAGGGCTTACCGAGTGCGCCTTCGGGGAAGCAGACAGCTTCGATGCCGCAGTTGCCGACCTGGCAGTGGCCGGGAATCGGGTACATGTAGATGTCGCCGCCGCGATCCACATGGCCGTAAGGCAGGTAGCCTTTGACCACGGTATCCACAGCCAATTCGGGGCGGAACATTTCCGGAGCCAGCGCGCCGAAGACAGACTGCTCGGCTTCGCAGGCGTGCTGCATTGGATTATTGAAGGGACCGCCGTTCTTCTTGTCCTTGAGGGTTTCGGCCATGACGCGCGGAACGTCAACGTAGAAGATCATCGCCGGCACCTGGTACTTCTTATGCCATTCCTGGATGGCGACGGGGGTTGAGTATTCCTGCCCGTGCAGGCTGACGAAAATCATCTTCCGAAAGCCGGAGTTCCACAATCCGGAGATGATGTTGCGGATATAGGCGCAGAATGCGTCGTCGGCGACGGGGAAGTTCAAAAACTGGCCGATATGGTAGGCAGGATGCGAGCCGTAGAAAATCGGCGGGGATACGGTGCAACCGGTTTTCTTGGCCACCGCTTCCGCGATACGTGAAGCGATGAAGACGTCCTGGCCAACCGGGCCGGTGTCGCCGTGGTTCTCCATTGCGCCCATGGGGATGATGATGACATCGTCCTTCTTCAGATGATCCTTGCAGTCCTGCATGTTCATCGTCGAAAGATAAATCCCATCGGGCTTATCCATGTGCCCACCACTAAAATCCCAATCAGAGTACATTTCATTCTCCATTATAGTATGACTGAACAGCATACAAAACAAACCGTAGTCTTTATGTTTTCGAAACCCTCCCTACCACTTCATGCCTGAGCCCTTGCTCTTCCGCACGTCGGCTAGACGCTGCTGATAGCAGTCGATTCCCCTATCTCCAACCATCTTTCTGATTACTGCGCCAACCTCGATTGCCTTTTCCAAATCGATGCCGGTAGAAATGTCCATGCCATCGAGCATGTAAATCAGGTCTTCGGTTGCAACGTTGCCGGTGGCACCCGCCATATAGGGGCAGCCTCCAAGACCGGCGAGAGATGTGTCAAACTTTGCGATGCCCGCCTGCATAGCGGCGGCTATGCCTGCCAACCCCATCCCGTAGGTGTTGTGCATATGCAAAACCCACTTGACCTGCGGGAATTTCTTGCCCAGGGAGGCGCTACGCTCGTATATAAGCTTCGGCGTGCCCAGCCCGGCCGCGTCGGTAAGAGAGATCTCGGTAACGCCGACTTCAATGTAGCGGGCGATTATGGCCGAGAGTTCGTCGTAGGGAACAATGCCCTCGCCAGGGAACGGTGAGCCAAAGGGAAGCGATATCGACCCCATCAACTCCAACTTGGAGTCCGAAGCAACCTTTGCCACATCCGCAAACTTTCCCATCGCTTCGAGAGGCGTCATGCCAGTCCCACTGGTGTGGTGCGCAAGGCTGGCGGAGATGTTCAATTTGACTTTTTTGCAGCCGCAGTCAGCCGCTTCCTTGGCTCCGTCCGGGTCGAAGATCAAAGCGCGGTATTCAATGCCGGGGCGTTGTTCAAGCAGCTTAAATACTTCGTTGGTCTTCCGCATCTTTGCCATGGAATGATAATTGGAGAAGGCGCCGACTTCCATGGAGCGACACCCCGCATCCGCCATCATGTCCATGAGACGAACTTTGTCTTCCGCCAAATAAACCTCGGGGGCCGACTGGAATCCGTCACGAAACGACACTTCGGTAATAATTACTTCCTTGGAATATTGTGGCATTGTACCTCTCCTGTTTCCGTTAGTACAGCGATATATCGGTTAAAGAGACCCAAAAAATCGAACAAACAAATCCTTCTTTTATCGTTGCAACGCCGATATATCGGAAAAATGGTAAAGAAAAGAGTGCGCACATAAGTACGCATAAACAATAGTTTACTGTTTGGAGGTGGGTGCCTGTGAAGCGACTATATGCGTACTGAGCCTCGGCGCATGCGATCCATATACTGCCTCAACGACTCGAATATTACATCCAACGCTTTATCGAAATCCTTTTTCTCGACGTAATTGAGAAAATCGGAGTGCTCGCGTACCGTGACTCCCATGAAAAAGTTCTGTCGGGAATATGTTCTGTTCTGCTCTCGGATATTACGGTAAAATTGGGAGATCTGCTTATTGCCGTGCAAATCGATTAGGTATGCATGGAATTCAATATCCTGCTCACCATATTCTACAATTGCCTTCTCGGCAAACGATACCTCCAGCTTTTTGGCAATTTCGCGCAAATGCAGTAAGTCATCCTTGGTAATTTTTTGTACCACCATGGGCATGATGAAATGTTCAATCATCACCCTGCTTTCCCAATAATCCTGGATGTTATTTATGTTAGCTGGGGTCTTGAAAAACCCGACGCTAGGAACGCGTTTCAAATAGCCTTCATTTGCCAACCGCAGTAAGGCATCCCGCACAGGCGTGAAGCTGATATTAAGCTCGCTGGCAAGGCCACGAGCACTAATAAAAGCGCCATCCTCCATCAATGCAAGGCGACTCTTGATATGTGCGTAGGATTCCTGAGCCAGAGTAGTAATGATTCTCTCCCGATGTCAAACCGATATATCGCTGACTCAATAGTACCACATGAAATCTGTTGAGCAAATGGTATTTTTATTTTTCCTTGAAAATTAGATTTTTCCCGATTTAATAACGATTCGCTTTTTGATTTTCTATAAGCGTGACTCATGTGGCGAGGCAGAGTCGGTAAGTACTCCGAGAGGAATACCCTCGCCATCTGCCACCACCATAAGCTTTGTTCCCTTGTCTTCCCGACGTGATTACCCCTTTTTTGCGAGAAAAAACGTCCCGTCCGCGAAGCACTTGTCCCAACGTAAAAGACCGTTTTGGTCAAGTGTACTCAGGAATCCGCGCCACGCGTCTTTCAAGGAATCGTCCTCCTTCCATTGGCACAAACGTCGCCAAACTGTACTGGCGGAAGGAAAATGCCTGGGAAGATCTTTCCAGCGGGCATCGCTACGAGCCATCCATAGAACTGCTTCAAAAACAGGCTCGCTTGTCGGCAGGCTTCTGCCCGCCCTTGCCAGATACCGCGTACTCCGATAGGTACGGCTCAATCAAGGCCCACCCCCGATTGACCCGGTGAAGAGGGTGGCCTAAAGCAGACAGGCCATAGCTATTGCGACGAGCTTTGCATACCGTTTTTGCTTGTTCTTCTCCTTGAAAAATGCACCAGATGGTTCACATCAATAAACGAAAAGGCTTCTATGCCCCGTTCCTGAACAATTGAATAACGCGCATCGCTTCTTTCTTCATGGCGTCTCGCGCGGTATGACTGATTTCCTGCACATAGACGGTATTTTTGGCCGTGGTAATATAGTTTAGGACCGGGCGGGTCGCTGCCGTCGCCACACCGGTGAAATAATTGAACTTGCGGATGCCGTTGTCTATGGCTTGGCGTATTTGCGCATCGTCGACGCCGGTTGTACCGTGCATAACGAGGTGACATTTGGTTAGTTCGTGTGTACGCTTCAGCCTGGGGATATCCAGCTTCGGCTCGCCGACATAGTCGCCATGGACATTGCCGAAGGAGATGGCCATCATATCGACGCCGGAAAGGTCGACGAATCGCGCCACCTCGGCCGGGTCGGAAAAGAACTGGGTGATATCGCCTTCGGCCGAGACGCCGCCTTCGCCGCCGCCGCTGTTCGAGACAATAGTGCTGGGCATCAGCCCGACTTCGGCTTCGACGATGATGTTAAGCTTGTGGGCAATCTCGGCGAATTCCTTGAGTTTGGCCGCGTTTTCGTCCAGGGGCAAATGCGAGCAATCGTACATGATGGAGGTAAAGCCGTAGCGGATCGCCTTCATGACATACTCCATTGTCTCGCCGTGGTCGAGGTGGAGAATGACGCGAGCTTTACTGCGTACGGCCAAATCGTGAAGCATCGGCGCGAGCATATCTATCGAGGCATCCACATCGTGCACTTCCGCCAACCCGATCATGACCGGCCAGTCCAGTTCTTCCGCCGCTTCGAGGACAGCCACAGCCGCATCGAAAGTCGGCGTATTTATTCCGGCGATAGCGTAGTTCCTCTTTTCCGCATCGGCGAGAACCTCCCGTGGATCGGCAAGCATTTGAAAGCCTTTCTAATAAGGTGAATGTATGATCTAGCCGCGATGCTCTCTCTGCTTCTTGAGCATATCAACATAGACGGCAATGAGGATGACGAGCCCTTTGGCGATAAGCTGCCAGAATGAATTGACGTTCATGAGGTTCAGGCCGTTGTTGATGATGCCAATCACCAGGACACCTATCATGCTGCCGCCAATCCGGCCCAGGCCGCCGGACATGCTTACTCCACCCAAGACGCAGGCGGCAATGGCGTCGAGCTCAAAGCCTTGGCCGACCGTCGGCTGTCCCGACGTCATACGCGCCGCCAGGATGACGCCGGCGAACGCCGAAATGAGCCCTGATATTGCGTAGACGATGATTTCAACCCGCGAGATCTTGATGCCGGAAAAACGGGCTGCTTCGCGGTTGCCGCCGACGGCGTAGATATGGGTGCCAAAGACGCTTCGGTTTAGCACAAGGGATATGACGACGATCAAGATGGCTGTGTAGATAACCGGAAGCGGGATGCCGGCCAGATACCCGATGCCCAACTCGATAAAACTTGCGTCCCTGGTGCGAATCGGCCGGCCACCGGTGTAAACATAGGCGATGCCGCGGGCGATGTTCATGGTTGCCATGGTGACGATAAACGGAGGCATCTTGGTATAGGCGATGATGCTGCCGTTGGCCATGCCGAAAAGAAGGCCGACCATCAACCCGAACGCAATCGCCGGCACAACCCCGACGCCATTCCCCATCGCACCGACGGTCAGCGCTCCGGACAGTGCCACAACCGCTCCGACCGACAGGTCGATGCCGCCAAGGATAATGACTAACGTCATGCCAAGAGCCAGACATGCATTGGTTGAGACCTGTCGTAGGACATTGAGTATGTTGGCCTGGGTAAGAAATACCGGCGACAGTATGCTCAGCGCGACCACCATCAGCAGAAGAGCGACGATAATGCCGCGGTTTTCCTTAAAAAAAGTGGTAAAGAAGCGGCCCATCTTACCGGCCGCGTTGTGATTTTCGACCATGGTCGGGGATGCGGACATGTCATTCTCCTCCTGTGGCGTAGTACATTATGGTTTCCTGGTCGGCCTGTTCGCGCGGGAGCTCCTTGGCAATCTCCCCGTTGTGAACAACAACCACGCGGTCGGACATATTGATAATCTCCGGCAGCTCCGACGAAATCATGACAATTGCCATTCCGTGCGACGCGAGTGCGTCCATGATTTCATAAATTTCCGCTTTCGCACCCACATCCACGCCACGGGTTGGTTCGTCCAGGATGAGGAGGGACCGATTTGGTGCCAACCATTTTGCAATCACTACCTTTTGCTGGTTACCGCCTGAAAGGTCCATTGCTCGCTGGCCCAGTCCCGATGTTTTGATTCTGAGCCGTTGCGAATATTCCTGAACGATGGAGTTCTTTTTCTGTTTGTTCACGAAAACCGACCGGGTGAATTCGCGCAAAACCGTCAGGGTTAAGTTGAACTCAACGGAATGAGAGAGGACCAGCCCCTGTTTTTTCCGATCCTCGGGAACGAGGGATATTCCCTTATTGATGGCATCTTGGGGACCGGTGATAACAGCGGCTTTCCCGTTCAGAAATATCTCACCGCTGCTGATGGGGTCGACCCCGAAAATCGACTGAAATATTTCGCTTCTTCCCGAACCAGCCAGTCCAGAGAAGCCGACGATCTCTCCCTTTTTTATAGAGAAATTGACGTTCGTGAAGACGCCTTTACGACATAGGTTTCGTACTTCAAGGACGGTCTCGCCCGGTTCACGAATGCTCCTGGTATAGTATTCCTTCATCTCGCGCCCAACCATCATGGCGATAAGTTCATCGAGATTGGTTCCTTTGATAACTTTGGTTCCGACATAGGTGCCGTCGCGCATGACAGTCACCCGGTCACAAATGGTAAACAACTCAGAGAGGCGGTGGGAAATATAGACGATACCGACGCCTTTGGTTCGCAGGCTCGTGATTGTCTTGAACAGGTGGTCGACTTCCCTTTCAGTAAGAGAAGACGTAGGCTCGTCCATGATGATGACCCGCGCGTCAAAGGAGACAGCCTTAATGATTTCGACCATCTGCCGCTGCGCGAGAGTCAGCTCGCTCACCGGCGTCCTTACATCGAGATCCAAGCCAAGCTCGGTGGCCATTTGCGTCGCGCGCCTATCCATCTCGGCTTTATTGCGCAGTCCCAATCCACTTCGTATTTCGCTGCCAAGAAAAATGTTTTCAGCAATGCTGAGGTGCGGCACCAGAACGATTTCCTGGTGGATGATACTGACGCCGTTTACTTTGGCGGTACTGACGCTGTCCATCACCACCTGTTGACCGTTGATGCGTATCTCGCCGGTATCGGGACGGTGGATGCCACCGATGATTTTGATAAGGGTCGATTTTCCAGCCCCATTTTCACCGAGAAGGGCGTGCACTTCGCCCGGCTTTAATTGCAGATGCACATCCTTCAGCGCCTGTACTCCGGGGAAAGACTTGCTGACACCCGTCACCTCGAGCAAGTATGCATCTCCCATAATGTAATCTCCTGAATGCCACGGTATGCCCGTGGGACGGCGTAATACCGCCCCGCAAGGCTTGGACATACCGGCTTCTCTACCTAAATGATTATCGGAGTGCTGTTACTGCCAGGATTCGGTTCCGTACTGATCAACATTCGTTTCGTCGATGAGGAAGGTGGGAATAAGGGTAATGGCATCCGACTTTTCGCCACGCAAGAACTTGTCAGTGACTTCCTTTGTCAGCTTAGCCATGTTGACTGGCGACTGTGCCGCGGTCGTACGAATCGAACCATCCTTAATCGCGGCTTTTGCATCGGGCGAGCCATCGACGCCATACACAGCAACATCACCAATGCGGTCTGCGGCTTTGAGGACGGCGATGATGCCGAGAGCGGTGGGATCGTTGATGCCGAAGAAGGCCTGGATTTCCGGATTAGCCTGCAGCATGTTTTCCGCAACGCGCATGGATGGTTCAAGGGCGGCATTACCGTTTTGCTGCGCGACGATTTCGTACTTCTCCGGCGTCCCGCTAGACTTTATGCCATCCTGAAACCCTTTTTCGCGGTCAACACAGGCGGTATAGAGGGGACAGTCGATGACGGCGATTTTAGCCCCGTTCGGAAAGTCCTTCACAATTCTCTGGGCGGTGAGGTAGCCGCAATTATAGTTGTCTGTCGTTACGGTCGAGACGACCAGATCCTCGTCGCCTTCTTCCATGGTGCAGTCGATTGCCACAACCGGAACATTATTTTGCTGCGCATAGATAAGTCCGGAGATAATGCCGTCGGTGGTCACCGGTGTGACGAATATGGCACTGGCTCCTTGGGCAATGGCGTCTTCCATCAGGGAGATCTGCACGGCCTGATCGTTGTTCGGGTCCAGAGGCGTGAACTAGTGGCCTTCCGCGCCATAAATCTCGGCAAAGGTATCCGCAATGGTTGTATAGAACGGGTTATTGAGGTTTTGTGGCAAGTAGACGTACTTCTTCGTTTCGGCGGCGGATGAGGCGGAACAAACGATCAAAGCGGTCAGTACACAGGCAACGAGGATTCTCTTCAGCATGAAACACCCCTTTTCAAAAGGACAAACTTCACGTAACCAATCCGCCATGTGGGCGATGATTGGGGAGAGTCGATGTTTTTGTCGTGTGTGGCCAGGAGAACCCGACAAGGGTGCAGTTTGTTCAGGTCGGTGACGGCGTATCTTTTGAACTGTATTAGTAAATTACCCTACGCTTGCAGCCATGTCAATCACATGCATCTTTTTATTGACTGATATCAGGCATATAATTTTCAATGCGTTACTTTTCATGGAATTAGGAAATTGACGTAATTGACGTTTTCGCCATTACCGGATCGTTGACGGGAATATCCGGGCAATATTCGGGTAAATTTATGACTATTTTCAGTCATTTAATAGATTAGTTGATTGACACGCCCATTTTATGGATTACTATTACTTGTGAACACCACGAATCCTCACCTTTTATTTGACGTGCTCACAGTGCCGTTCCAAACTCCAGAGAAGAAGATAATGCCATGATCGCAGGATTGGATATCGGAACCAGCAACTGCAAACTTTCCGTGTATGCCGGTAAAGACCTCATTGTTCAGGTCAGCGCGTCCTATACTGCCACACGGCGAGACGGAAGGCATACGCTTGACGCGCTGGAAGTCTGAAGTGCGGTCAAATCTCTCTTCCACAAAGCACTCTCGACCACTCCCTCGGCCGCTTCTCTTCAGTTCCTCGCCATCTCCGCCCTTGGTGAAGCAGCCGTCCCCATGGACGCACACGGCAACCCGCTGGCGGCGGCGCCATTGTTCTGGGATGCGAGCGGTGTGCAGGAGGTGGAGGAGATCGTTAGAAGGGTAGGAAAGGAAAGAATCAAGGCGATCAGCGGCGTTATGCCTGATGCCATGTATACCCTGTGCAAGATGGCATGGCAGAAGAAAAATTGCTCCTATTATACAGACGCCAAAGCCTTCATGCTGTTCGAGGATTTCATCATCTACCGCCTGACCGAACAGCGGGCGATAAGCTACTCCCTCGCCGGCAGGACGATGGGATTCGACGTCGGGGCGAGGACATGGTCGCAAGAGTTGTTCGACGCGGCCAGGGTCGACCCGGCTCTTATGTCTCCTCCCCTGCCCTCCGGCACGCCTGTTGGCACGGTCCTTCCGGCTGTGCGATCGGAGCTTGGCTTAATGGCGGACACGGTTGTGACGACTGGAGGCCATGACCAGATGTGCGTCGCGGTGGGGGCGGGCGGCATTCTCCCCGGTGTCGGCTCCAACGGATCCGGCACCGTGGAGGTGATGGCAGTCACCATTCCGGCCAATACCCGGCAAACCGACCTGCTGGCGAACAACTACACCGTCTCGGTTCATGCCGATCCGCAGGAAATGTTCACCTATTCATGCAACTCCACCGGCAGTTTGTTATTGAACTGGTACATCACGACCTTTGGCGACACGGCCAGCGCTTCCCCGTTCCAGGACTTCGAGTCGCGCGCGCCCACAGAACCAACGTCGCTTCTTTCCCTGCCCTACATTGCCGGGAGTGGAACGCCTTTTA
>JAJQBO010000170.1 GCA_021203245.1 Planctomycetaceae bacterium
GCCCTGGCCACCCCCATCCGTTCCGGCAACGGCCCCGCCCGCCCGGCGAGGAAGTCCGCCAGGGTGCTGGCCGGGACGCTGTAATCGCCGCCGCCGGCCGCAAACGCCTTTTCCTCCCATGCCCGCTGCCAGGCCACGCCGGCGAGGGCGGGATGGATGGATGGGTCGGCGGGGAAATCCTCGGGCGTCACCGGCGACAGGAATGCGGCGTTGCCGAATTCGCCCGCGTGGGCGTGATAGCTCATGCCGTTGACCGCCAGCCTGCCGGGTTCGGACGCGCAGGCGATGACCAGCCCTCCCGGGCACATGCAGAAGGTATAGCACGACGCGGCATCGCCGGACGGCGGGCGGGACAGGCGAAACGACGCCGCCTCGCCCGGACCCGGCTTGAACGGACCGTTGCGTTGCGATCTGTCGATCTGTTCCTGCGCCATCTCCACCCGCACCCCGGCGGCGAACGGTTTGGCCTCGAGGCCGATGCCGCGCCTGGCCAGCATTTCGTAGACATCCCTGGCGCTGTGGCCGACCGCGAGGATACAGGTGGTGCAGTCACGGGATTCGTCCGTGCCGCCGGACCGCAGCGTCAGCCCGCGCAGGCGGCCGTCTTCGACATGGATGTCCGTCACCGCCGTCCGGTAGCGGATTTCGCCGCCCCAATCGCGGATTTCCCTGCTGATGTTGGCGACAACCGTCCCGAGGAGATCGCTGCCGACGTGGGGGGCGGCCTGGAGGCGGATATCCTCCGGCGCGCCTGCCGTGACCATGGCGGCGAGGATGGCGGCCATGCCTTCGCGGTCCTTGTGGCGGGTGTTCAGTTTACCGTCTGAAAACAGCCCGGCGCCGCCTTCGCCGAAGAGGACGTTGCTCTCCGGGTCCAGCGTGCCGTTGCGCCAAAAGGCGGCCGCGACGCCCCGCCTGTCGTCGATGCAGTCGCCCCGTTCCAGTAGGAGCGGCTTCCAGCCCGCCCGAGCCAGCCTGAGCGCCGCGAACAGGCCGGCCGGTCCTGCGCCGACGACGACCGGCCGCACGCCCGGCATGGGCGCGGGGTCGGTGAGGGAAAGGCTCAGGTTGGGTCCGCCGGACTCGAAGACGACGTCAAGGTGGGTGGCTTTGCGCACCTGCCGCCGCAGCCGGTTCGGCAGTTCGACCCGGACATGATAGACGTCGACCGCCTTGCCGCGCCGTTTGCGGGCGTCGATCGATCGCCGCACCGGCTGGATGGCCACGATGTCTTCCGGGGCGCACTCAAGACGGGCGGCCGCGCGGGCGGCCAGCTTGGCTTCGCTCTCGCCGTGGGGGACGACCAGTTGCCGCAGAATGATGGTAAAGGTCTTGCTCACCTGGCCACCACCCCGTAATAGCGGAGCGCGTCGACGATGCGGCTGTGGATGGTTTTCCTGTCGGCGATGCCGCCGTCGACGCCGCGGCAGTCGACGACGCCGATTTCGCCCGTGCGGGCTTTGGCGAGGCGGAGAAATTCCTCCCGCACCCGATCCTGGAGGTCGAGATCGGCCTCATGGATATCCTTCTGTCCGAGAAGGTAATCCCGGTCCGAGCCTGTGCGGCCGCCCTTCAGGTTGGAGCGGGAGAATTCCGGCGGGACATCGAGGTAGAGCGTCAAATCGGGGCGCGGGATGCCGTGGTAGCCATACTCGAGCGTTTCAATCCAGTCGGCCAGTTCCGCCTTGGCCTTCTCGTCGGCAAGCTTCGCGCACTGGTAGGCGATATTCGAGAAGATGTACCGGTCGGCGATAAGGGTATGGCCGGACGCGATAATGTCTTTTAGTTGCGCCGCTGCCTGTTGCCGGTCCAGGGCATAGAGGAGGGCGGCCAGCTTGGGGCTGACGACGTCGACCGCCCCGTATTCGCCCCGCAGGTATTCGGCGATCATCTGGCCGTACGGCTTTGCCGTGACCCGGGGGAAGTGGATGGATTTGACCCTTTTATCGGTCTTTCGGCAATATTCATCCAAAAGAGCTATCTGCGAGGACTTGCCGCTACCGTCGCCGCCCTCGATAACCAGGAAAACGCCTTTCATATAGTCTCCTTAGCGCCCGAGCGCCTTTCTGGTTGTATCGGCCATGGGCCCGCGCCTCTCCACGTTAAACGACAAAACCCTCAAGGTTGACTCGGCAGGGGACGATAATATAATCAGGAGATCACAAGGAGGGTCAATCATGAAGAGGCTTTCTTTTTTGGTGAACAGGGGCGAAAACGATTGTTTCATGGTGCACGGCCTTGACTGGGCCGCCTATGTCGAAGGCCGGGACTGGTCGGAAATCACCACAACCATCCTTTCCGACGTCGGCCGCATCTTTGCCGATGACGCGAAGCCCGAGTATCTCGATTTCAAATTCCCCGACGGCACGATCATTTCCCTCGTTGCGTAACAGGCGATACCGTCTGTTTTGACTTTCGGGACGCTCGCCGCTCGCCATTGTATGGTACCGGAGGACGAGCGTTACCAAAAACCCGGGAAACCGGCGTCGAATGAGAAAAATGGCTTAATCCGGATTGGCCGCCCTGAAAACCCGCCACGCCTCATCCAGCCGCTTCGCGCTCCCAAGGCTTTTTTGCCCTGCTTCCTGGGCGAACAGCCCGATCCGCCACTCTTCCAACAGCCAGCGATAGTCAATGAGCAGCCGCGCCTCCCGGGGGGTGAGGCGGCTGTTCGCGGCTGTTTCGTAACGCTCGCGGTAGGGATAGAGTTCGGCCAGCCGCATCTTGTCCTTGCCAAGGGCGTAGTTCATGCGCTCGAGCCGGCGCTCGGCGGCGGCGACGAAGCGCGGCAACTGGCGCATCTGTTCCGCCGTCACAAACCGCAGCAGCCCCGGCGACAGCAGCGATTCCACTTGGCGCAGGACGTCCCGGTAGGAGTCGGCGTGGGCTGGCGTGGGCGGGCGGCCCAGACCGGGGATGATGGTTGACGCTTTCGAAAACGCCTCCTCCACCGATGCCCGCAGTTCCATGGCGACCGGGTAGAGCCGTTCCTTTCCTGCAGCGATGCGTTCCAGAAACAGCCGGTGCGTCCTTGCCGGGTGGGCGGTGTCGAACACCTCGTCCACCGCGCTCGCCAGCACCTCGTCTGCCAGCACATCGCCGCCGCCGCCGAGGGTTTGCGACAGGGCGGCGGTCCTGGCGCTGAAACGGAGGCGAATATCCTTCCGCAGCTTGGCGACGGCTTGGCCCAGGGTGAGGAAGACCATCCGGCGGTAGCCGCCCGGCATCGCCTCGTCCGCCTGGTCGCGGGTATGGAAGAGGCGGATGCCGACGGTCCGCCCTTCATCCACCAGGGCGGGGAAGGCGGCTGCGCCGGCGCCCGAGCGGATTTCCAGCCGTTCCGGCAGATCGCCAAAGGTCCAGGCGTCGAGCCCGGTTTTTTCGTGCAGGTTTTTGTCCAGGCTTTCGAACGCGTTCCTGGCCGCCAGCTTCAAACTCTCCGCCAAGGTGTCGAGATCCCTCCCCATTCCCACCGTGACGCCGTTCTTGTCGATTACCCTGATGTTCATCCGCAGGAACGCGGGCAGATCCTTTTCATCCCAGGCGTCGTCCGGGATACGCACCCCCACGACCCTGAACGCCGCTTCCGCGAGGGCCTCGGTCAGCGGTTTGTCGGGCGGGCCAAGCCGGTCGACGAGCTGCGCCGCCGTCTCCGGTATCGGCGTCAGATCGCGGCGCACGCTTTTCGGCAAGGTACGGAGCAACTCCGCGACCTTCGCGCCGATCAGTCCCGGCACCAGCCAGTCGAGCCGCCAGGCCGGCAGATTGGGGATATCCGCAACCGGGACCGTCATGGTGACGCCGTCCTCGGCATGGCCGGGATGAAAACGGTAGGTCAGGGGATAGCGCCGACCGCCCACTTCCACCGCGGGGGGGAAGCGGTCGGCGGTAATTCCGTCCGGCGGGTTGTCCATCAGGTACTGGCGGGTGAGGCGGAGAAAGCCCGGCCGGGTCTTTTCCTCTTCGTAATAGAACTTCGCCAGGGCGCGGTCGTTGTTCACCTCGGGCGGAATCCGCTCGTCGTAGAAGCGGTAGATGGCTTCGGAACTCGCCATCAGCGGCTGGCGCGCCTTGTGGGCGATGTCGGCGACAGACCGCACCAGCGCGACGTTTTCCTGGTAAAACGCCAGCTTCGCGGTCAACGCCTCTTCCACCAGGGCCTGGCGGATAAACACCTCCCGCGCCGCCTTCGGGTTAATTGACCCGTAGTGGACGCGCCGCCCTTCGACGACCGGCAACCCGTAGACCTCGACCTTTTCCCTCGCCCGGACAAAGCCGGAACGCGCGTCATGGTAGGGTTCCGAGTAGGATCGTTTGGCAAGGGGACCAGCCAGTTCCTCCACCCACAACGGGTCGATTTCCGCCACGCCCCGGCCGAAAAGCCGGCTTGTCTCCGCCAGTTCCGCCGTCACGACCCACGCAGGGAGAGCGCCTTTGCGGCGGATTTCACTCGGGAGATCGCCTGCCTCCCGCGACGCGTCGCGCCTGTCCTTTGCCGCCCACACCAGGCCGGAACCCGGCCAGAGCAGAAAGCGGACGCCGCGCGCCCCCTGGTAGTCGCCGTCGTCGGAGCGTTTGCCGATGCGGCCGAGCAGGCCGGCGAGGAGCGCCTTGTGGAGGCGGGCATAGCCGCCGTCCTTGTCGGAGGCGAGGGCGGCGGGGTTGACCTTTTCCTGCTTGTCGGCGACGCTGGCCATGATGTCGCCGGCCTGGCGGTGGATGTCGCGCCACTCCTGCATGCGCAGATAATTGAGGAAATTCTGGCGGCAGAACTTGCGTGCCTGCGACTTCGAGGGCAGGGTGGCGAGGGCGTCGTCGTAGAACTTCCACAGTTCCAGCCAGCCGAGAAAATCGGATTTGCCATGCTGGAAGCGCCGGTGCGCCGCCTCGGCCTCGCCCTTCTTGTTCTGCGGCCGTTCGCGCGGGTCTTGCACCGAGAGCATGGACACGATGATGAGGGCCGGCTCGAGCGCGCCGGTGCGGCGGGCCTCGAGGAGGATGCGGGCGAAGCGCGGCTCCACCGGCAGGTTGGCCATGCGCCGGCCCGACGGGGTGATGACCCGCTTGTCGTCGAGTGCCCCCAGTTCGGCCAGTTCGCGGTAGCCTTCCTGGACCCGCGACGGCTGCGGCGGATCGAGGAAAGGGAAATCCTCCACCGCGCCGAGGCCGAGGTGGCGGAGCCGGAGAATGACGGACGCGAGCGAGGCGCGGCGAATCTCCGGGTCGGTAAAGGCGGGCCGCTTCAGATAATCCGCTTCCGAATAGAGGCGAACGCAGATGCCGGGCGCGACGCGGCCGGCGCGGCCTTTTCGTTGTTCAGCCGACGCCTGGCTGATCTTTTCGATCTGGAGCCGTTCGACCGAGGCTTTGTCGGACACGCGCTTCATCCGCGCCAGGCCGCTGTCGATGACGGCGCGGACGGCGGGGATGGTGAGGGACGTTTCGGCGACGTTGGTGGAGAGGATGACTTTCCGCCTGTCGGTCGTCTGGAAGACCCGCCCCTGTTCCTCCGGCGTCAGTCGCGAATAGAGGGGCAGGATAAGGCACTCCTTCGGCCCCGACCGCGCCAGGGTGTCGGCCGCTTCGCGGATATCGGCTTCGCCCGGGAGAAAGACGAGGATGTCGCCGGACGGCATTTCGCGGACGAGTTCCTCGACGGCGTGCAGGATCATCACGTCGAGATCGGGATCGTCGTCTTCGTCGTCGCCGGGCGGCGCATAGCGCACCTCGACCGGGTAGGTGCGGCCTTCGAGGGCGATGACGGGCGCGCCGTCGAAGTATTCGCTGAAGCGGTCGACATCGAGGGTGGCGGACGAGACGATGAGGCGGAAGTTCGGCCGCGACGGCAGGATGCGGCGGATGCAGCCGAGCAGGAGATCGGTATCGAGGTTGCGTTCGTGCGCTTCGTCCAGGATGACCGTGTCGTAGGCGAGGAGTTCCCGGTCGCGGCGGAGTTCGTTCAGGAGCACGCCGTCGGTCATGAATTTGACCAGCGTGGTCGGCCGGGTGCGGGCCATAAAGCGAATCTGGAAGCCGACGACATCCCCCAGGGGCGAGCCGAGTTCCTTGGCGACGCGGGCGGCGACCGACATGGCGGCGATGCGCCGCGGCTGGGTGATGCCGATATGGCCGACGTCGCCGCGCCCGAGGTCGAGGCAGATTTTCGGCAGTTGCGTGGTTTTTCCCGAGCCGGTGGAGCCGGCGATAATCACCACCTGGTTGTCCCGGATGGCGGCGGCGATTTCGTCGCGGCGGGCGCTGATGGTGAGGTCTGGCGAGTAGTCGATGGCGAGGGGGCGGCGTTCGGCCCGGGCGGCGCGGAGTTTGCGGGAGTTGTCGAACAATTCCCACAGGCGGAGGCAGTCGGCGGCTTCTTTTTCACCCGGACGTTTGACCGCGCGCAGGCGCACCGCCTCGCGGCCGAGGCCGGGGCGGTCCCTGAGCATGGCGCTCTCGATATGCGCCAGCACCTCACCCGGAATGTCGGTCGGAACGGCGGAATGGTGTGCTGCGTCGGGCGTGTCCACGGTATTTCCTGTAAAGCCTCCCAAAAGCAAACTGACATCCTATGGATTCGCACCCTTCCCGTAAACAACAAAAGCCGGACCGATCCTGCAGGGAATCGGTCCGGCTACGCACTGTATTGCGGGGAGGAGGAATGCCACGACCCTGACGCGTACTCCTTACGCGAGGGTCAGTTCGGCCACGACCCAATCGTGCAGCGTGGTGGGCGGGACATGGACGTAGTATTTCTGGCGCATGCGCTGGGTCGCCTTTTCGAGGGTCAGGGCCTGCTTGATGACCAGGTCGACCGCGGTGCGGCGGACGCGGTTGGTAAAGCGTCCCGACGGCAGGGCGAGGTGATCCATCGGGAGGGAGAAATGCTTGCGGCACTTCTCGCAGTAGTGCTTGGAATAAGTCACTTCCAGCATGGTCGGGCCGGAGATGCCGACTTCGCGGAGGCGGCGGCGGCCGATGGAGTGGCGCTTCGACAGTTCGTTGCAGCGGGGGCAGTGCGCGACTTTGCGCGACATGTTGATTTTACGAAACTTCGTCCCGCGCGGCACAGCCACTTTTGAGGACATGGTTTTTTCGGACACAGCCTTCTCTCCTTGGATGTAAATGTCGGGTCAGCGCCGGCGCGGGCGGCTCCGCCGGCGTCCCACTCTTTCCCGGAATGCGGTTCATGGAACGACTCTGTTACAGATGTTCTTATCGGCAGGAAGGCGGCGCGCGATTGAGCAAAAAAGCGTAAATTTCCTAGAAATGCGTGTGGTTAGGAAAATCGTCGTTTCGCCTTCCCGGCCAACGGGGCGCGGAAAGGCATGTACAATGGGCAGGCGCACATGGAACAACCGGCCCGCGCCACGACTGCGGCGCGGTAAAAGTGGGCGGTTTTCGGCGTGGCGTGGAATCAGAGAATATCGTCGATTGTCACCTGCGCCGCCTCCGGCGAAGGCAGGGCGAGGTGGTAACGGATCGTCCTGCCGCGAATGGTCCGCCGCAGCGCTCCAACCGCGGTCAGGTTCGCCATGTCGGCGGCGACGGAAGTGACGTCGCGGCCGGTGGCGGCGGCGTAGCGGGCCGGACTGACGCCCGGCAGGAAGGCGGCGTCGCCAAGGCTGAAGAAGTCCAGGAGGACGCGCTGCTGCCGGCCGGAGATGTCTTCCCGGAGAGATTCCAGCAACCGCTCCCGGTTGACGGCGAATTCCAGCCGCGCCCGGGCAAGCCGGCCCGCTTCGATCGAGGCGGCGGCGAACCAGAGGAGCCATTGGGTGGCGTCGCGGTCGCGGCAGGCGGTGTCCAACTGGCTGTGGTATTCGATGCGGCGGCGGAGCAGGACCGGCGCCAACGGCGTAAACGGATGACCCGGCACGCTGCGGGACAAAACCATCTCGGCGAGAATCCGCCCGACAATGCCGGAACCGAGCGGCAGGGGGTGGATGGATTCAAACTACAGGTGGGCGAGGCCGGCGCGGACCAGGGGCGCGTCCCCGCCCCATTGCGGGACGGTGTTGTACCAGGTGATGAAATCGCGGAGTTCGCGGCGGCGGTCGAAAGACATGCCGGGCAGGGACGGGCGGTCGAGGCTGAAGTGCCGCCAGAAAAACTCCCGCCAGCCGTCAAGCCAGTTCTCGCAGATCGGCCGGGCGGAGTGCTGCAGGACATCGAGGATAAGGGCGGCGCACCCGTCGGCGACAGGGTCGCCGCCGACGCCGGCCAGGGCGAGGCCGAGCTGGCGGCGGATCGCGGCGGCCACAAGCGGCGCGTCGAGGAGTTCGTTTTCAATTTCCATGCTGGCGACGATGTCGGCCGCGAGGGCGTCCACCGCCAGATCGCCCAGTTGGGACGCGCCCAGGCGTGAGGCCATGCCGACGGTGGCCGCCGCTTCGGCCATGAACGTCCACTCCGCCTTCAGGAGGGAATCGGATTCCCGGATGAATGCGGGCACGTCGGCGTGGAGTTTATTCCAGGGCATGGCGTCGTCCAGTCATTCAAGCAAGGCTTCGAGTTCCTTTTTGAAAACATCCATGTCGGTGTCGGTGCCGATGCTGACGCGCAGGCAGTCGTCGATGCCTCTGGTGTCGAAGTAACGCACCAGGACGTTGCGGCTGCGCAGGCCTTCGTAAATTTCGCGCGCCCTGGCCGCCGACGGGAACCGCACCAGGACGAAGTTCGCGCCGCTGTCGTAGACGGTCAGGCCGAGTTCCCGTAGCGCCGTGATGGTGGCGTCGCGGGTCGCAGCGACCTTTCCGGCGATGTACCGCAGCCAGTCCTGGTCGAGGAGGGCGGCTTCCGCCCCGGCCTGCGCCAGGCGGTCGACGTTGTAGAAGTCGCGGACCTTTTCCAGTTCGGCCAGGAGTTCGGGTCGGGCGAAGCCGAGGCCGACGCGCAGGCCGGCGAGGCTGTAGCTTTTCGAAAAGGTGCGGACGATGACGAGGTTGTCGAATTCGCGCAGGAGCGGCATGGCTGTCACGGCGCAGAAGTCGGCATAGGCCTCGTCCACCACCACCAGCCCGTTCGGCACCGCCTGGAGCAGGCGGCGGATCTCCGCCTCGGGGAACACCGTGCCGGTCGGGGCGTTGGGGTTGGGCAGGAACACCAGTTTGGCGTCGTCCAAATTCAGGCTGTCCGGCAGGCGGTATTCTCCCTCGAAATCGATCAACCGGTAGCGGACGTCGTGCATGGCCGCCAGGGTCGCGTAATAACTGTAGGTGGGGTGGAAGGCGACGGCGACGTCGCCCGGGTTGCAGCAGCAGTGGAAGAGGATGCGGAGGATGTCGTCCGAGCCGTTGCCGGCGATGACGTGGTCGACAGGCACGTCGTAGACCGTCGCCGCGGCCTCGCGCAGTGTGCGGCTGGTGGATTCGGGATAAATCGCCACTCCCGCCAGCGCCGACTCGATCGCCTTGACCGCTCTCGGGCTGGGTGGATAGCGGTTTTCGTTCTGATTCAGCTTGACGACGGCGGCGTCCTCTGCCGCGTCGCCGGGAATATATGCCTGCATATCGCGGATGCAGGCGCGAACCACGTTTTTGCCAACCATTGGATGCTGTCCTTACAATTTCAGTGGATATTCCGTATACTACCGCCGTAATGCGTTCCAAACGGAAAGGATACACGATGCGAGCAGTTGTGCAACGGGTAAACGAGGCAAGCGTTACAGTCGGGGGCGAGGTCGTCGGCCGGGTCGGCGCGGGCTATCTGGTGCTTCTTGGCGTCACCGGCGGCGACACCGGGGCCCATGCCCGCCTCCTGGCCGCGAAGGTGGCGAAATTGCGCGTGTTCAAGGACGATGCCGGCAAGATGAACCTGTCGCTGCAGGACATCGGCGGTTCGGCGCTGGTGGTCAGTCAATTCACCCTGTACGCCGACACGGCCAAGGGCAACCGCCCGTCCTTTATCAGTGCCGCGCCGCCGGAACAGGCGGACGAACTCTATCAGTTCTTTTGCCGCGAGCTTGAAGGGCAGGGGATTCCGGTTGAGAGGGGCGTGTTCGGAGCCGACATGAACGTCGCGCTCGTCAACGACGGTCCCGTCACCATCTGCCTTGACACGGATGCCTGGAAGGTGTGAAAAGGATTGTATCCGGGCAACGGGACACACAGGTATGAGGCATCACGCCACTCAGGAGAAAACGCCATGCCCATGCCGAAACCGAAAAAAAGCGAGGACAAGCAGACTTCGTCTCCCGCTGCATTGCCGACCTGACCCGTGAGGAAAAGGACAAGTGGCCGTCCAGCAAGCAGCGGGCGGCGATATGCTATTCCGAATGGGGCGAGACCCCGAAGGAAAAAGCGGCAGCGAAGAAAAAGGCCGCAAAAAGGAAGTAGCACCACCAGCGGAATCGACATCACGAAAAAGAAATTACAGGCCCCCTCTCCCCTCCGGGGAGAGGGCCGGGGTGAGGGGCTCGATCCGCATTTTTCACTGCGGCAAGGAAAACTACGGCCGCCGCCGCGCGTCCCGGTACCCATCTTTAAAGGCATCGGAGACCTCCTCCGCCAAATCCACCGCCTGGTCGGCGATAGTAAGCCCGGCATCCCGGGCCTGTGCGGCGAGGCGGCCGGCGTCTTCGGCGCCACGGCGCACGTCCCGTTCGTCAATGATGGAATCGGCGGCATAGACGGCGCTCCCGGCCAGCAGCACGGCCAGGGCGAGGGGCAGATGGATACGGTGGTTCATGGTGTCATCCTTTGGAGAAGTTCCGCATGACCCGCTGGGCGTCGCGTTGCTGTTCGCGCTTTTTTATGGTATCCCGCTTGTCGTGCAGTTGTTTTCCCCTCACCACGCCCAGTTCGACCTTCGCCAGGCCCCGGCTCCAGTGCATGCCCAGGGGAACCAGAGTATAGCCTTTTTGATCGGTGGCGGCCTTGAGCTTGCGGATCTCCCGGCTATGCGCGAGGAGTTTGCGCTTACGCACGGCAAGATGGTTGAACTGGTTGCCCATTTTGTATTCGGAAATGTTGAGGTTATACAGAAAAAGCTCCCCGTCCTGGACCGACGCGAAGGAGTCGGCAAAGGCGACATGGCCGTCCCGGAGGCTTTTCACCTCGGTTCCGGACAGCACCAGGCCGCATTCAAGCTTCTGAAGCACTTCATAGTTGTGAAATGCCGCCCTGTTCTTTGCGATTGAATTGGATGCGGGCGCGCCTTTGCCCGGCTTGTCTTTTTTTGCCATAATCGTCGTCCCCGCGTCGAAAACGCCTATCTTATTGGCCGGGCAGGGTATAGTCAACCGCCAAGAGTGGAGAATTCAATCCGGGACGGAAACATCGGCTCCAAGGGCGGTTTTTGCCGCGGACGAGGGTTGAATTCCGATTCGGGTTCCATATAATCCAAAGTCGTGGGTGGGAGTTCACTCCTTTTTTAAAACGCTGTCAGATGGGTACCCTTTTCCGTGGATTTTGTTCTCTATGCGTAAAACAACAAACGAAGACAATTTCGCCGCTGGAAGAGTCAAACGCGGCCGCGCCGTTCTCGTCGGCTATGGCCTCGACGACTCCGACGGGCATGTGCGCTATACCCGGGGCGCGGCGTTCGAGCTCTACGGCGGGTCCGATCTGGCGCATGTCGAGATGCAGAAACGCGCCCTGATTATCCAGGAGGAGATCGCCAAACTGGGCATTTCCCTGGATGGCATGACCTATGAGCAGTTCCAGATGGTGCAGGACATTGTCGAGCGGGTGAGCTGCGAGTAACCCGGTCATATCCATACTCTTTCGGCGGAACGCGCGGCGTTCCGCCGTTCTTTTTTAGCCGTGCGTGCTTGGGAAACAGCCGCAGTCGGGACCACAATCGGCGCTGCGGTTGCAGTGTACGCCGCCCTCCCGGGCCGTCTCGTCGTCACCGTCGACCGGAGCGGGGCGGTAATCCTCGTGGATGTCGACCTGTTCCTTCAATTCCTCCGCCTTGGCGCGAAGTTCCTCCTTGCGGAGGTTTTGTTTGGCAGGCTCGTTTTTAACGACCTCGAACGCATTGTCCTTATATTGTTCGCGCATACGCGGCATGGAGTTTTTGTCAGTCATGGCCTAGTCCCTTTGCTTTTCCCCCTCTAGTCTCTGTCCGGGGTCGGCCGCCGGGCATGCGGGCGGGACGGCCGCGGGTTTTTCCAACCGGATCAAGGGAAGTGGAGCCGGAACACGACAATAAGATAGATAGTCATGCGCCACGACTGAAGTGGTCCGCCGCGCTTCCTGCCTCGGGGGTGAAGCGACGCTACACGGCAGGCAACAAAAAGTTAATCGCCGCGTTTCACTTTTGGGATTGAATTGCCGTCGTATTTTTTGCTATGATACGTATAACCTGGTCTCGACGAGAACCAAGGCTTTTTATTTTCGGTGGCATGGTTGGTCAGCCGTCCTTCCCCGGTGGCGGAGGCGGTCCTGGTTCAGGCGTGGCTTACCCCCGGTGGAATGATTCATGAGCGCCCAAAGTCCGATAAGTATTTCCGGACGCTTCACCAACACGGCCCTGCGCAGGCGGGCCGTCCCCGAAGGCGTCGAGGTCAAGAGCATTTTCGAGGAAGCCTCCCGCGAAGCGTACCGCCACAAATGGATCGAAAGCGAAAAAGCCGGCTACGACATCGGCGACGGCGCTATCGAGGACTGGCACCGGCGGTTCTGGCACAAATTCGTGCGGGAGCGCTGGATACAGCATATCAAGGGCGCCGTTTTCTGGCGCGAACTCGACAACAACGATTTCGGCATTATGGTCAAGGAGTTCGAAAACTGCCGCGAGCAGGCCGGTGTCATCGTCTTTATGCTTGAACAGGGCGGCGAAAACCTCGACATTGTCCAGTGGGCTGTCGAAAGCGGTCAGGATATGACCGTCGTCCTGCACATTCTCGGCCGCCTCGACCTGAACGCCCACCGCCTGGCGTCGCGGCTCGACTCCACCGGGTCCGAGTTCGTCAAAAACCTGCGCGCCCGCCACCGTCCCCGCGCCCTCGTCGTGGACGACGACCCCGACGTCCGCCTGTTGCTCCGCGCCCTCCTTGAGTTCGAAGGCATGGAGGTGGTTGAGGCGAATACCGGCGAAGAGGCGATGGAAATCGTCCAGTCGCGCCGCTTCGACCTGTTTATTCTCGACCTCGGCCTTCCGAAAAAGCACGGCGCCGAGATCGCCTACTATCTCCGCCGCCACGGTGTGCACCGCTTTATCGTCGCCATCGGCGCGTCCCTGGACGAATGGCACGAGTGCGACCTGTACGACTGCGGCTTTACCCACCTCCTGAAAAAGCCCTTCGCGCTGGAGCGCCTGGCGGCAATCGCCCGCGACATGCTCCAATCCCTCGCCAAATAAGCGGTGCGCGCTACAGACCGCGCCTTTTCGTTTGACAGAAAAAACGCCTGCTGCATACTCGACTCGCGTCGGGAAGCGGCAGGCGTTTTCGTTTGTCAAGCCAGAATTTACGCGTTTTTCCGGCGGATGTTGCGGTGTTCACCAGGGCAAAAGGACGATAAAGCATAAACCGGCCTGTTTTCCACGTGATGGAGAAGACAGGCACGGGATCTTTTTCGTTGGGCATATGCGTTCGAGCCACACGTGAGAGCTGGCTTTTCTTTTAAGGAGAATAGGTAATGGCAAAAAAAATCAAGCGCGTCTATTTCTTCGGCGGCGGCAAGGCCGAAGGGCGCGGACTGCCCAAGGATGTCCTGGGCGGCAAAGGGCAGGGCTTGGCGGAAATGTCGTCCATCGGCCTGCCGGTGCCCGCCGGTTTCACCATCACCGTCGACACCTGCGCCCTTTACTACGAACTCGGCCGCAAGTTCCCGAGCGACTTCGAAGCCGAAGTCAAGGACAACCTGAAAAAGCTGGAAAAGACCACGGGCAAGAAGTTCGGCGACGTCAAGAATCCGCTGCTCGTCTCTGTCCGCTCCGGCGCCGCCCGCTCCATGCCCGGCATGATGGAAACGATCCTCAATCTTGGCCTCAACGACATCTCTGTCGAAGGTCTCGCCAACAAGACCAACAATCCCCGTTTCGCCTACGACGCCTACCGCCGCTTTATCCAGATGTATTCCACCACCGCCATGGGCCTGTCCAAGGAACCCATGGAAGAAATGCTGAGTGAAACGAAGAAGCGTCTCGGCGTCAAGACCGACCCGGAAATCCCCGCCGAAGCGCTGAAGGAACTGTGCGAGGAGTTCAAGGCCTATTACAAGAAGAACATGGGCGGCAAGCCGTTCCCGCAGGATCCGATGGAACAGCTGTGGGGCGCCGTCAAGGCGGTCTTCAACTCCTGGAACGCCGAAAAGGCCGTCACCTACCGACGCGTCGAAAAGATCGCCGACCTGCACGGCACCGCCGTCAATGTCCAGGAAATGGTCTTCGGCAATACCGGCGACACCTCCGGCACCGGCGTCTGCTTTACCCGCGACCCCTCCACCGGCAAGAACGTCTTCTTCGGCGACTGCCTTATTAACGCCCAGGGCGAAGACGTGGTGGCCGGCATCCGTACCCCGCTGAAGCTGTCCGACCTCGGCAAGTACCTGCCCGCCGCGTGGAAGCAGCTTCAGAAGGTGCGCGTCCAGCTTGAAAAGCACTACAAGGACATGCAGGACATGGAGTTTACCGTCGAGAACGAAAAACTCTTCATGCTCCAGTGCCGCACCGGCAAGCGCACGCCCGCCGCCGCCTTCAAAATCGCCGTCGACATGGTGAAGGAAAAGCTCATCACCAAGGAAGAGGCGGTCACCCGCATCACGCCGGAAGACATCGAACGCATGTTCTACCCGGTCATCGCCGAATCGGACAAGTCGAAGCTGACCAGTTCCTTCCTCGGGGAAGGCATCAACGCCGTTCCCGGCGCGGCCGCCGGCATCATCATGTTCAACGCCGAGGACGCCGAGGAAGCCTTCAACCTGGGCAAAAAGGTCATCCTCGTCTGCAAGGAAACGTCCCCCGAGGACGTCGGCGGCATGTACGCCGCCCAGGGCATCCTCACCGCCACCGGCGGCAAGACCTCCCACGCGGCGGTCGTGGCGCGCGGCTGGGGCAAGTGCTGCGTCGTCGGCGCGGAAATCCTCCAGATCGACTACGAAAACAACCAGATGACCGTCGCCGGCAAGACCTTCAAAAAGGGCGACTGGCTCACCCTGGACGGTTCGAGCGGGGCCATCTACTCGGGTCAGCTTGAACTCAAGGACCCGGTCCTGCCGCCCGAATTCAAGACCCTGATGGGCTGGTGCGACGAGATCCGCAAGGTCAACGTCCGCACCAACGTCGACACCCCGGCCGACGCCCGCAAGGCGATCGAAATGGGCGCGGAAGGCATCGGCCTGTGCCGTACCGAGCACATGTTCTTCGAAGGCCGCGAACGCCAGCTCGCCATCCAGACCATGATCGTCGCGGAGACGGTCGAACAGCGGAAGGACGCCCTGAACAAGCTCCTGCCGTATCAACGCAAGGACTTCGAAGGCATCTTTGAGGCAATGGCGGGGAAGCCCGTCACCATCCGCCTCATCGACCCGCCGCTGCACGAGTTTACCCCCAAGGACGCCGAGGGCGTCAACGAACTGTCCCGGGTCGCCGGCATGCCGGTCGAAAAGGTCAAGAGCCGCATCGAGCAGTTGCATGAGACCAACCCCATGCTCGGCCATCGCGGCTGCCGCCTGTGCATCACCTATCCGGAAATCCTCGAGATGCAGGTGACGGCCATCATCGAGGCCGCCGTCAAGGTGCAGAAGAGCGGCAAGAAGGTGTTCCCGGAAATCATGATTCCCCTGACCATGGCGTCGAAGGAATTCCAGATCCTCGAGGAACGCGCCCGCAGCGTCGCCGACGCCATCATCAAGAACGCCAAGTCGAAGGTCCGCTACCTCGTCGGCACGATGATGGAAATCCCCCGCGCCACCCTTATCGCCGATCAGATCGCCGAGCGGGCCGAATTCTTCTCCTTCGGCACCAACGACCTGACCCAGATGACGATGGGCCTGTCCCGCGACGATGCCGGCCGCTTCCTGCCCGAGTACGTGGACGAGAAGAAGTACGGCATTTTCGCCGCCGACCCGTTCCAGGTTTTGGATCAGGAAGGCGTCGGGCAGTTGGTCAAGCTTGGCATCGAGAAGGGCCGTTCGGCCCGTCCCAACCTGAAGATCGGCATCTGCGGCGAACACGGCGGCGAACTGTCGTCCGTCAAGTTCTGCTGCGCCCAGGGCATGAACTACGTATCCTGCTCGCCATACCGCGTGCCGATTGCCCGCCTCGCCTGCGCCCAGTACGAGGTCGAAGCCCGGGCGGTGGGCAAGTCCACCCGCAAGCCCGCGGCCAAGAAGGCGGTTGCGAAAAAGGCCCCGGCCAAGCCCGCCAAGAAGGTGGCGGTAAAGAAGGCCCCGGCGAAATCGGCCAAAAAGGTGGTCAAGAAGCGGAAATAACGAACCGCTCTCTCAGCAGCAAGCAAAATCCCCGGCCGATCGGACGGGGATTTTTTGTAAGCCCTTCTTCCCAGCGCCACCGTAGATTTCCCCCATTCGTCACCCCGGCGGGAAAACCGTCCGCTGCATCGCAAACGGGAAGTTGTGCCGGGGCAGGCGGACAAGACCTGGACGGCAGGGCAATCATTATATGGAGCGGTTTACCTAAATTAATCCCTTCTCCCTCGCCCCCGGAGGGGGAGAGGGTCGGGGTGAGGTGTCTTTCGGTCAGAATATCACCATGCCACAGAAGAAACGAGGCCGTGGTGCGGCACACACCTCCCGCCATCACTTCCTGAACAGCCGCCTGGTGATGCCGCGCAGCCGTCCCGAAGGCGACTTGTCCACCACCGCGTACAGGTTGGGCGCTTCCGGCCGCTTTTGTAGGCTCAGTCCGTCGAGCCCGTGTTCGGTCACGCCTTCCAGATAGAGGAATCCCCCCGGCTTGAGGACCGCCTTCAGGTTGCCGATGATATGGCGCTGGCCCGGCGCGTCGTAATACTGGAGCACATGGTTGCAGACGATAAAGTGAAAGGTGTGTTTTTTCGGCGTCTTTCGCATATCGAACAGGGTGAATTTGCAGACGCTGCGGAGCAGATCGCCCATCTGGACTTCGCTCCCGCTCATGGTGGCGTATTTGGCGAGGATGTGCCAGTAGTTCGCCGCAAACGCGTCCTTCGACGGCCTGCCATAGACGCCCATGCGGCCCTCGGCGATGCGCTGGGGGTTGATGTCTGTGCCGAACGCTTCGAGGAGCGGCTGTTTTTTCGCTTTCTCAAATTCGGTAAGCGCAATCATGGCCATGGAATACACTTCTTCGCCGCTGGAGCAGCCGGTCGACCATATGCAGTATTTGCCGGTGCGGTTTTCCCGCAGGAAATCGCCCACGACTTTCCTGGTGGCGGCAAATAGTTCGTCGTTTCGGAACAGGCGGGTGGCGGTTGTGGCCTTGGCCTGGTTTTCATCCAGAAACACCTTCCCGAGATCGTCCTACAGAGACAGGGGGTTGGTGGCCCGGCAGGATATCTGCGGGACCGTACCCCTGGGTGCGGGGCGTGCGGCCGGCGTTTGGCCAAGTCCAGGGCGGGGCGGGCGTTGCGACAAGGGCTTCGAGTATTTGCCCAAATTGAACGGTGAATCGGCCATGCTGTCCTTTCAGCCCGCAGAGCCGCCGGGACGGTGAGTGCTGCGAATAGTACCAAAGGTTTTATTATATTATCCCCGTTGCCTCTGGCAATATGTTTAATCCTCTCCCTGCAATATTGTCGGACCGGGGAATTTTGCCATCCACCTCGGCGAAAAATTCGTATACTATACCCCGTGAGTTTGCCGCTTGCCCCGGTCCCGCGACCGGGGACTCTCTTGCATGGGCGGACAGGAAGGGGTATGGCGAAAAAGTTCAAGGAGAGCGTCGGATTGCGCGACCATGAGGCGGCGGTGCGTCAGGCAGCCGCCGATCTGCCGCCGGTGACGGTCGTCGCCGGCGAATCGGAATATTTGCGCGCCCATGCCGTCGAGACCCTTCGGGACGCCTGGCTGGAGCGGTTCCCCGGCGGCGACGTCACCGTCCTGCGCGGCAGCGGCGAAGCCAGGCCCCTGACCCTGCCGGACATCACCCGGGAACTCTCCGGCGGCAGCCTGTTCGCGGCCGACAAGCTGGTGGTGATCCGGTCGGCCGAGCGGGCGTTGTTTCCCGTCTCCCGGGCCGGCGACGACGGGGAGGGCGGGGGCAAGGCGGGCGAGCGGGAGAAGTCGTTTATGCAGAGGCTGGAAA